>NZ_AP019547.1:1804981-2105812 GCF_013168275.1 Candidatus Nitrotoga sp. AM1P | reverse complement strand
AAATTCGGAATTGGTTACAGACTACCATCGTGTTCGATGTTCATCGGATAGATGCGGTCATCTGTCTTGAGAATGTGCCACCACGCAGCAAAACTAAGGAAAACAGGTGTGAGTTTTTAAGATTCTCGTATCAAAAATAAGGAAATTGCTTATTCCATTTTGGCTTCGTGTAGGTAGTATTTGCTACCTATGATGCTCTCCAGACCGAAAAATGTCTCATCAGCATTTGATATTTACTAAAACTACGGGCTGTTGATGTTTCCAGTAATTAATCTAAAGGAGACCAAAATGTACCAACTGAATAAAATTGTAAGCGGCATGATGGGACTCGCAGCATTGTCTGTATTGACAACGAATGGCTATGCCGCAGATGCAAAAATGGCGGCGAGTGATAAAAAAATGATCGCGAGCGCGATGTCCGCAGCGCCAGCCAAGGTTGCGAAGGATGCAACCATCGTGGCCATGGAGGCAAGTGGCAAAATGCGCACCCTGCGCCAAGGAACAAACGGCTTCACGTGTATGCCGGACAATCCGGCGACGCCTGGGCCCGATCCTATGTGCATGGATAAGAATGCCATGGAATGGGTCCATGCATGGCTTGCACACACGAACCCCATCCCAGGGAAAGTCGGTTTTATGTACATGCTCTCCGGCGGAACCGACGCCAGTAATACTGACCCCTATGCGACCAAGCCCGAGGCCAATAATCATTGGATCAAGACCGGGCCTCACGTGATGATCGTCGGCGCCGATGCCAGCTTCTACGATACGTATCCGAAGAGTGCTGATCCAGATGTCTCGCTCCCCTTTGTAATGTTTGCAGACACGCCGTACCAGCACTTGATGGCACCGGTTAAGTAAATATCGGTTCACGCTAGAAAAACAATTCAAGCTACATAAAAAAACAGGAGGCAGGCCACGGTTTTTTGTGACTTTCAATTTGAAGAAACCGTGGCCTGTTTTCAAGCTGCGCCGAACTTGAAAAACTCTCGGGTAAAACATCTCTGCGTGTTTATGTTGCTAAGGAGAGTTCTAACTCGGTTACCGTGATTGACGTGCTGCACTCGCAAGCCGTTGGTACCAACTTAATTTCATATAGGAGAAATTGATCATGGACAAAGACGCCGTACTGAAAATACTTAATCGCATTATGGAACTGGAGCTATCCGGTGTGGTGCGCTACACCCATTACGCGCTGATGGTGTACGGCTACAACCGCATCCCCATCGTGGACTGGTTGCAGAAGCAAGCCGAGGAGGGACTGGTTCACGCACGCCAGGCCGGTGAACTTGTGACCTGGCTGGGTGGGCATCCGTCGCTGGGCATCGGCCATCTGCTGGAAACACACACCCACGATATCGGCGACATTATGCGCGAATCGCTGGCGCATGAAGTAGAGGCTCTGCAGGCCTATTACGAATTACTTGCTCTCGCTAAGGACAAGGATGTCCGGCTCGAAGAATATGCTCGCAACATGATCGCTCAAGAAACCGCGCATCAGGATGAGGTGAACAAGATGTTGCGCAAGCCGGGACAGACTGATGCATTCTCGGCCACAGGAAGGTAGCTGCGTGATTTATTAAAACAGTAAAGCAGGGAAAGGAAAGAACATGAAAACATCAATCTGGCTCGCCACCATGGCCGTTGCAGTTATTGCTGCACTAGCGTGGTTCACAAAGCAACCCGAGATAGCTCAGGCAGAGATCGCAACTCAGCCATCCGTTGCACAAGTGCAAGCGCAAGTGCAAATGGTCAGTCAACAAAACAGCGCCTATACCGATAATGAATTTCATTCTGGCGAAGTGGGCCTCAGTCCGAGTGCGCGTGCGGGACGGGAAATATGGTTTAAGGCGACCGCGGGCAACGAGCGTTTTCATACGTACACTTTTCAGCAGCGCGTTGGCGTATTAATTGATTGGTTCCGGGTGCTGCGCGGTGACCAGCGCGAACAGCGTTTTCAAACATGGGGACTAATTAATGATCCCGGCTGCTGCACCCCGGGCAGTCCAAATTGCCCAGCCAAAAGTCGAGAAGAAACCTATGGTTTTGATTGGTGCCCGGGTGATGAGACGCTACTGAAATTTGTCGGTAAGTCTGGCTATCGTGACCCAGCCTGTGATTTCAAGGATGCACCCGCCGAATCTGCCGACCCCAAAGGACATCAGAACGGGCGTGAAGATGCCTGTAATCTGGCCTTTGGTACCTCAACCGGAGCGCTAGGTTTCCGTAAGTTTCCCAATCCAAAATTTGATCCGGTGGCATGGAAAAAACTCAATGGCAGTTTGGGAACATGGGAAGGTTATGACGGTAAAATCAGCAGTGATCCTAAACGTAATGATGCCAAGCTGAGCCGTCTTAGTGATGGTTCCATTGAGCCGCCGTTCCGCATCGGCATGGCATGCGGTGCTTGCCATATTGCTTTTAACCCGGCCAAGCCACCCACTGATCCCGCCCATCCGAAATGGGAAAATATTACTGGCCTGGTTGGCAATCAATACATCCGTATTTCTGAAATCATTGTTTCGGGTATGCCCAGTGACACCTTGGAATGGCAAGTGTTTGCTCACGCGCGTCCCGGCACGTCCGATACTTCTGCTATCCCTACCGATCAGATCAACAACGCGGGCACCATCAATGCGCTGATCAACATTGCCCAGCGCCCGGTTCACGACAATACCCAGGTTCTCCGGTGGCGCAAGGCTGACGCCTGTCCCAGTGGCGCGAAAGAACATGAGTGCTGGTGTGAGCCAAATAAGCCCGGCAAGTGCTGGCAACGCAGCCTCAAGACTGAGGCCGTGCACCATATACTCAAGGGTGGTGAAGACTCAACAGGCGCACTAGGCGCAATCCAGCGCGTGTATTTCAACATCGGTTCGTGCGCAGAAAAGTGCTGGCTGAATCATCTAACCGATCTGCGCCAGCTCGATCCTACCGCGCGCAATTTCGGTCAGACGCCTTTCAGCATTGGCCAGTGCCGTCGCGATTGCCCCAATTTCCGCGCCATAGAAGATCGTTTGCAAGACATTTTGGCCTTCTTTCTATCGCCTGAAAGCGCAGCGGCCGATCTGCAAGCTGCACGGGCAAACATGCACGCATCGAAGGTCGCTTATGGCAAAGATGATTTGACTGTTGATCTTGAGCAAGAATTCGGCAAGGGCGCAGTCAGCCGTGGCCGTACTGTGTTCGCCGCCAATTGTGCGCGTTGCCATTCCAGCAGCAAGGCACCGGCAGAGACGGTGGATTTTCACGCGCTTGATCCCAAGACCGGTTTGCGCGCCGACTGGCTTGGAAACGATGCGCTTGCCCCGGCGTCGGAAATTGGCACGAATCGTTGCCGTGCGCTGCACTCCAATCATATGCAAGGGCATGTATGGGAAGAGTTTGCGTCCGAGAATTACTATGCTCGTCCCGCTGACCCGAATATCCCTGAACAGAACGGTGGCGGGCGTGGTTATTACCGTAATATTTCATTGCTCAATGCATGGGCACATGCTCCGTTCCTGCACAACAATTCGGTAGGGCCTGAGTTATGTGGGAGCAACACCGGATCATACGACTTTTACCGTAACAGCTATGTCGACGCCAGCAAGCCTGGCTACCCCATGCTGTCGCATGATAAAAGCCCGGCCTGCTGGAAATACGACCCCAGTGTGGATGGTCGCTTCAAGCTGTATGTCGCATCGATGAACGATCTGCTCAATCCGTCACAGCGCGTTCCCAAGGCAACCAAGCTCGATCGGGACATTGTGCTCGATGTTGGACCTCGAGTTTGGGACGGGTCTGAAGAAAAGCTTATCGGCTTCTCAGTACGAATTCCTGCAGGATCGACCGCAGGCAAAGTGGGTAATTTTCAGCACAAGGCCTTTATCGCCGATCTGATCGCGGCCAAGCTGCATCCACAGCAGCTCGAAAAAAACTATACCCCGCAATTAGGGGCCGCCAACGCACACCAGCTTGTACTGACCATGCAGGAGACTGCCAACGCCATAGTACATGACCCCGGCAAACTGGTTGACGCAATCAAATCGGCCCGCGCGCGACTGCCGCTGTTGGGTGAGGTGTATTCCTCATGCAATGCGGAAATCGAAAATGACGGCCATCGTTTTGGCGAGGATCTGTCACCCTCCGACAAAAAAGCTCTGATCGCCTTTCTGGCAACGCTTTAAGGAGAATCATATGCGTACCCTGCCTCTACTTATGATTGTTGCCGTTTTGTCATTGTCAGGCTGTGATGGCATTAAAAATCGGTTTGCGGCTAAACCTGATATTTATTATGCGACTTACGGCGAGGGCTATGCCTCGAAGCCCGATCTGGCTCAGCTTGAATATGAGCACCCGTTGTCAGTTAAAGAGCTCGTCAAGGTTACGCCCGAGTATCTCGATACGTTATCACAGGAGCAACTTGACCAGCTCTATGCACGTTTGCCTGCCGGGCCTATCCCCGATGGTGCATTCGACGGCAGTATCGTCTTCCCGAAGGGCAGTAGCGGCAAGCTGCGTCTTGCTGAAATACTTGGCGGTCTGAAAGGCTTGGCAGCACAGTTCAAGGGTAAAAAGCTGGAAATTATTGGTGAGACCTTATGGAAGGGCAAGGTTTTTTACCGTGATGAAAAAGTGCTGCGCAACCGCATCGAGGATCTGGCTATTCTTCGTCCCATTGTCGGTACCGGAGAGATTCCAAAAATCAGTGTCGATGGCCGGGATGCATGGTTGCTGTTCCCGGCTAAATTGTACTGTGGTCAAAGTCTGCTGGATTCCCGGCGCGAGTCCATCATCATTGACTATGCTTTTACCGACGAGCTCCCCGGCTATCGCGAGATGCCGGATTCGCTGGCTGGTCGCAACGGCCTCAAGGTGCGTGATGAAATCCGCATGATACGTCCCGGCCTGTATCTGGGCCGGGCTTATCTAGATCGTGCTTTCGGGCTGAATTTCGTACTTGAAAATAAAACGCTAGCCAAAGCAGGCGAGGCCGATTTTCTTGCCGGTAAAATCGGCCAGGAGTGTTGGTCTGGCACATAGCTGGAGAGTTCGACGGAAGTCTTACATGAACCGGATAACAGGAGGCATCATGGCGTTGCTGTGCTGTTTTAGCATGAGTGTCGCTGCGGATGATGGTGACCTGCCTCCGACAGGTCGCTCTCGCTTTGATTTTTTGATGGGTAATGCGCCCGTGCCATATCCTTTACCGCGTCTTATCGCGCGCATTCGCTCGCAACTCGAAGCATCCGGGGACGGTTTATCACCCCTTAAAATCACGCTGATTCCTTTGGGACGCTCGCTACGACGTTCCGTTGCCGCACCCGATTTTTTCCACTTTCCAAGTGTGGTCGCAGCGGTGGATGGCAACTCCAAAGAAGGTTATATGCCGTTAAAGGACCAGTTGTTTTTAGGCTATAACGAGCGCGCCGAAGCAGTCGAAATTATTAGCTATAACGAACAGGCCGGGCGTTTTGAATTTCAGGTCGTACGTGATTACCGATCCGGCGCGCAGCCGAAAATCTACTATGCGAGCCGCGCCTTATGTCTTGCCTGCCACCAGAATAATGCGCCCATTTTCTCACGTCCATTGTGGGATGAAACGCCTGCCAATCCTGTCATCGCCGCGCGTCTTAAAGCCACGGGACGCGATTTTTATGGTATCCCGCTTTCTGGAACGGATGTCTCCAGCGCTATTGATGCTGCGGCAGAGCGTGCCAATCTGTTCCAGGTATGGTTGCAGATATGGCGCGAAGCATGCAGCAATGCTTGCCGCGCACAATGGCTCGATGCCGCGCTTGCTTATGCCATGTCCGGAAATTTGCCTGAAGCCGATGAATTGAAGTTCGCTGATCTGGAGATGCGCTGGACAAAAACATGGCCGCAAGGTCTCAGTATTCCTGGTTCCAGCATTCCCAATCGCGATCCGTTCGCGACAGTCGTTGAACCCCCCATCAAATCCCAGATCGTGCTGTCTCATCCCGTGGCGGAGCTGGCACAGCTGGCGTACATTCCTGCTCAATTGGAACCGCTTAATCCCCGTCCGCCATTACAACGCTGGACGGCGCCGGATAAAATTAGATTAGTAGCCGGACTGGCCGAATTGTTGAATAAAGCTGACGTGCAAGCATTTGATCGTGCACTGGTAACCCATACCAAGGCGCAGTCGCACACACTCACGCTGCCATGTCGTTTCACACGCAAACCGACACGTGTCGTGTTTAACTGCGCTACCTCAGATCTGCATTTGTCGGGGGTAATTCAAAATGTCGGAAGCAACCTCAGCGGACAGATTGACCGACTGCATGTGGGTCATGCGAAGACTGCACTTGACTTGACCCTCTCTGGCCGGATGACCAAAGCCGGGCAGATCGAGCTGATACCCAGGCGCGGTGCGAGCGGGGTTCGTTTGTCCGACGGGCGCCGCTGGTCATGGCTGCAACTCAACACATTGCGCGCCGATCAAGGCTCCGCAACTCTCACACTGATCGATGATTATGCGGCTGTGCGCTCTGTGTTGCCCCGCTTGCCGTTGATGACGGCAAGCGTTTTTGACGGTAGTCGCGCACTGGCTGAGTTGCAAGCTGAATTAGGCCTGGACAAGCGCGAAGTTTTGGCGCGCGAAACTTTAGCAAACAAACTGCCGCCAGCAAAACTGGAAATCGTTGCACCGCGCAAACTCTCAGGTAGCGCGGCACGTTTTCTACAATACTGCGGACAATGTCATGACAGCACTACTAATTTTCCGCCGAATTTTTTGCACGGCGATGACGCCACCGTCAATACTCGCCTTGATCATTGCGCCGAGCGCATTTTTTATCGCCTAAGCATGTGGCACGTGGCTGAGGCGAAGCGCGGTAAAACCGCCATGCCCCCGATCTCAGCGCTTGCCGCATACGGCTTCGATGCAACAAGCT
This sequence comes from Candidatus Nitrotoga sp. AM1P, assembly GCF_013168275.1. Taxonomy (GTDB): domain Bacteria; phylum Pseudomonadota; class Gammaproteobacteria; order Burkholderiales; family Gallionellaceae; genus Nitrotoga. Next base: position 2,098,916 of record NZ_AP019547.1, on the reverse strand, counting down.
GGGCAAATTCCGCGCCATTGGCCGATCTGCTCGACGCTGCGCGCCAACGTATCGTCAACCAGGGTGGTCAGCCTGATGCCGTGCTTACGCGGCCTTTCGAACAACTTCGTAGTTGCCTGCCCTCCGTCACTCCATGAACTGAAAGGAAGATTCCCTTATGAAAATCTCCTCCTGTATAGTCTGCCGTATCGGGTTATGGTCCGGCATCATTCTGGTTGCACTTTTGCTGTTGCTCACCGGGTTGCGTTTTTGCCGCGATGAACCTGTCGTGTATGCAGACCCGGTCGAACATTTTAAATACGGTTCTACGGGCGGCGACCGCGTGATGGGTTTCCCCAAACGGGTATTCCGGGCGTTGCCAGAAATCTGCGGCCAATATCTTCCCGGCAAGGGTTATGCGTCACTGGGTATGATTTTTGAGTCTGGTCACGATCTACCGGTCGGCATGAGTCAACGCAGGCATATGGGTATCGACCGCACTTTTCTCAACTGTGCAGTGTGCCATACCTCAACTGTACGTGTGAAAGCGGATGCAAAGCCGATGCTGGTGGTTGGCATGGGCGCCAACACCTTTAATTTGATGGCTTTCGAGAAATTCATCAATAGCTGTATGCGTGACGTGAAATTCAGTGCTGAATATCTGGTACCAGTCATTCAGGCCCAAGCCAGCCAAGAACAGGGTGCTAAGCTTTCTCTGTTGGACCGCTACGTGGTTTACCCTGTTGCTATCGCATTGATGCGCGACCGCGTCACATCTCTTATGCATCGTATGCGCTTCATTGACGCACAGCCGGATTGGGGGCCGGGTCGGGTCGATACCTTCAATTCCGCCAAGGCCGTGTTCAATTTCCCCATAGAACAATTGCCGCATGAGGAGCTGCTGGGCACTGCCGATTTTCCAACTATCTGGAATCAGGGCAAGAAAACCGGCATGCAGTTGCATTGGGATGGCAACAACAATTACGTAGAAGAACGCAATCTCAACGCTGCCTTCGGCACTGGAGCCACTCCGCCCAGTCTGGACCACGCCGCCATGACGCGTATCCAGGCATGGAATGCCAGCGCCACGGCGCCTGCCTTTGGAAAATCTTTCCCCATCGATCCGGTCAAAGCGCAGCACGGCGCAACGATTTATAAGGAATATTGCGCTGCCTGCCACGGCGCAAGCGGCAGCGATTTTTCCGGGGAATATGTCGGTAAAGTCACACCTCTGAAAGAGATCGGCACCGATCCCAACCGGCTTAATTCTTTTACCCCTGTGCTCGCCGAAAACCTGGGCACGCCGTACGCCGGAACGGCCTATAAATTTACGCACTTCCGCAAAACATGGGGTTATGCCAATGCCCCGCTGGACGGTCTGTGGTTGCGCGCACCATATTTACACAATGGCTCCGTGCCCACATTGTGGGATCTGCTGCAACCGGCAAATCAGCGTCCAACGCACTTTTATCGCGGTAATGATCTCTATGATCCGGTGAAATTGGGATTCGCCTCAGACACGGCGAAGGATGGTGATAAATCCTATTTTGCTTACGACACGGAAAAGCCCGGCAACAGCAAGGTGGGTCACACAGGCAAGGCTTACGGAACTGAACTGCCTGATGAAGATAAATGGGCATTGATTGAATACCTTAAAACATTCTGACGTAGGGTATTTTTTTTGAAGGAGAAATATCATGACCAAACTTTGCAAATGCTCTCGTTGGCTGCTCCCACTCGGTATTCTTGCCCTCATTATGGTCGCGGTGCTCGGCTATGTCGGTTGGGATCGTTTCTTCCGCGATTACGGGCAACCGTCTTTTTCCAGCGCGGAGGAGCGCTTCAAGTACGGCTCCATCGGTGCTGAGTTTGATGCCGGCATTCCCTACTGGATTTTCTATGTGCTGCCGCGCATGTTTCCGGAAAAACTGCCGAAGCCGGGTGGCCTTGCCGCGTTTGGCGTGAACTGGGAACAGGGAAAAGAGCTTCCCATCGGTTTTACCAAACGCCGTATCGGTTTTGATCGCGTAGCCAACAACTGCGCTGCTTGTCATGTGGCAAGTTACCGCAAAGCGCATGACGAGAATCCTGTTCTCATCGCCACTGGCCCCAACCATACGCTTGATCTGGAAGCCTTCTTCCGCTTCCTGGTCGATTGTGCGAAAGACCCGCGTTTTAATGCCGACAATTTGATGTCCGAGATCAACGGCGCCGCCAAGCTCGACTGGATCGACCGCATGGCTTACCGCTTCCTTATTATCCCTATCACCAAAAAAAGGCTGCTGGAGCGCGAAGGGCAATTCCAGTGGATCTATCGTCATGACTTTCCAGAATGGGGAAGAGGGCGCGATGATGCGATGAACCTGACCAAGTATTTCATGATCCGCTGGAAAATGGATGACACGTTTGGGCCTACCGACATGCCTTCGGTATGGAATCTGAAAAAATACAAACCTGAGTTGGGCCACCGCATGAACTTTGCCGGTGATTCCCATGACCCGCGCTCGGTCGTTATGGATTCCGCGCTGGGCTTACTAGGCGCTGCACCGCATGACAAAAATGATTTTTTGAAACAGATCGACTGGCTACTTGACTACCTCGGCAACACGCCTGCACCGAAATATCCTTACACCATAGATCTAGTTTTGGCCGCCAAGGGCAAGCCCGTGTTTGATGCAAACTGCATGCAATGCCATGCTTCTGCCCGTGTCGGAACGCGCATTCCCCTTGCAGAAATCGGCACCGACCGCGGACGCATGGATACCTGGAACAGGCAGGCTGCCATCGAAGCAAACAAAGTAGTCAGGGACATGGGTCTTGAACGCAAAGGCTTGGTGGAAGAACCGTTGATTGGTTACGTCGCCCAGTTCCTAGATGGTATCTGGCTGCGCGCGCCTTATCTCCACAACGGCTCCATCCCTTCGCTTAGGGACCTGTTAAAACCGCCCAGCCAGCGGCCGCAGGCATTTTGGCGTGGCTATGATGTTTATGATCCCGCCAATACGGGCTTCATTTCGCAAGGCCCGGAAGCCGAAAGGGCAGGTACGAAATACGACACCAATTTGCGCGGTAACGGCAACATGGGCCACGACTTCGGCACCGGATTGCCAGAGGAGGACAAGAATGCGCTAGTGGAATATTTGAAGACTTTGTAAGGAATGCATCATGGGCAGGGACACCGCAATTAATTCTCACATAAGTGTGGTAATGCACAGATAACACCACGTGTAATCGTGTACCGTTCCAAAAGATGCTAATTATAATAATTGAAAGGTGTGCTGTTTCAATGCGAGACTTAACCCTGTTTTTGGGGGTATCTAATTAAATGTGAATTGCTATATTGGGAGATCCAAAATGGGAACTAGCAATACCCGACCGTCCGTAAGTGTCACCGCGATTATCTGGGTATGCCTGTCACTGATGCTAGTGGGAGCTAGCGTGGCGCTCCTCGATATTGCGGCTGGAAGCTCCATCGCCATCGAGACCAAAGGAATACGCGTATCGGGTTTACACATTGGTCTGGCAGTTTTCGCAATTAGCGCTTGGCTCTTGTCGCGATTAATCTCTAGGCTGGAAAGAGTTCAAGTATTCAGCAAATCAACCAGCACGTACTTCACTCGCCTAACGAGTGCAGGCCCTCGCCCATATCTACTCCTGAGCATGCTCGCCCTTGTGCTTTTGGTTCTGTCCATCGTGTTTCGCTAAGGTTCACAACATGTCATGTCCCGCAGACGATGGATTGCATCTCTTTGGATTTTCCGCTTCCACGAGCGCGATTATGTCCATCGTCAAAGATTCGGAAACTGGAAATTATCTTATGCCCGCGTTTGGAGAGCAAACCAAGGAAGCACTCAAAAGACGGTATGCGAAGCTCTGTCCAAGCGAAGAATGGCTGTTTGAAAGGACATGGCCAGCGATATGGGCACTTTGCGACGGTGCACCGAGTCTCGTGGTCGCAAGCTTGGATTCCGGGGTAATGCGTAGCCACCCTGCGCTGTACAACACGGTTATCGGCACCTTGGATTACACAGGAGAGGGCGCAGAAGATAAGAACGGCCACGGAACGATCTGCGCAATCCTGACCCGAATGTCGCAGTGCCCTTTCGCTGTGCAACTGATTAGCATGAAGGTTTTGAACAGACACGGCGCTGGGAATCGCGAGTTCCTTCTCAACGCTCTGCATGATCTCCCCAGTCTGAAGGGGAAATTCGGAATCGGCCCGCACGAAGCCCATATTCGTTGTGGTGTCTACACTTCGCGCTTCGGAGGACTGCTTGCCTGCGATGGTACCTGCGCCATATGCAAAGCTGCGGAGCTGGCGGCCAATGCTGGAATCTACCTTCAAGTATCCGTAGGGAACGACCCTAACAGAATCGCTTGTCCTGCTTCAGCTGGCGTGAAGCGTGGAGTTCAAGGTATACACGTCCTAACCGAAATCGGAAAGGTATCCCCCGGCCCTCCAATCAACACGTCCTGAATTTTAGTGCGCAGGCCGATGAATTAAAACGATGTCCCACCCGTTAAAACATGCCACTTATTTTGATCCGCATCATCTCTGACCGCTGCCGTAAACACCCATATCTCACCGCATCAGCAGCATGGTCAGGCCCGCTTGAATCCACGTCCTCCACGCGCTTTTGATCCCGTCCAAGGTAAGGGCACAGTCTCCCAGAAGTATTCACATGTCCTGGTGGTATAGGTCGGGTACATCAGGCTTGCCAGCATCAGCCAACAGTCTGCGCATGATATTCCAGCCCGTAAGCCGGTCAGCTTTCTTAGCAGGCATGAACCGCACACCCCCACGCATAAACTCTTGCGCAATTGAACCGGCGCCACTCCCTGTTTTCGCAAAGCAGGCGTCATCGCAAACACCGTTTGGCTTGACGTTCCAACGTTTGCACATCGCGATAATTTCTTCGCTAAAATCAAGGGTCAAGTCTTGACATCACGTATCCGGCCTAATGTTGTGTCAAGACTTGCTCTCCCCTTGTTTAAAATTTGCCCCCTTTGTTTGTTTGCGCATTTCGCGCCGGGCCACGATCATGTTTATCGCCCCATGCTCCAGCAAAAACTCCGCGCGCTGAAAGCCTTACGGCATGGACTCGCGCATCATCTGCTGAATCACGCGCGCATCACCGCGCGCTGCACATGCGGGTGTTTTTTCTTCGCTGCTTGCCACAAATCATAAGATGCCTGCCCGCGCAACCAGCTTTCCGCACTGGGGCCGCCTTCCGGTGTTGCCAGCCAGGCTTCCAGGCGTAAAGCCAGATCAGCGGAGATTCCTGCCCGCTCGTTAATTACGCGCGACAACTGCACTCGGGACATGCCTAACTGTCGTGCAGCCTCTGCCACTGAAATCCCCAGCGCGGGCAATACGTCTTCACGCAAGGTTGCCGCCGGATGCGGTGGATTAAACATCTTTGCCATTTTCACCCCTCAATGATAGTCCTGATAGTTCACCAAAATGGCATCCTCGCCTTCAAACGCGAAAGTTAGCCGCCAATTGCCATTCACCCAAACCGACCAATGGCCTGATAAGTCACCGCTCAACGGGTGCCACTTCCAACCTGGTATGTTCATGTCCGATGCGGTACGCGCATCGGACAACTGCCGCAATTGGCGAGCCAGTTTGGCCGCGTGTGAAGGCTGTATACTGCCTTGCTGCCGTTCTCGAAAAATGCCTCGATGCCTTTATGCCGGAAGGTCTTTATCATGGAGAAAGTGTATCTTGCTATGATACATACGGCAAATAAAAATCAAGGGTACTTCTAATTCAATTTCTCAATCAATAATGAAATATTGAATGGTGTATTGCATCTGCTAATAGCAACGGAGCATATAATTAACAAAATAGTTATTGCCGCTTTGAAGGATAAATTGAATAAGAGCCTGTTCACGATCTTACTGAAATCCGAGACAATGTCCGAATGCGTAAGAAAGAATACCCAAGCGACATCAGCCGCAAGCAGTTCGAGCAGATCAGGCCTTTGCTGGAAAAGGCGCGCACTAGCGCACCAAGCCCCGCACGGTGGACTTGTATGAAGTCTGGAGCGCGGTCCTATACCTGCTCAAGAGCGGCTGCCAGTGGCGAATGCTACCGAGGGAGTTTCCGAAATGGCGCACGGTGCACTCCTACTTTGCCAAGTGGAGCGAGCAGGGCGAGGAAGGAATGAGCCTACTGGAGCGGGCGTTAAAAAAATCAGGTTGGCGTGGCCCGTACGAGACAGGGGCGCAACGCACAGCCGACGCTATTGATTATGGACGTGCAGAGCGTAAAGAACACGGACACGGCGGGTCAGAAGGGTATGCAGTTGCGGTGACCACCGCTGAGGTCACTGATCGGAAAGGCGCCTTGCAGGCGATGGCACGGTGCAAATCAGGCCTTGCGCAGGTTCAACGTGTTCTGGCTGATGGTGGGTATGGAGGCCGACCATTTGCGTTGGCAGTCGATGAAATACTGGGGGCATCGGTGCAGATCGCCAAGCGCAACGAACTGCACACCTTCGCCGTTATCCCAAAGCGTTGGGTGGTTGAGCGCAGCTTCGCCTGGTTGGAGAAATGCAGACGGCTATGGAAGAACTGCGAACGTAAACTCAATACCAGCCTGCAATTCATCCACCTTGCCTTTCTGGTTCTGCTGCTGCGAAGATCGTGAACAGGCTCTTAGGTTTCGTTTCCCTGATTTTCAGCGTAAGTAAGCCCCCTAAAATTTATTGATTAGTCATTTTTCATTTGTTGGCCAATAATGCGCATCGTACCAATAAAAAAATGCAAGGAACGACGAACATCGGGGTCGTTTAGGGAACTGATCAATTGAAACAAACCGGGTGGCTTTTCTAATGCTTCCGTTTGAGCATTCGCCATACGAACAGCATTACCGGCTGTCCAGCCCAGTGCTAAAATTTCCTCGCCTACTTTAGTGGTTTTTTCCAGTGCCGCTTCATCAAGAAATTCGATATTGTCCGATATGATTGACAATAAATCGATGATGTTATTGAACCGACCGGCTTGTACTAATGGGACTGCTTTATCGATTAAGTTCTTAATGCCTCCGATAGTTGCGGAGTCATTAAGGGTCGTATCCGACATAAGCTTTTCTTCAATTATATTTAACTGCTTTTCTTCAGACATAAGAGTTCCCCTTTAATCAAACTATCCCACGCGCAACGGCCCAATAAATACCGCGATTAAACGTTTTACGCATTAATCCCCCGAGCTTGGTAGGTGGTGCGACCTGTACATCATGCTTATAGTCGTACCAGAGTGGCATGCCGGCTTCCAATCCCATTTGAGCGATTGCTTGAACTTTTCCATCATAAATAGCAGAGGTATAACCGCGACGAATTTCCGAAGCGATATTTTCCACGACGACAGGTGACTGGTTATGACAAGTGCCTCCGGCTTTACTAACTGGCAAATCAACGGTATCTCCCATCACATAGACATTATCGGTACCGTACATTTTCAAGGTTTCAAAGTCAGTAGGTAACCAGCCTTCATTATTTTGTGCTTCTGATTTTCCTGAATTAATTACGGCATCTACCGCGCGGATAGGTGGAGTGGCCATTAAAATATCAAATTCCTGGGAGTTTCCTTCCTCCGAATAAGCTATTTTTGCTTCGGGATCAACCTTATCTAAAGTAAAGCCACGTTGATATTTAATGTTTTTACTATCAAAAATGGTAGGCAACACATCGCAGGTTGGTTTCTGTAAAAATAAACAATTACGCAATAATTGAGAGACGGTAGGATAGCTATAAATAATCTCTACACGGTCTCGCACACCTCGTTTACGTAAATAGTCATCAAGCATTAACGTGGTTTCGATAGGGGCAATACCACATTGATGAGGTACGTTAGGGGTTTTGGGGAAATTGACTGTTATAAATATACGACCCTCTTTGATGGTGCGTAATTTTTGAGCGAGTTGTTGAGCCGCTTTAGTCTGATAAAAATGATCTCCTGCCTCTTTCAACCCTTCAATGCGTTCTGGCGCGGGAATACAGCCTGTTGAAATAACAAGATACTCATAATCGTATCGCTTGCCACTTTCACAAAGGACGCGATTTTGCTCAAATTCAAAGCTTTCAACACCATCGACATGAAAAATAATTTCAGGGCGTAATAATGAACGTTGTTTACGGACTAATTCATGGGGATGAAAAGCATTAAAAGCCACATACATATTGGCTGGCTTGTAAATATGGTTGGGGGAATTTGAGAGCATCATAATCTCAATTTCACCATTTAGAATTTCAGGATAAAGCTTCGCGACTAAGTTGTTTGCGGTCATCGTGCCGCCAATCCCGCCACCAACAACGATAATTCGTTTTGCTGTGCTAGTCATAATGACTCCTTTATAGGTTATCAATTAAAGAGTCAACTTGCAGAAGCATACTAATCATAAAGATATAGAGCTAAGTACAAGAAGACTCATTTTAATTAGTTAGTCGATACATTTAAGTGCGCCAGAAGGACATTGATTGACAACTTTAACGACTTCATCGTAAGCCGCTTTATCAGGCTCGGTAATAAATTGTCCGTCTACAATTTTAAATACCTCGGGCAGTGATCTAACACAGTTGCCAGAATGAGTGCATTGTTGTTTATCCCATTGTATTTTCATGGTGTTTAACCTCTGCTATGTTCAGCTGTTGTTGGATTAATCATGGTTTTTATTTCGGCAATAGAGTTTGCCGGAAACTCACCACGTTCTGCATGTGTTTTAATGCTTTGTTTATTGGGTGCAATGTAAATGCAATAGATTTTGTCGTCCGTTACATAACTTTCCACCCACTGAATTTGCGGCCCCATATCGTTCAGAATACAGCAGGATTTTTGTGATATTTGTTGCAACTCTGCTGCGGTTAATTGGCCTGCGTTAGGGATTTCTCGTTCAATAATATATTTAGGCATATTGTCCTCTATGCGGTCATATGACCAGTCATCTCTTGCTGGCTGTTAAAAAAACGATATAGGCCATCATGGCCATATCGCTATAAAAATTAGTTAGTTAAATAGTTTTTAAATGTTTAATGCTTAAGTCTGTGGTGGAATTTTCACGGCTAATTCAGCAGCTTGCCAGGCTGTCATGCCACCATTAATATTCCTGATATTTTTAAAGCCCATTTGTTGCATCGCATCCGCAGCCATGGCAGAGCGCCCCGAACTGGCGCAAAGTAATAACCATTTTTTATCGCGATCCATTAACTCTTCACGACGACCTGCATACTGGCGGTCTGCCGCTGCTTCCAGTATTCCACGAGGAATATTTAACGCGCCCTCGATAGTGCCTAACATAAATTCAGCAGGTTCTCGCACATCGAGTACATAATAGCCTTCATCCAATAGAGATTTAACGTTTAATACATCTATTTCGTGTATTTGCGATTTTGCTTGTTTAACAAAATCCATTAAGGTTTTCTCTTCACTCATATCAAAATCTCATGGTTAATATATGGTCGGTTGTCTTGTTGTTGGTCGTAAAAAAGACCCAAATAACCGACAGTTGTGTTGTTTTGCTTTGTTCTTAAGCTACAGTCAACTAGGCAACAAAATAATCATTCAGTAACGTATCGCAAAACTCTTGCAAAGGTTGCACGGACTGTTCAATTTTCATCCGTAACAACGCACCTTGCCAGTTATTTACCAACAAGTTAGCCATAGTTTCGGCACTCCTATCAGTGCGTACCGTACCCTCTTTTTGTGCTTGCACTAATGCCTTATATTGCAACAACTTGTAGCGTTCAACAGCAGATTTTAGCGCCTGATTGCACAGCTCACTGGTATCACCAATTTCACCTATCAGATTGCCTAATAAACATCCGCCTTTGTATCCATTATTTTCTACTTCAACAATAAGTTCTGCATAGTAATTTTTTAAAGCAGTGAGTGAGTCAATTTGTGGGTGTTGTAGGTGCCTCGTTAATCGCTCGATAAATGGTTCGATATAATGGCTAATGGCTTGAGCAACAAAAATTTCTTTACTATCAAAGTAGCTATAAAAAGAACCTTTAGGCACATGTACGGCGTTTACAATTTCATTAATACCTGTCGCATGATAACCCTGGTTCATTAATAGATAGACGCCCTGGTCGAGTAATTTTGCGCGTTTAGATAACTTGTCGATCATAATTGATGTGAATAATATGACCGGTCATATATTTTGTCAAGAAATATTTTCCTTATTCGCAGTAACAGCAGCAAAACTGACATTCAAAAATACGTCATTTTTACTGTATGAACTTTAATGGGTAATCTAACTTCAAGCAGCATCATGCTGCGTTTTTTCACTTGGGGCTTGAACCGCCCTCTGATTGACGTATCTCATACGAACATTATTTACGAATCGTAAATGGTATTATTTGAAGCGATTAGTTGCACCTTACTATCTTAGGTATTTCGATAATTCTCTGTTGGTTTGTCGAATGTACTTTCTTCAATGTCCGTCACAGAATATCCGTTCCCATGCCCTTTCAGAAGCCATGTCACTAACAAAAGCAATGAAATGATTAGCTACCTTAATAAAAAATTGCTACTAACGGTAATTGTAACTTTGTCAGTTGCCGCGATTGGTGGAGGTGCCACCAGTCTTGTTTGGCCGCAAATAAAAATGGAAATGGCACCGTCAGTCTGCGAAGCGCGTGGCGCGGTTGATACGCCGAAAATAGTGGATTCCACCGGCGAAGCCAGCATTTATATTGAGGGCTGGGCAGCTGATGCTGCCGGAGTAAGCCGTGTTGAAATGTGGGCGAACGGCAAATTGCTTGCCAGTGTCAAGCCGAGTGTCGTCAGAACCGATGTGACTTCAGCCCTTCCGCAATGCAAATTCTCGCCTGTTTCCGGATATACCTTTGCATTTGCGCGCGGCATTATTCCGCCGCATACCGCAGCGTTGGAAGTGCGCGCGGCAAACGGCGCTGGTAAGGTATTTAACGCCGGTCGGGTGCCCGTTGATTTTTCAAAGCCATTTGGGGTATTGGACATAACCGAGCCGATCAAGGCTGATGGTCAAAATTTGATTAGCGGCTGGGCGGTGGGAAGGCGAGAGCCGGTGCAAATACGGGTATTGGCGCAGGAAAAAGAAATGTTGACGTTGTCAGCCAACAATAAGCGAGATGACGTGGCCAAGGTGTTTCCAGCTTGGCCGCAGGCAGCAACCAGTGGTTTCGAGGGAGTGCTGCCAATACATAAGTTGCCGCGCGGCAGTTATCGCCTGAAAATTCTGCTTGAAGATGGCAAAGGACATAACAGCGAAATTGTCGGGCCGCAGGTGATCAACGATCTGCCGTTCGGCAAGATATTGGCGCAGCATGACAAAATGATGTCGCCCGGTGCAATAGAACTGCGCGCCTGGCTGGCCGATGAGCAAGGCATTCGGTCTGCAGAGGTGGAAACTGAAAGTGGTACACCTCTCGGAAAAATGACGCTGACAAAAAAAATGCAGTTGATATCGGCTTTTTCTGACCCCCGCTTTAACCGTGACAAAGCGGGCGATGCGCCGCTCAAGGAAGGTGATTTGTACGATCTGACTGTGCCATTTGCCGTCATACCGTCCGGCTTGCAGCGATTACAGGTGCGCGTGAAGGATAATGCGGACAATGTTGCTGTATTGCCTGGGCCGTTGGTGCTCGATAAAAATTCAACCGCAGGACAAACCTGTTCTGGCAAGAAATTGCGTGTGTTTTATCCCGGCGGGGCGGTGGATTTTCGTAATAATTTTCGCCAGTTGCAGGAATTACGCGATATGGCACAAGGCGGTTGTGTTGAAATCGGTTTCCGCGGGCGCGTTGAATATATGCGTACCACCAAAGGCGAGCAGGCCGATTATATATTTGATTCCAACTTTCCTGAGCACCTGCGCAATCGCAACGACAAAGGTATGACCGGTGAATCCTTGAGTGAGTTATTTGAGACTGCGCTGCGTTTTCGCGCACCGTTGATGATCACACTGGATGGCGGCGTCTGGGCCGATTCCAAGTTTGCCGCGCCGGATTTGGATATTGTCGATATGCTGGAGCAAGACGAGCGCGCCGTGCAATGGAATCAGTTTGGCAAGTCTGAGCCAGACAACGCTCTGAAAGGTTTGGCTGGCGCTGTCGACAGTCCGGAATTGGCACGCATGATGAGCTTGAACCGCTACAATCGCCGCTTTCTTGATTACAAAAAACGTAACCTGCAATCCGCCGTGCGCGAAATTGTCAAATTCGACCAGGCTCATCCCGCCCATCATGTGATGATCAACCTCGACCCGGATGAATATATCAATCCGTGGTTCTACCTGACCCAGTGGTACGACTACAATCCGGACACATTGCGCCAATACCGAGAATGGCTGTTCCACCTCGGCCCTTATGCAAATGGCGGCGAATTAGCCTTTTCTCGACACGAACCCGGGTTGACGCTGGCTGACGCAAACCGCCTCGCCAAGCAATCCTGGAAGGAAGTGGGCGCCATTGAACCACCACGCCTATCCATCGATTACAGCGATCAATGGCAGCAATTATGGACGCAATTCAGGCGTCATCTAGTGGCACGTCATTATGACGACCTCGCTGCCTGGGCAGTAGAAGCAGGCTTGCCGCCAGAGCGCATTTATACCAGCCAAACCTTTATCCAAGCGGATGTCGCAGTAAGTATCACTGATCGTGCCAATGGTTGGAACGATCAGGCGGGGGTGTCGATTGAAGGTGCCAAGCCACGTCAAGGCCATTTGGGTGTGATTTTGTATGGCCCAGCCAGCCGCAACGAAGGTAAGCCGCGTAGCGGTAAGAGCCTGATCGATAACATTCGGCGCGTCGATCCTGAATGGGGCGTGGGAGAATTCCATCCCGCCACGATTGCGTTTCCAGAAAAATTGCCGAATCACACCGAATCCTATGCCACCATGCAGGCGTTAATAAACGGTGGTGCACATTTTCTGTCACCGATGTGGGGTAGTTACGTGGGTGACCGCATAGTGCACCCAAATAACTTCAAGGCCTACGATGCCATGGAAGGTTCGGCCTATGAGTACCAATTCGTCTGGTGGCTACGCGCAATGCAAGCGTGGCCGGTCGGTAGCCTGTTTTACCCGTTTGGCAATAATTTGGTGAAAAGCCATGATGGCTGGACCCCGGCAGCCGGAACACGTCTGATAAGTGGTTATGGAGAATTGCACATGACGGGCGAAGGGGGGCACATTGGTCTGGTTTCACCGCAGTGGGAAATGCGCTATTTGACGGCGCCGACTGAGCTTGTCATAACCGGGAGTTGGCCGCAGCAAACTAGAGCATCAGCTGTATTATTACTGGAGAATGGCGAAAAGCTGTCCTGCTTACTCCAGTCAGTCGGGCAAAACACGGCACGTTGCCTTTTTCCGGCAGCTCAAAAACGGCAGATGTCGCGCTTGACGTTGGAGTGGCAGCTGCCTGCTGCGCAGCAAAAAGCGGGGGTTAAGGTAAGTGGTGTAGCGCTTAAGCTTGTTGAGTCTCGTTGATTTCATGCACTCTGCCATGTATCGGCTTGAAACCCTTTTTAAGTTCCGCGCTGGTAATTATGTAAGGTTCAGCGCTCTTGTAATCAATAATTCAGAGTTAATGTATGTCTCAGCAAATTCAAACCATTAATACTTTAAGTTTGTCAGACCAGGAGAAACCATTTTTCCGCATATGTATGCAGCAAACGATATCTGAAAATGTGAGAGATTTATTTCGTTTCAAGTTTCACGATTCGCCGCCTGAAGAACCAATTCACTTGGTGGCTTATTACGACAGTAAAGATTTAATTCCTCTTCCCGTATGTTACATCCATTTCTATGAATGGCAGGGTTGCTTGCTATGCGGCGGTGCTTGTGTTGATCAACGTGTTCTCAAAAAAATGAGTCCAGATGAGCGGGTAAGTATGCGCAATGCTGGCGGCGCATATTATTTGTCGTTGTCCACGGCATTTAACCATTTCCAGGACAAAACCTTAGGGGTGTTTGGCTATTGTGGTGATCCATTATCAGAGCGCATTTCTCTTCGCGCTGGGTTTCAAAAAACTCCTTTTAAGTATGTGATTGCATGGTGGAGTTCAACTATGCAAGATACAGGAAAGCTCGCTTTAATCGAAAAGGTTCGTGAACTCGGGCCGTTTTAATTGCGTTATGATTCTGGCGAATAGTCTTTCTCATGCGTATCACACAACTGGATTAGCGCTACCATGACAACACTGATTTTGACGTATCATTCAATGAATGTTGGTGGTAATGAATACTCAAATAACGATCACGTTGCATTGAGTATGGATTTGCGTTTGCTCATGGAGCTAGGCTGGACGATAACGCCATTGAGCACTATCGTTGGTGCGGTAATTCATCGCAAATTGAATCCCGCAAACAAATGGGTTGCTATTACGTTTGACGATGGCTCATGGTTTGATTGGTACGACCTTGATCACCCTACTCACGGACAGCAGAAGAGTATGGCAAACATTTTGCGTGATTTTTCCCGAAGGCATACTGGACGAGGCCAGCCTCCAATAGAAGCAACGTCTTTCGTAATTGCGTCACCACAAGCGCGTGCGCAACTCGAGGTCACTTGTATGGCGGGACATCGCTGGTGGAGTGATGAATGGTGGCAGCAAGCCCACCATGAAGGCGTGATTCGAATTCAAAATCATAGCTGGGATCATAATCACATCACTTTAGATTCGACAGCTGTTTTGCATGAGAAAGGACGATTTTCAGTCGTTTCAACCTATCAAGAGGCTGATACGGAGATTCGGCAAGCGTCCGACTATTTGGACTCTATTTGCGGAGCTGCGACGTCAACAGTTTTTGCTTACCCATATGGTGAAGCTTCTGACTACTTGGTGCGCGAGTATCTTCCTAATCATATGTCAGAACATCGACTCACCGCGGCACTTACAACTGAACCGGAATACGTCACCAACGATTCTAACCGATGGCTAATTCCCCGTTTCGTATGTGGCTGCGATTGGAAGTCAACAGAAGATCTACGTACGATCTTGCAAAGGTAATCGGGTTCGGTATGAGTTCGAAGAGTAGATTGGGTACTGAATGCGCGGGCAACTGCATTTAGGTAGAATCGGAAAACCTCGTAAAGTAATTATTTTTTAATAAAATCGCAATGGTTACTGAATACTGTGCGAAAAGTGCAGTTAAAAGAAGAGGAATACCTCAACCGCATCCGGCGCAAGGATGCGCGCAATCATCCCCTTTCGGCACGACAGGAAAAATGGAACCGTTTAAAGAACGGCAGATGTCGCGTTTGATGCTGCAGTGGCAGCTACTTTCTACGCTGCAAAAAGCGGTGTCAAGATAAGTGACTAGCACTTAAGCTTGTTGACCATCGTTGATTTAATTTGTACAGATATTGCAATATCCTCGAATCAACGACTTCTTTAGGATGTCATTTGTTCTAAGAATTGAGATTTTTTTCTGGTTTTTGAACGGTTATGTAAGGTTCTTCTACAGCCAAGTCCAGAATACTATAGGGCTGTAACGCTGCATCATACTCGACTACTTCGCTGGTTCTGATTGCTGCGCGGATTAAAATGTATCCATAGCTTCGCAATTCTTTTTCAAAATCAGCCAGGCGAATAGGATTAAGCTCTTTGTAAAAACGCCAATAATCTTCATTGGTGACATTAAAACCTGAGCGATCCATGATCGTAGGTTTTGTAGTCATTACCATTTCCTTTAAATCAGCCTCTGGAATGCGTAGATGCAGGTGTGGTGTCGGATCGAATTCGCCCAAGTGACTTCCTATCGCTGAATAGTACAAACCCGGCGCGACGAAAAACAACCCCCCCGGCTTTAACACTCGATAAACTTCATCCAACGTTTTTCGATATCCTCCTGCAATATGTTCAAGCGAACCCCAAGAGATTACAACGTCAAAACTCTCATCGGCATAGGGGATTTCCTCGCAGCTTTGCTGTAAAAAAGTAAAGTTGTCAGGCATTTTTTGTAAAGGCAGGCCATTTTCTTGGCAGACTCTGGGTAATTCTTTTATGTAATCCACAATGTCCAGGGCGACGAGTTCTTGTGGCTGATAGCGCAGAACGATACTCAAATCTGTAATTCCTTCGCCCGCACCGATATCCAAAATTCTGCCATGTAGTTTTTCAGAATTAGCGAGACAAAGTTCTCCAATGACTTTTGCAGCATGACAAAAATGGCGATGGAACCAATTGGTCATACCTTGACGCCATGACAACTGATTTAAACGTGCTTCTGTTTCAGGATGGGTACTCCACGTACCCAACAAAAGTTGCTGTGCTGACTTAATCCCGTTGATAGAAAATAACTGCAATGAATCCGGGGTACGAACCTTGCTTACCGTTCCCCATGAAACCCCAAGTTCATAGTTGCCTGGCGGAAGTGATACGGGCCATTCAAAGTTGAAGCAGAACTCGCCACGTGGCAACCAAGGCAGAAATATTCCACCTAGATGCGTATCAGAAGCCACCAAATAGTTGTCAGCCCCTTCACGACGAATGAATAAGCGCATTACAGGATCAAAAATACATATGTCCCGAATTTGAAGGTTCATCTGAACTTTTATGATCTGTCCTGCTTGATAAATATTAGCAATAGGTTGGACATTTAATTCTGCAGGATCAATGTTGTTTGGTTGATTCATTTGGAGTCTTTGATAAGTTTAATTAAACGGTTTGAGATTGATTCATTGAAATTTAGATAATCACGGCAACGAACTCGGATTGGCGGAGCCAATGCTATTGGCCGTATGTTCGTTGTGCAAAAACAGGTATTAGTTCCGGGGTGCTCAAATAAATCAAAGCTCGCTGTGGAATCTGACGGGACAGCATTTTTGCTATACTGCGTCCTTATTCTCGGCATGTGGTATTGCTTTGATGTCTTATCTAGTCGTGGCTGAGGCGCATTTCGTTTTAGCTTGCAAAAGAGTGCTTCACTCTCTTCCCTTGCTCACACTCGTTGCAAATTATATACGTAATCACCGCTACTCGGAGAATTGAGTATTCAGACTTAATAATTTGCACTTCCCCATCGGCAGCAAAATAGTTGAAGACAGCTGTTTGAGGCACCGGAAGGATTTTGTTGAGAAAGCAGTGGGATGTTGCGTTTAATTAGGATTCACGTCTATGGGTAATTAATGCCGTTTATGTAGATATATCATGCATAAGAAAATCCTTAAGGCATCAAAAATGCAAAATAAAAATCAGCCAGTTTCGATTGGCGCTTCTGATCACCCAGAGGCTCTCTATCAGTTGGGATTGAAGGCTTTTAATTCAAAAAATTTCGAACAGTCAGCAAGTTATTTTAATAAGGCAATACAGGCTGACTCAAAGCAGCCACATTATTGGTTTGCCTTGGGTTTAGTGTCGCAGGCGCAAGGGAAATTTGACGAAGCAGCAGGATATTTTTGTAAGGCACTTGAACTGAATCCAAATTTTGCCCAAGCATATAATCAGTTGGGTACGCTATATCAAATTAAGGGGAGTTTCGATGAGGCGGCTGCTAATTTTAGCCTGGCGTTAAAATTTCTTCCCGATTTCCCCCAAGCTTGGAATAACCTCGGAAATGTATTTAAGTTACAGGGAAAAATTGGCGAGGCAACGGTTGCTTTTCTGGAAGCAGTACGGTTAAAACCAGACTATGTGCTCGCTTACAACAATTTGGGCAACGCATATCAATCACAAGCAAGAGTAGAAGAGGCTGAGAGCTGTTACCGTAAATCCATTGAACTTCAGCCGGATAATATTTATGCTCATTTTGGATTGGGACATGTCCTTATTGTGCAGTGGAAGATGGAAGAGGCCGAGAAAGTATTACGCCGAGCGCTCGTTTTCGATCCAGGTAATATTCAAGTGCTAAACAACTTGGCCTATGCTTTAAAGGAACAGAGCAAGCATGCCGAGGCGACAACCGTTTATCAGCGTGCTTTGTCATTAAAACCCAATGGTTTGAAGGCATTCATCGGCGTTCACTTGGCGTTACCCGCGATTTATTCCAATACCACAGAACTGTTGACGGTACGCAAACGTTACACAGAGAGTCTGAAGGCTTTACGGGATAACACCGAAAATTTCCTTGAAGTAGAACCAAAAGAATTATTGTCAGGATTGAGCTGGGCCAATTTTTATTTGGCTTATCAAGGTCAGGATGATAAATTTTTGCAAGTGGAATATGCACATTTTGTGGCGGATATTCTTCGGGTTGCGGCTCCGGATTTAATGCAGCCCATAAAGCAAGATCCCACAGCCAGCCAACGACGGTTGCGCATTGGTTTTTTGTCGAGTTTTATGCGCGATTGCACCGTCGGATCTTATTTTAAAAGCTGGGTTACTTCTCTTGACAGAGGGAAGTTTGAAATTTATTGCTACTACATTGGGCATATACAGGATCAGGTAACTCAAGAGTTCTCCAATGCTTCTGACAGCTATAAACATCTTGTTGGCGATGTTGGTCATATTGGCAGGGAGGTTAAGAAAGACCAGCTGGATATTTTGATTTATCCAGAAATTGGTATGGATCCGGGGGCATTGGTATTGGCAGCGATGCGCTTGGCACCAATACAATGCGCTGCCTGGGGACATCCGGTAACCACCGGCCATGCCAATATAGATTATTTCTTTTCCAGTGCATTAATGGAGCCAGAAAATGCACAGGCTCACTATAGTGAGCAATTGATATTGTTGGAGGGCATCGGAACGTGCTATTTAAAACCGGTACTTCCTTCTTCCGCCAAGCGCTCAGACTTTTCATTGCCAGAGGAGCGCGTTCTTTATCTTTGCCCGCAGTCGTTATATAAAATTCATCCCGATAACGATAGGCTGATGCTGGAAATTCTGGCACGAAATAAAAATGCTGTACTGGTATTTTTTCAGGCCACTGATATGTCAATTACACGTGCTTTCATGAAGCGGCTCGAAAATGTATTTGATGAAAGCGGGATGGAGAAAAGCGGTCAAATTAAAATTTTGCCGCGCATGGCCCATGAAAATTATTTGCGCGTCAATATGTTGTGTGACGTCATGCTCGATACCCTGCATTGGTCTGGCGGAAATACAACGCTGGATGCGCTGGCCTGCGGTTTACCCGTGGTAACGATGCCAGGCGAATTCATGCGCGGGCGGCAAAGCTACGGTATGTTGAAGTGCATGGGCTTGAATGAGCTAATCGCGCACGATCACAAAGATTATATAGAGATAGCAACCAGACTTGGCACGGATAGCGCTTGGCATCAGCAAGTTGTGCAACATATAAACACAAATAGCGACGTTATCTTTGCTGTGGAGACGCCATTGCGCCAGATGGAGCAATTTTTTGTAGCTGCCTCTAATGCTCGATCATCAAATTTAGATACTGATAACAATTGTAATTAATTAATCATCCATGAATAACCCCGGCAATTTGTTTCAACAGGCAGTGCAGCATCATCAAGCTGGACGGTTAGTGGACGCCATGATGATCTATCGACAAGTTCTGACGCTGCAGCCCGAGCACCCACAGTGTCATTACAATTTGGCACTAGCGCTGCAATTTCTGAATCAAACCGATGCGGCAATTGCCAGTTACCAGCGCGCCATCGAAATTAATCCTGATTTTGCCGAGGCACATAACAATCTGGGTAATATCTTTCAAACGCTGGAGCGCCTGGATGACGCCCGGCAGTCCTACAGCCGCGCCTTGGCAAGCAATTCCAGGCTGCCACAGGCGCAATTCAATTTAGGCCTGATTCTTAAAAAACAAAAACGGTTCAGTTTGGCGGTGGAGCACTTTCAGGCGGCGATAGAAATTGCGCCGGACTATGCGGAAGCTTATGACAATCTCTGTTCACTGTTGAGATTCCTCGACCGTACCGAGGAATGGCTGGA
This sequence comes from Candidatus Nitrotoga sp. AM1P, assembly GCF_013168275.1. Taxonomy (GTDB): domain Bacteria; phylum Pseudomonadota; class Gammaproteobacteria; order Burkholderiales; family Gallionellaceae; genus Nitrotoga. The sequence goes on along the minus strand of NZ_AP019547.1, from coordinate 2,079,092 downwards.
TGCATTCAAGAAATATGAGCGTCTGGATAATAAAACCGATTGGTTTTTTGTTGCCGGACTTTCCGCCTGTCGCTACCTGGGCGATTTCACCCGCGAACAAAACTATCTGCAAGCTTTGTCTGCACATCCGCTCACGGATGGCGATATAGGGGTGCTGGATAATATTTTAGGGGTGGCGCAGTACTTCGATCTGCCACAAGCGCAGCTATTGCGCTTGTACCATGCCTACAATCAGGCAGTGAAACGCCAACATTTCTCCGAATTTCCGCTCGTTTCTCCCTACCGTACGCAGCGCACAAAATTGCGCATAGGCTATTTGTCGGCGGATTTTCGGGTACATGTGATGGGCAAACTTATGGTCGAAGTGCTGGCGCGCCATGATCGCAGCCAGTTTGAATTGCATCTGTATTCCCTGGCGAGCCAGGTAGATGCACTCACCACGCAATTTGTCACGATCAGTGATAAATTCGTTGATGTGCACACGCTGTCCGTGCGGCAAGCCGCCAAGATGATTGCCGAAGACGACCTCGATATACTGATCGATCTGTGCAACCACACCTCCTATTCCAATGCGTTGATCCTTGCTTACAAACCGGCACGGATGCTAATCACTCACCTCGGCGCTCACGGTGCCATAGGCCTGGATACGGTTGATTACAAGCTGACCGATCATTATGCCGACGTGCCGGAAAATGCGGCATATTTGATCGAAAAGCTGTTACCGATGGAAGGTTGTCTTTTCCCCTTTCACCATGTTGAACCTGCTTCGGATATTCATTTAAGCCGGGCCGAGTTAGGCATTGCCGAAAATGCAGTGGTATTGGGCGTATTCGCTAACATAATGAAGTTCAGCCCGCGTAGTTTGCAGACCTGGGCTGCCATCATGACGAAGGTCGAACATGCCGTGCTGGCATTTTCGCCCCTGAAAGAAAACGAAAAAGCCAGCTATTTACGTCAAATTGCTGCGGCCGGAATTGATTCGGCACGAGTGAAGTTCATCCCTGCGGCAAAGGACGAGCAGTTTAACCGCGCACGTTATGCGCTGCTGGATATGGCCCTCGATACGTTTCCCTACAGCGGTGGTGATACTACGCTGGCAGCGCTGGATATGGGCGTGCCGGTGGTCACATTGTGTGGTCAGCGTCATAGCGAACGCACGTCCTACAGTATTTTGATGAACCTCGGCGTGCCTGAAACAATCGCTCACAGTGAAGCCGAATATATCGATCTTGCTTGCCGTCTGGCAATTGACACCGGCTGGCGCAGTACGGTGGTGGAACAGATTCGGCGCGGTCTTGTCGATTCGCCGCTGGTTGACATGGATGCTTACACTCGGCATCTGGAAGACGCTTATTGTCATGCTATTGCCCAATGCCCCTTAAAAGATTCAATCGCAAACGACGATAATAAAGCGCTGTTCCAGAAAGGCGTGCGGCAACACCAGGCCAACAATTTGACGGAAGCAGCAGACCATTACCGGCAAGTACTAGTGCATGAGCCCGACCATGCCGCAGCCCTCTATTTATACGGCGTACTGCTGGAACAAACCAGCCAGGAAGATGACGCCATCGTGCAACTTCAACGTGCAATTGCGATTAGCCCGAACTATCTTGATGCGCATCTGGCACTTGGCAACCTTTATCTGAAGCAGAGACATATGGAGGAGGCGGTCGCCGGCTTTAACAAGGCGCTGCAAATCAAGCCCAGCCATTTTGCAGCGCTGAACGGGCTGGGCCGCGCCCTGACCGGGGCTGGACATCTGCCGCAAGCCATCACTATCTTGCAGCAGGCGATCCAAAGTCAGCCGCAGGAATCCTCTGCGTATTTCAATCTGGGCGTGGTATATCAAAAACAAGGTATGCCAGACGTGGCAATGGCCACCTATCATCGTGCCCTGGCGCTGGAGCCGAACAATACCGAGGCATTATTCAACCTGGGCGTATTGTTCCAGCAGCAAGGCATGCTCGAACGCGCTGTTGCCTGCTACCAACAAATCCTGCGTATTCAGCCGGATCATGCACCGGCCTATTACCATCTGGGCGATGTATTGTTCGATGGCGGAAAAATCAATTTGTGGCTGGAAAATTTTAAACAGTTCCGGCGCCACGCACTGCCCTCTGTCATGCTCGCGGTGTATGGCCTGCAAGCCTGCCAGTACCTGGGTGAAGTCGAACAGCAACAGGCGTATCTGGATGAGTTGCTGGGCGATAAGTATGCGTTATTCAATGCCGCCGATGCACTGGATCGGTTGGAGGAAATGCTGTTTTTACTTTTGTCTTTTGATTTTCCTCCAGAGCGTCTGCTTGCCCTGTATCAGCGCTACAATAAGTTGAGCAAGCAGGTTTATACCCCCCCATTGTCGCTGCCCGCGCGCGCCGCCGGCGGCAAGATCCGGCTTGGCTATTTGTCAGCCGATCTGCGCGATCATGTGATGGGAAAAATGATATATCAGGCCATTTCCCGTCATGATACCGGGCAATTCGAGGTGTACTGCTATTCGCTGTCATCGCAGCAAGATGCGTGGACCGAGCGCTTCCGTGCCTGCAGCCACCGGTTTGTCGGCATCGCAAATCTCGACGCGCTCAGTGCGGCAAATCGCATTGCCGAGGACAATCTGGATATTCTGGTGGATCTGTCCACCCATACCAAGGGTAGTCTGCCAGCCATTCTGGCATACAAGCCAGCGCGCGTGCAGATTACCCATATTGCCAGCGCCGGGGCAGTGGGGCTGGAAAGCATCGATTTTAAGCTGACTGATCATTTCGCCGACACTCCAGCAAACCAGGCGTATTTGTTGGAGCGCCTGTTGCCGATGCAGGGCTGTGTCTTTCCTTATCGCCACATTGCACCAGCCAGCCAGCACAACTATCAGCGTAAAAAATTCGGCATAGGAAAGCACGCTATCGTGCTGGGTGCTTTTGTCAGCTTGATTAAGCTGAGTCCGCGCTGCCTCGCGTTGTGGCGCCGGGTGCTGGAAGCGCTGCCGAATGCGGTACTCGCGTTCTCGCCGCCCAACATTGAAGCTAAAGCCAGCTATCTGCAACGGCTCAAGGTGGCTGGCATAGCAGCATCTCGCGTCGTCTTTATCCCGCCTGGCAAAGATGACGCTCACAACCAAGCGCGTTATACCCTGGTTGACATGGTATTGGATACATTGCCGTATGGCGGCGTCAATGGCACGCTGGAAGCGCTGGACATGGGCGTGCCGGTAGTCACGCTGTGCGGGGAACGGCATGGTGAACGCACTGGCTTCAGCATTCTGACGAACCTTGGCGTAACGGCAACGATTGCTTGCAACGAACAGGAATTTATCGACATCGCCAAACGCCTCGCAAATGATCAAACGTTCTACGCCAGTGTTACGGATGCTATCCGGCGCGGTTTGGCCAACTCTCCGTTAGTCAACATGGATGACCATGTGCGCCATCTGGAAGAAGCTTATCGACAGGCGTTAATGCAGAAAGGCATCGTAGTATCACGATGAATATTCAATGCAGCCATGACTGATAGCGTTGATTTACTTAATCAGGCCGAGGCGTTGCAACAGGCTGCCGCACTGGCGCGACAAACCGGTAATTTGGAGCGAGCACTGGCCTATCTTGATCAAGCCATTGCTCTCAACCCGCAAGATTCGCGCAATCATTTTCTGCGCGGACTCACGCTGGAAGATCTGCACCGGCCAGATGAAGCCATCGCCAGCTTGCGAAATGCAATTCGCGTGAAGCCAGATTATGCTGAGGCTTACAACAATATCGGCATTATCCTGCATGACCAAAAACGCTTCGAGCAAGCCGCAGCAAATTTCCGCGATGCAATCCATCACAAACCGGACTATCCCGGAGCTTTTAACAATCTGGGCACCTCGCTTCGAGCGCTGGGTGATCTCGCTGGCGCTCAGCAGCAGTTTGCACAAGCTGCGCTGCTGAAACCGGATTATGCGCTGGCTCATTACAACCTGGGTATCACTCACCTGGATATGGGACAACTCAATCTGGCGGAAACCAGTTTCAACCATGCGCTTCGCTTGAAACCGGAGCACGTTCAGGCCTACAACTATCTCGGTTCTGTTCAGCACCAACTGGGCAAGCTCGATGAAGCGGAAGCCAGTTTCACTCATGCCGTGCAAATGAAGCCGGGCAAGAATGGCGCGGAACTCAATAAACTTGCCCGCGTGTTCTGGGAGCAAGGCCGCATCGAACAAACGCTTGCTGCCTATCGGCAAGCGCAAACGCTGATTCCGCATGAACTGAAATCGGCACTCGGTGCCTTACTGTCGTTGCCCGCCGTATATCGCAATCAGATTGATTTACTGGAAGCGCGTCAGCGATTCGCTAACGGATTGAAAATTCTGCACGCAAATATCCCGAACTTTATTTCTCACAATCCGCCCGAAAAATTATTGGACGAACTGCGCTGGAGTAATTTTTACCTGGCCTACCAGGGTCTGGACGATAAGAGTTTGCAAACAGACTATGCACATTTTGTGGCGGCCATGCTGGAAAAAATTGCGCCGCAATTCATGCAGCCACGCGCGAAAAAAGATGCAGCGGGACGCCGCTTGCGCATCGGTTATCTGTCCAGCTTTTTCAGAAATTGCACGGTCGGGATGTATTTTCGCAGTTGGATCACGAGACTCGATCGTGAGCAATTTGAAATTTTTGTCTATCATACCCGTCAGGAAACAGATGCTGTTACCCAGGAAATTGTCGACGCTTGTGACCATTTTCGCCACCTTGTCGCGGGCCCTGTTTCGTCGGGTAGCATTGCCAATACTGTGCTGACGGATGACCTGGATATCCTGGTTTATCCAGAGCTCGGTATGGATAACACCAGTTTTCTGCTGGCGGCCATGCGACTGGCACCGGTGCAATGTGCCGGCTGGGGACACCCTGTGACGAGCGGCCACAAAAATATCGACTACTATTTTTCCAGCGCCGCAATGGAGCCCGATAACGCCGAGCTTCATTATTCAGAAAAATTGATATTGATCGAGGGTCTAGGCACTTATTACAGCAAGCCTGTGCTACCCACACCAGCACGCCGTGTCGACTTTGCGTTACCAGAAGGCAAAACGCTGTATTTATGCCCGCAATCATTATTCAAAATCCACCCAGACAATGATGCCCTGCTGGTGAACATTCTTGAGCGCGACCCAAATGGTGTCATCGTGCTGTTTGCCGGCCGCCACCCCAACATTACCAACGCCTTTTTTGCCCGGCTGGCGCAGACCCTGCGCGCGCGCGGCCTGGAGTTGCAAGGGCGCGGTATTATTCTGCCCTCAATGGCACATGGGGATTATTTACGCGTCAATATGTTGTGTGATGTGATGCTCGATACCCTGTATTGGTCTGGCGGCAACACCACTCTGGATGCGCTCGCCTGCGGCTTACCCGTGGTAACTTTGCCGGGAGAGTTCATGCGCGGTCGGCAAAGCTATGGAATGCTGAAATGCATGGAGTTGGATGAACTTATAGCTAAAAACCAAGATGGCTATAGTGAGATAGCTATCAAGATCGGCACAGACAGTGCATGGCGCCAGCAAGTTGTGCAACGCATTATTACCCGTAGTAATAGCATCTTCAATATGGAAAAGTCGTTACGTCAAATGGAATCGTTTTATCATTCTGAATTCAACGTGCAATGTGGCGGTTAGTAGCCATATCTCGGTTGATACGAGGCCCAATAACATGATTTCAATTATCATTTGCAGCATCAGTCCGGAAAAATTCGTGTTCGTCTCGAAAAACTACACGGAGCTGTTAGGGAACGCGCCGTTTGAGATAATCGGCATCCACGACGCGCAGTCACTGTGCGAAGGCTATAACCGTGGCATCAATCAAAGTCGAGGCGATATCCTGATTTTTTGCCATGATGACATCGAGATAATCTCACCCGATTTTTACCCTCTTTTATGCCAATATCTTCAAGTCTATGACGTGGTCGGCTGTGCCGGCACAACTCACTTAGTCGCCAGCAACTGGGGGTTCGCGGGAGATCCCTACATGCACGGCACTGTGATTTACCCGGTGACCGCTGATGTATGGCCCGGTACTCACTTCGACTTGGGGGTGTGGGGCGGAGTCAGTTCGGTGGTCGTTGAAGGGATTCAAGCTTTGGACGGGTTTTTCTTTGCCGTGAATCGACGGGTGGTCAATGAAATACGCTTCGATGAACAAAATTTCGATGGCTTCCATATCTATGATACCGATTTTACCTTCGCAGCCTATTTAGCCGGATTCAAATTGGCAGTATGCAAGGATATTTTAATAGCCCATCAATCGCGCGGAAATTATTGTGAGAAATACGCTGCATTTAGTGCAAAGTTTATGGAAAAGTATCAAGGCCGCCTGCCCGTTCAAGAATGCAATAACCGCCAAGTGGCATTAGCGAAGAACCTTGATCGTGTACAAATACTACGCATCCGTGACAGTTTTCGGGTCGCTCGAAGCTGAATTAAATAACCTATATAAGGGCAGCGTTCCTTTACTCTTTAGAGACTAAGGTTAGATAGATATTACGATGAGTCTCTCCACAAGAACATTCAAGCAATTACGACGAGAATTCTGGCTACCCTTGTTCGTGGCCGCAGTGTGGACTGCCTATGCCCTTTGAGACAGTCCTCTTAGCCTAAAGACAGTCATGACTGCTTTTGGCCCGACATTTTTCTTAGCAAGTTGGATGACAGGTCAGTTTTTTCGCATACGCAAGCAAGAAAACGTCCAAACCGGTCTCAGTTCTCTAGAATTACGACTAGAAAACTTGGTAGGACAGTTAGAGACTCAAGCCCGAGAAATAACGCACTTACACAACAGGAGGTGATAGTTATTGTTATTTTGGTGTTTGGGTTGATGCCAATAGTAATCTCTCAACGTGGACTATAGTGCATCAAGGGAGATATCCGCTTTACGGCGTTACGGCCAGAATAGTTGATCTCGCTGAATTCCAAACTGCCCTGAAAAGTGGAAATCCATATGCCGCTGACACGATTGTGCCGGTCGGAGAAATTGCTCAAAACCAAGCGATATTGCTGCACAAGATTGACCTTGGAGTAGGCACGGCACGAGATTTTAACGTTTTCTTCACTGCTCGCAATGGAGATTTTACTCAGTTAGTTAGGTTCAGACGTGTCAACGGAAAATGGTGTCAGGCAACGTCTGTCACTGCAACAATTAGTGGTGATGCAACGTTGTTCTTACGTGTTAATGATGGTTACCCAATTAATATCGATGGCAAACCAGATGGCCTATAACAATTTGAATTTGAATATATATATTGATTTAGTTCTCAAACACTTTAAGCGGGGCGCGTTCAAGGCTGCACCATTGGCTAAAGAGATAGGTGCCAAGGGACTCAATCCAGATTCAAGATTGGTGTTTGCGATTGTATTTTTATTTCTTTCAATTAGTTGACGGCATATTGAGAGGGCTTGGTCACCTGTCAGGTATGGCTGTTGGAGGATGGACAGTTACGCCAACTGGATAGGCTTCAGATCAAGTAGGAGTGGCCAGCATCTACGGGTCAATCTAGGCAGCCAGTCGCACTGCCGACATTAAGCGTTCTACCTGCTCTAGTCCCAGCCGTTTTCCGGCGGGTGCCATGGCGCTGTAGATGGCCGCCTGCGCTGTGCTCATTTGCCCGACTGCGCGGGCGAGGTCGGCCATGCGAATGCCTTGGCGGGCCAGAAAGGCGGCGCAGGTGTGGCGCAGCGCGTCCGGCGTGACTTCAGCGGGCTGGTCGACGCCCGCGTCATGCGCCGCGTAAAGCAGTTCTGTTGTCAAGTCACTGAGCGCAAGCGGTTTGGCATTCGCATCGCCGAGCAATGGTTGTGCGTCGCCTGCCGGGGTGATTTTGAAAGTATTGACGATCACCTCATGCAAGGCGCTATCCAGCGGAATGTCGCGCGCTGTAGTTCGCGAATCGTCGCCTTCCTGGCCGCTTGCGATGTGTAGTGTCCGTGTCTCCGTATTGACGTCACTGCCGCGTAGTGCGACCGCCTCTTCCGGGCTGACCCCTCTGAGCAGCAGGTGGGCAAACAGTAATACGGTGGGCGAGGCATTGGTCAGGATGCCTGTCAGTTCTTCTTGCAGCAGCTCGCGTGGGTGGATCACGGGCGGTAGCAGTGACGTGCGCCCGTCATATTCCACCGCAAGCGGCTTTCGGTGCGCCAGGGCAGCCACATTGTCCTGCCCCGCTTCATATCCCAAACCATAGTTCGGATTGCCTGGGTAAGGTGACGGGTGAGAGGATGGCTGGGACACGATCCAAGTGGGCGGCGCGTCAACCCGGTTGAACAGTTCAACCACCCACATCGCCAGCAGTGCCAGCAAAAAGGCGCCGCCCAGCACGATGGCCGCATCACGTGTGTACTGCGGTTGCCACGGCTCGCGCGGGATGAAAGCGGGCTCCACCACCCGCACCGATGGCCTGCGCGCGGCTTCACCCGCTTCCTGGCGCGCCTTGCGCTGGGTTGCGTCGCGCAGCAGCGACTCCAGCGGCGCAAGTTCGTCGCGCATGATGCGAAAATCATTGAAGTGTGCGGCAAACTGCTGCAGCGCACCACGGTTGCCAGCTGCCTGCTGTGCCATGCGGGCAACGGTATCCCGTGCCGCATTGACCTCCTCGCGCGCGTCGGCCAACGCCGAACTTTGATCTGACCGCGCCACCTGCCCACTGCTTTGCCGCTGATTGACAACCTGACGCTCTAGTTCGGCCAGGCGATTCCTGACCGCACGTGCGTGCGGATCCATCGCCAAGTATGCAGGTGTATAGGCACGGCTCAGCTCGCTAAGCTCTTCACGGGCCTGGGATGCGCGCTGCTCCAGATTTTCCAGCGTGACATTGGGTCGCACCGGCGCTGCAAGGGGTCTGCCACCAGCTGCAGATTCGGTCATTGCGCGCAGCTTGCCTTCGGCAATCGCCAATTTTTCCTGAGCTTTATTGAGCGCTTCGGTTTGGCCCTTGATTCGGCCCAAGGCTTCGTTTTCTTCGCGCTCGAAGGAGACGATGTTATGACGCAAGCGAAAATCTTCCATCTGGCGGCGCTGGGTTTGAACCTTTTGGGTAAGTTGGGCGACTTCGTCACTAATCTGGATCAATGAGCTGCCTGAGGTTTTTGCATAGGCATCGTTCAACTGGCCGGTGTAGGCAACGACCAATTCATTGACCAGCATGGCGGCAAGTGCAGCATCGGGACCGTGCGATGACACCTCGACCACGTTCGTGCCCTCGGCCACCTTGGCCTGTAGCCCGGTTTGCAAGGCAGCAACCGGGTCCGCTCCTAACCGGGAAGCGGTGTCACGTTGTGCGCCGGACATTTTTTCCAGAACCGCCTTGACCAGTGGGCGGCTGGTCAGCACTTGCAGCTCATTCAGGAGCGAGCGCGGCACGTTGGCGCCTTGCGTGCCGCCGGTGGATACGGCCGCTTCGACTTGAACCGCACCGGGGTTGATCTGAACCCGCGTGCTGGCCAGGTAGATTGCGGGACGCGAGTAGCTGAATAGCAGACCGATCGCAGCGAGTGCTAAGAACGTGCCTGAAAAAACAAGAAATTTGCGTTTGTTGGCGCGCTGCGTGGGAGAAGAAAACATGGCTGAGACCTTTCTGGCAGCGGCTGTACAAGGACTCAAATCAAGCCGACTTTGAAGTTGAAGGATACCCAATTCATGGCGGGATGAGCTGGTGTATCGGGAAAACAAACGCACTTTTCCCTATGCGCTGAATGTATCGGAAAGCGATTTGGTCGTCAACCTGACCTGCAAGCTATCCGAAATTCACAAAATTTGTGTCTGACCAGTAGCAAAAAGTGTTGGCTAGCGAACACTCACCCGAACCGCCCCGTAATGTAATCCTCTGTTTCCTTGCGCTTAGGATTAGTGAACACCGTTCTAGTATCGCCGAATTCGATCAGGTCACCCAGATACATATAGGCGGTGTAGTCTGACACGCGCGCTGCCTGCTGCATATTATGGGTGACGATGATAATCGTGAACTCTGCTTTCAGCTCATCGATCAGCTTTTCGATATGTGCCGTGGAAATCGGGTCCAGCGCAGAGGTCGGTTCGTCGAGTAGCAAGATTTGCGGTTTAACCGCGATGGCACGCGCGATACACAAACGCTGTTGCTGACCCCCGGACAGTCCGGTACCGCTCTGTTTCAGTTTATCTTTCGCCTCTGTCCAGAGCGCGGCTTTCCGCAATGCCCATTCCACCCGCTCATCCATATCGTGGCGGCTAAGGTTTTCATAGAGTTTCGCCCCGAAAGCAATGTTGTCATAAATAGACATGGGGAACGGCGTCGGTTTCTGGAATACCATACCGATCTTGGCCCGGAGTGTATTGAGATCCTGCTTCTTGTCGAGAATATTTTCACCATCCAGCAAAACTTCCCCCGTCGCTTTTTGCTTCGGATAGAGCTGGTACATACGATTGAAAGTGCGCAGCATGGTGGACTTGCCGCAGCCTGAGGGACCGATAAAGGCCGTCACCATTTTTTCCGGAATCGTCAGGTTGATATCCTTCAGGGCGCGCTCCGCCCCGTAGTAAAAATTCAGGTCGCGTACCACCAGCTTCGGATTAACCGTTTTTTCAACGCTCATCTGCCTGCATCCTTAATAAGTTGTTGATTTTTGGCGGAACAAAACTCGCGCCATGATATTGAGCGAGAGCACGCTGAACGTGATCAGCAGCGCACCCGCCCAGGCGAGACTCTGCCAATCCTGATAGGGACTCATGGCAAATTGGAAAATCACGACCGGCAGATTGGCCATGGGCTGATTCATATCGCTGCTCCAGAATTGATTATTCAGCGAAGTGAACAAGAGCGGTGCGGTTTCACCACTAATGCGCGCCACGGCCAGCAGCACCCCGGTAATGATGCCAGCCCGTGCCGCACGTAACGTCACCAGGTTGATCACCTTCCATTGCGGCGCACCCAGCGCAGCCGCCGCTTCGCGCAAGGTATTCGGCACCAGACGCAACATATTTTCGGTGGTACGGATAACGATCGGGATGACTAAAATGGATAAGGCCAGTGCACCGGCCCAGCCGGAGAAGTGCCCAATCTTGATGACGTACATTTCATAGATGAACAGACCAATCACGATAGAGGGAGCAGAAAGCAGCACGTCGTTAATAAAACGCGTGGTCGGCGCCAACCAGCCGCGCTGGCCAAATTCCGCCAGATAAGTGCCCGCCAATATGCCGATAGGTGTGCCGATCAGTGCGGCGAGAAAGGTCATCATCAGACTGCCGGCAATGGCGTTGAGCAAACCGCCCGCGCTGTTGGGGGGTGGCGTCATCTGGGTCAGGATGGCCATCGACAGTTGAGGCAGACCATTTGCCAGCAGCGTCCATAAAATCCAGCCCAGCCAGATCAGGCCGAACAGCATGGCCAGGGCCGAAACTCCCAGGCACAGGGCATTAATCAGACGGCGGCGTGCGTAGAGAGTCAGCATAATCAGCTCGTGGATCCTTCGCGTTTTGTCAGCATGTACAGCATATAACGTGCCAGCGACAACACGATGAACGTGATTAGGAACAGAATAAGCCCGAGTTCGACCAGTGCTGAAGTATATAACTTGCCCACGGCCTCATTAAATTCGTTGGCCAGCGCGGAGGAGATGCTATTGCCCGGCATCAATAGTGAGGCACTTAATTGATGGGCATTGCCGATGACGAAAGTAACCGCCATGGTTTCACCCAACGCACGCCCCAGACCGAGCATAATCCCGCCGGCCACACCGATCTTGGTATAGGGCAGCACCACATGCCACATGACTTCCCAAGTGGTCGCACCCAAACCATAGGCAGACTCCTTGAGCAGCGTGGGAACAACCTCGAATACATCACGCATCACCGAGGCAATAAAGGGAATGACCATGATAGCCAGAATAATACCGGCGGTGAGCACCCCGATACCCATGGGAATGCCCTGAAACAACGGCCCCAATATCGGTAGCGGTCCCAGCTTTTCTATGAGCCACGGCTGAACATGGTCAGCAAACAGCGGCGCAAATACGAACAACCCCCACATACCGTAAATAATGCTGGGGATGCCGGCCAGCAGTTCGATGGCGATACCCAGCGGGCGGCGTAACCAGCGCGGCGCTAGTTCAGTGAGGAAAAGCGCGATGCCGAAACTGACCGGGATAGCGATTAACAAGGCGATGGCCGAAGTGACCAGCGTGCCAACGATCGGAACGAGTGCGCCAAATTCGTCCGTGACCGGATCCCATTCTGCACTGGTTAAAAATTGGAAACCGAATGCTTTAATGGAGGGCAGGCTGCCGATTATCAGCGAAACGATGATGGCAATGAGTAGTACGAGCACGGCGAATGCAGACAAGCGAGTGACATTGCGGAACAGAATGTCCAGCAAATTATGGCGCTTCATAGGTACATCACGTAAAAACGTTGGCATGATTTTTTAAAAGGACTCAAAATTTGAGGGAGCCTGGTCCCCTCAAATTTTATCCGGCAAAAATTATAGCTTGCAAACTCATGTTGCCAGAGCTTTTAAATAGATAAATAAAGAGAACGATTTAGTTTGGTCATATTCTCTCCAAAGATAGGTTCGCTACAGCGTAGCTAACTATAGCCATTTTCTATTACATAATTATTACACTGCGAATTTTACAGCGCTGGCAGCCATAACACGCCGATACGGGAGGAACAAAGCTTTTGATGATGGAAAAAGAACGCGCACCACATTGCGTACGCGTTTAACCGGAAAATGGTGATCTAAGCGGAATTAGTAAATGAGGTGTTTGTTGTACGTACTTTGAATTTAAGGGTTGCCAGGGCCGTATGTAAAACGGCAGCATGGGATAAGAGTTCCATACACCTGGACCGCAAATGTAAGTACTTGGCACAGCTGACTAACGTTTCTTCATCCAGTCACGAAAAGTAACGGGTAGCACGCGTTCGCAAAAGTGGGTAAACATTTGGCGTTCAATCTCTTCATTGGCGTTATTTAAATAAACACTCATTTTAGATGCGACTATGTGGTATCTCACTCGATGCGACTCTCGCACTTCCGCATTAATGATAGCCGAGCTCAAAGCTGGCATGTGGTACGGTTTCTTAGGTTGCAGAATCAGGTTAAGCATCGTTGTCTCCTTTGAATGTATGGACGCAGGATAGTGCAACGATGTTTCAGGGATATGACAGAAAAATAAAGAATTTATTAAAGGGGTGCCGTAGCTTTTGTTTAGAAAGGCAGGAGATTAATTTCTGAGCTAATCGATCTCACTCTACAGAGCTGATCTTCAGCTCATGGATTCTTTTATTTCTGCCCATAATGACTCATAAGCCAAAGCTGCCCGACACGTTGGAGCATAGCTGGCAAGGGCTGCGCGATTAAGCCCCATCCGTTCTATATCGCTGGCATAGGGAATAGTCGTGTTAAGCAATCCGGTTAAAGTTTTTGGTGGCTTTTCAACGATAAGTCGATGGAGCTGTTTGCGCATGTCCACCATGGAAAAAAATGACAGCACTTGAAGCTCATCCAAATGACTTTCTTTGCAAAACTTTAGAATCTGGTCGAACGTTCGCAAGGATAAAGTAGAAGGAATGGTCGGCACTAACAAGACGTCAGCCGCCTGAAATACGTTTTCGGATACTAGCGAAATACTGGGCGGACAATCCAGAAAAACAAGGTCATAGTCGTCATCCAGACTCTGAAGCAATTTTCGTAATTGCCGCGTTGGTTTTTTTGCATCTTCCAAAAATAGATCCATATTGCGGAAGGAAAAGTCCGCAGGAATAAGGTCGAGATTGGCATAATCAGTTCCCTTGATTAGCTCATCCAAACCTTGCTTGCCATCCATAAGCGTTTTTAAGCCTCCTTTAATCTTCGGTTTGACACGAAAGTAGAAAGAAGCCGCACCTTGCGGATCCAAGTCCATAACCAATGTGCGGGCACCTTCACGACTGGCCAGATAAGCTAAATTGACGGCCGTTGCGGTTTTACCCACACCCCCCTTGATGTTGTAGCAGGCAATAATTTTCATGTGAGCGTGCTCCTTGTGAATCTTGGGGTTTAGACAGTCTCCTGAAAGCTATGCGGTTCTTATTTTCTGCGAAGGGTCGCAAAAGGGTGTATTAAATCTTTCTTTCACTGAGTCCATGTGCAATATGACAAGAAGCGTAGCTAAAATTTGATTTTATTCGACACCCGGAGCGACCGTTTTTTATTTTTAATAATGAAAAGAAATGGGGACATTTAGAAGCGGTATTGACTTCATGGCCTAAAGAAATTCTGGCGACATCACCGCGCGCAATATGGTTTGGGTTTCATTATCGTGTAAGCGGTTGCTAAACCACCACACTCCCCCCTTCTTGACGCTCCACTCAGCCTCGACGCCCGACAGCAACGCCGCAGCTATGCGTCCCAAGGTAGGCTGATGGCCCACCACAACCACTGCACCCTTGGCATTCGGCCAGCCCGCTGCTTCCATTACTGATTTGACGGATGCTCCTGTGCCGACTTGTCTTGTGATTTCGAATTCCAAGCCCAAGGCATTTGCCGTCTGGTGCGCCCGTTTTGCCGGGCTGACAAGGATGCGCGTACCCTTGGGAAGATGGGATTTGAGCCATTGCCCTACCTGCTGAGCCTGTTTTTCGCCTTTTGCTGTAAGTTTACGAGCATCGTCCGGCACGCTGTCCTTGGCATCTGCATGCCGCCATAAAATAAGATCCAAAACTCCGCCCTCCGATAATAAAACAGCCATTCTATACCCTGCATTCCATACTCTGATTTTACTACAGCCACTCAGGCTGCTCGGAACTAGATCGGGCACTTCTATAAATTGCGACGAATCGCATCAAATGAAAGTATTTAATGGATATTCCCAGGAGGTCACCTATGTTTTACATCTCTCCAAACATGTCGCAAATGGAGCTATATAAAGCATATATATCAACTATTTACTGATGAAATGCTTGGCATATTTTTCGTTTAACCTGGACATGGGCAACAATATGAATAAGTCGGCAGTGTTGAAATCTGGATCCCAAGCCGGTTCACCGCCAATATAAGCGCCCAAGCGTAGATAGCCTTTAATTAACGGGGGGATGTTGACCTCAAGCGTACTGTCTAATGCCTCCAGCGGCAACGGACAGCGAGGAAACACGCGATATTCAGCGGGCGCCGCATACAGCTTGTTCAATTTTTTAAAAATGCTGGCAGCGTAATGTCCGCCATCGTTCATGCTGATGCTGGCGCAACCAATCAGGTATTCATGGTTGTTCATGTGCATATAGTCGGCGAGACCGCTCCATAGCCGGGCGATGGTTACGCCATCGCGGTAATTTGAATGCACGCAGGAACGGCCAACTTCAACCATGCGGTCACGCAGGTGGGACAAGCGCGTCAGGTCAAACTCGGTTTCTGCATAGTAGCCGCAAATGGTTCGAGCGCGGTCGGGAGGTAATATTCGATAGGTACCGATCACCTTGTTGGTGCTGTTATCGCGTACTAGCAAATGTTCGCAATAGGGGTCGAAAATGTCGCTGTCAATCCCGTCATGTGCGCCAGGCAGAAAGGCGCCCATTTCTTCAGCAAATATTTTATACCGCAGACGTTGCGCTTCCTCAATTTCTGAGTCGGTTCTAGCCATACTGAGGGTAAGCCTGTTATGCGGCAGATGGTGTTTTTGGTTCAGATTTAACATCGTTGTCTCCATGCGTGGGGTAAGACAAATTTAACGATGGTCTGTTGCAGGGGTATTACAGGCAGATTAAGGATTGATGAAATGTACGTGTCATTTGCGTACTAAATTGTTGGATTAAAGCCCATGTTGAGCAACAGCGAGGGGTTCAACTACAGAAGTGCAAGATTGCGGAGGAGATGGTGACGTTATTCTATTGTATGACTGGCATGGCCAGATGAAAGATTGACCAGGGTCGTATGGATTGCTTCTCGTGCCTCGGAGGCCAGCATACGGCGGTTTTTTCCTGTGCATGGGATTGCCGGTAAATAAACCAGCGTGACATGCAGGGAGGGGCTGCACAGAATTTTCCATAGTGACTCGATAAATGTCATGTCGTCCACAAAAGCCGCATCGCCGTTAGCCTTACCCGTCCCATCATGATAGCGGATAGCAACCGGACAAATAGTGGATCCAATATCAACAGGGCCTTGCAGCAGTGAAGAATGAAAATGGCCCAGCTGAGTGCCATCGGAGGTAGTCCCCTCCGGGAACACGGCGATGTGATCTCCCTGTTCGAGTATTCCTTTAATTTGACAGTTGATACGCGCTGTCTCCTGTCGGATGTCACGCTTAATGAACAGGGTGTTAATACGGTGAAATATCCAGCCCAAAAAGGGCCAATCGCCCACTTCAGATTTGGCGACAAAATAGGTCGGAAGCACTGCATTCATGGAAACAGCATCCAGCCAGGAGATATGGTTGGCAACAATCAGGCGGCCCTGTGCAGTTGCGTGATGGTAACAACCATAAGTTTCCAAACCAACGTGTAGTAAATCCAAAAACTTGCGTGACCAATATTGTACGATGTGCTGTTGAGTTGATTTGTTCAGCAACGGAATAGCACCCGCCAGTAGCATGCCATAAATTATATGGAGCGCTATGCGTACGCCCCGAAAGCAGGCTGTTGGAGTACTTGTCAATTGCGGTGCTTGATAGGGAGTTTCGCAGCTGTGAGAGGTGGGATTCAAAATAGCCATATTGTTTTGTCCAAATATTTATAAGAAATGGTTTTATGGCATTAAGCGCGAAAAATATTACACCTGTATTAATTACTTTTTATTTGGAAAAATAATGTTGTTACGAGCGAGTTTGGCGGGGGTGTAGATAGGTGGGTTGGTGGAAAGTCGGGCGAATATGCGGTATGTAGGGTCAGAGACGCGGAGAGTGCCTTATTACTATCCAACAGATTAAATGCGAAATGGTCGTGTCAGGGTAATACAATAATTATTCATTTGATGATATCCGTCTGCTTGAACTGATACCGGGGTGGATCTGGAAGCTTTGAATATCACCGTAGTTTATTCAGGTGCATTGCTTTGCAGAATTAGGAATGTGAATGAAAAAACTGGGCCAGCTTCAACTTGCGCATCATTGAACTTTTTTTGTTTTGATGACTTTGCATGCGGCACAGAATACCGTTTAGTGTTTCAACCGCCTGCAATATATGTTCGCCTTTATTTAACATCACGCATTCAGCTTGATTTCCTAAAGCGGCGTCTGAGATTTCAGCGCGTGAGGGAATTCCATTTTTGGCTAAATTTTCCAGCACTTGAGTCGCCCAAATCACCGGTACATGTGCTGCCTCGCATATCCAGAGAATTTCTTCCTGCACTTCGGCCAGTCTTTGATAACTGCATTCCACCGCCAAATCACCACGCGCGATCATTACTCCGAAGATAGCGGGTGAGCGCATGGCTTCCAGTAATATGTCAGGCAGATTCTCAAAACCACGCCGTGTTTCGATCTTGAGTATGATGCCTAGATGGCGCTTGTCGATACGGTCGATCTCTTTAACTAAGTCGACGACATCTTGCGCGGAATTCGTAAAGGACATGGCAACGAGATCGGCATGCTCAACCACAAAATGTAAGTCTGCGCGATCCCGTTCAGTCAGGGCGGGCAAGTGCAACTGACTATCCGGCAAATTGATCCCTTTGTCTCCGCGCAGTTTGACGCCACCAGGTTTTGCATGCGAAATACGTATATGCAAACCTTCGGCGTCATTTTTCTCAACCACACCGCCTATCTTGCCATCATCAAACCAGATTGCGTCCCCCACTTGGGCATCCTGGAGTACCGCTGTGAGGGTACATCCTATTGTTGCCGGATAGCGCACTCGGCCGGCCTTGTCCAGTTTTGCAGGTACACCAAGTTGTAAAGACGGGGTAAGAAGTAATATGTCGTCGCATTGAAGCAGGATGTATCCATCTAGTTGAGGAATATTGCCCACCCTGGTTTCATGCATGCGTGACGATGATTTATGTTTTTTAGGGAGATGTTGCAGTATCGTGCCCGACACAACAAAGGCTGAATTTACCGACTGCGCCCATACGGCACGCTTATTAATTCTAATTATTTCTAGATGACGGCTACGGCCAGCTGTATCTATAAAGTGAATGCTATCTCCGGGGGATAGGCGCTTTAGCCAGTCAGGACAAACAGGTAAGCTCGCATCAGCTGTCACGGGTGGCACAAGATTGGATGTTTCGTCAAAT
The DNA here is from genome assembly GCF_013168275.1 of Candidatus Nitrotoga sp. AM1P. Lineage (GTDB taxonomy): Bacteria > Pseudomonadota > Gammaproteobacteria > Burkholderiales > Gallionellaceae > Nitrotoga. The sequence continues at coordinate 2,060,888 of NZ_AP019547.1, read as the reverse complement.
AGCCAGATCTTGGCCGGCGCAATCATCCTGCCATATGCATCTCGTTTTGGACGGATACGCACTATGGCAGGGCCGGGTTCAACTGGCCCGGTTCGCAACTTGGGCCCCGCCAGATCCATAAGAATTTTGCAGGTACGCCCGACTTCACGCTCAGCCTGCCGCAAGTGCTGAATCATATTTTGCCAGGCATTCCTATCATCATGGGCACAGTTGATGCGCATGCAATCCATGCCATGGGCTAACAAGTCACGAATCAAGCTGTAATTGCTAGCTGCCTCGCTGGGCATTGTGACCATGATTCTGACCTGACGTTCCAACGATCCCGGACCCAGCAGCACTTCAGTATGGTGGCGCAACAAACCTGGGCCACTAATGAAACTTGGTGTGGTCTCTGCTTTCAGTTCTGCACGCTCCACCCCACAAAGCCGGTCCAGCATTGCAAGCACGGCATCAATGCTCGCCAGCACATGAGCTTCGGATCGTCCAAACGAGGACAATCCCAATTGCGCTAAACGAGATTGCAGGGGACGTAAATCATGTCGACGTAATGCGATGTAATGCAACAGGTTGCGTGCGCTTTCTTGTTGCTCAGGAATAACCCCTGAGATTGCTATCAGGCTGCTTGTTTCCAGATCGATCAAACTCTTACGGATAGATACGATTTTCTTTGCTAAGGCAGCATATTCCTTCGTTTTGCTATCTGTTCGAGATGGTTTTGTATTCCCCATGGAGTTAAATGCTACGTGTCGGTGTTGGTAAGTTACTCTAACACTTCGCGCTCAATTTCTTCCACGGTGACATGGCGCACGTCCTTACCCTTGACCATATAAACCACATATTCGGACATGTTCTTGGCATGATCACCAATGCGCTCAATGGCCTTGGCGACGAACAGAATTTCCAATGCAGTGGAGATGGTGCGCGGGTCTTCCATCATGAAGGTGATGAGGTAGCGCATGATGGTGCGGAATTCCTCATCCACCAATTCATCCTGACGCACCACCTGAGCAGCGTAGGCAAGATCAAGACGAGCAAAGGCATCCAGCGATTTACGTAGCATGTCCAGAGCGAGGTCTGCGGCATGCTTGATTTCCGTATAACGTGGCAGGATGAGACTGTTTCTTTGTGACAGCAGCTTGCCCATGCGTGCAATTTTTTCCGCTTCGTCGCCGATACGTTCGAGATCAGTAATCGTCTTGATCACCGTCATCACCATACGCAAGTCACCTGCGGCCGGCTGGCGGCGAGCAATAATCTGGTTACAGCTCTCGTCGATTTCTACTTCCATCGCGTTAACACGATGATCATCATTAATAATGCGATTCATCAGGGGCACATCGCCATTAACCAGCGCCTCAATAGCGAATCGAATTTGACTCTCCACCAGTCCACCCATTTGTAATACGCGCGCACGCACCGCTTCCAGTTCGGCATCAAATTGCCTGGAGGTATGTTCAGTGGAGACCATGATTCAGATCCTTTTAATGGCTAGATTAGGCGATACTACTCGCGTTCCGTGACAATTTTGTTACAGGATAAGCTAATCACAGCGGTCATTTGTGTGCATTATTGATTATGTAGAGAATATCTGAATAGGTCGTCTAAATTGTCTAGAGCGCACACAGGATTGTCTTTTACTGAATTAGATATTAAATAGGCTTTGCTGGGTACGCAAAAAAACGGGGCATTCAAAGCCCCGCTTTATCCTGCACTTTAGTCACTATCTTCGCACCCCATCAATTTTTCTCTTATAAACTGTAATCATGCACAAGGAACATTACGGAAAAATCCTGCCTTCACGTTTCATGAGCACTTCATCTGACACCCCGACCTCGGCTATACCGCTGAAATCGATATCGACATGGGACTTACCACCGAAACCAGAGCCCGTTTTACTCTTCATAAAATTATCCAGTGCCAGCTTGTAGGCGGCATCTGGCAGGGGTATGTACTTCACTTCCTCGACCACATTCGATGCTTGCTTGAGATAAAACTCAACAAACTCCTTGACCTCGGGTTTTTGTGCAGCTTTCGCGTTAACGTAGATGAAGATAGGACGTGAAAGGGGTCGATAGGTACTGCCCTTAACCGTTTCCAAGCTGGGCAGCACGGGCGGCTTACCTTCTGCTGATCTAATGGGGACAACTTTCAGTTTATTGATGTTTTCGGCGTAATAGGCATAGCCGACGTAGCCAATGGCATCCTTATCGCCCGAGACACCCTGTATCAGCAATTTGTCGTCGTCAAACACAGGGTAATCGAGACGACTGGATTTGGCCTTGCCCACAATCACTTCAGTGAAAAAATCGAAGGTGCCTGAGTCAGAATCCGGCCCAAATAATTTCAAAGGTGCATTGGGCCAGGCCGGGTTAATCTGATTCCAATTAGTCATTTTTCCTTGCGCTGTTGGCTCCCACATTTTTTTGAGCTCGGCCACGGTCATGCTATTCACCCAATTATTTTGAGGATTGACCACCACGGTCAGCGCATCGTAAGCTACAGGCAGCTCAATATATTTCATGCCGTGCTTGTTGCATTCCTTCATTTCCTCATTCAGGATCGGTCGAGAGGCGTTGGCGATATCAATCTCTCCACGGCAGAGCTTCTTGAATCCGCCGCTGGTGCCGGAAATGCCGACGGTCACTTTAATGGCGTCTTTTTTGCTTTTCTGGAACTCTTCACTCAACGCTTCCGTAACAGGATAGACAGTGCTTGAACCATCAATCTTGATGATCGCGACGGCGCCCGCAATGGTTGGGGTGCTCATTAATATACTCAATGCAGCGGTCACACCAAGTGCTTTAAGACTGTGCGATTTCAACATTTTTCTCTCCATTCGGTTAAGTGGGTCACCGCCACAGGGCAGCGTCACTATATTAAGCTCCTGATGTTGCAGAATTGTGACATCTCTGATTCACCCAATACAAATTATTGATGAACTTGAGGTTCATGCAAAACTACTCATAAGTATTCATAACGTTTTCTGTTTATTACATTACCCAGATTGCCGATTAGTAAAAGTTTCCCTTTTTACCCCTGTAGTTTTATATCTCCATGCCCTGCTCTTCGCGAATGAGGCGGGCTCACCCAAAATGCCGGGCAATCAGCGTTTCATTAAATATCTCCACGCGTTGGCGTGTCATAAAACTGTCATCTTCATTCTTTAGAATGTTTGCACGACCCAAGAATAACCTTGAGCGGATGAAGTTTTTATTTTTCCTGGAGAAAAGAATGCAAGCATCCAAAAGCCATGCAGTTAAGCCAAACATTAGGAGCAGATTAAGGCCAACCATATTATCAGTCGTCTTGCTGGCTCTGCTGGGCGGTGCTGCGATTCCTGCACAGGCTATCCAGCTGTATGTGGATACACAGACTCAACAAGTATTTACTTCACCGGGCATCAACAGAGTCAAACTCAGCGAATTTGAGGAAGTAAATGAGGCCCTGGGCAAAGTCCCACCTGAAGAACTTAAAACACTGGAAACCAGGCTCCGTCAAAAGAAAAAGAAGGAGGAGCTTAAAGCGACGGAGGAATTGACAACAGCCCTGACGCCCAAACCAAACTGGACTGACAGGATCAGTCTGCGTGGCTACGCCCAATTACGTTACAACCAACCTATATCGGGAGATAACGTCAATCTAGCATCTCCCGCTGATAAATTTATCTCGGATAACAACAGTTTCGGAGTTCGACGCGCTCGTATAATCCTCTCGGGCGATGTTACCGACCATCTTTACATCTACATTCAACCGGAATTCAATTCCGGCCCAGACGCAGGAGATTCGCAGGGTGGAAAGCTTCAGATTCGAGACTTCTACTCCGATATTTCTTTCGATGATAAGAAAGAGTACCGCATTCGTGCCGGTATCTCCAAGATCCCTTTCGGCTTTGAAATACTCCAATCGAGCCAGAACCGTTTAACGATGGATCGCGCCGATGCCGTCAATATCGCGTCCCGTGACGAACGTGATTTGGGTGCGACATTCTACTGGGCGCCCGCGCACATCCGTGATCGCTTCAGGGACTTGGTACGCAGTGGTCTCAAAGGCACGGGCGATTATGGCGTATTGGGCTTGGGTGTTTATAACGGCCAAGGTCTGAACCGTGCCGAACGCAATGATAACCTCCATACAGTGGCTCGCTTATCCTATCCGTTCAAGTTCGACAATGGTCAATTCTTCGAGGCTGGTATATCAGCATTCACTGGAAAATATGTCCCAAGTTCCAGCCAGATTTCAGTTGGTGGTGTCAACGTCACCCCTACGTTTAATAGCAAGGGCATACGGGACGAGCGCATGGGCGTGCATGCGGTGCTTTATCCCCAGCCATTTGGCCTGCAAGGTGAATGGAACTGGGGCAATTCACCTCAATTGAGCGTTGACCGTAAACGAATCGAGAGCACCAGTCTTAATGGCGGTTACGTCCAAGCCATGTACAAACTGGATAATGCCCATGGTAGCTGGATTCCCTACATTAAATGGCAGCGATACGATGGATCCGAAAAATTCTCAACGAATGCACCTCGCTCCCACTTGCGGGAAACAGAAGTCGGGGTTGAGTGGCTCCCCAGGCCTGAACTGGAGTTGACCTTAGCCTACGCCAATATGGACAGAACCAATATAAATACTTTTGTTCCATCTTTGAATGACTACAGACAAGTTAAAGCCGATATGCTTCGTGCACAGTTGCAGTGGAATTTTTGATTCTCTGATGAACTTTATTCCCATAGGGAGGTATTGAGAAAGGTTCTATTACATTAGCTGAGTAGTGCCGGGTACTTTAGTAAGTTTTGTAGGCGCGCATTAGATCTTGGCATAATTAACTTGCCAGTGAATACATTGGGTCTGCGAAGGGTATCTGGTCTTGAAATTTGAAATTTAAACCATCGGCTTTAGCCGGTGGTTTAAGAATTTATGCAGATAGAGCATACATTTCCAATGTAACTGTAAGCTTTTAGAACGACGGCAAGCGGTACTGCTCTTTTGAAATTTCGTTTATTTTGGATAACAGTTTGCGGTTGATTTTGAGGGTGTTCGTAAAGCGATATTACCTTCGGCGCGCTCAATAACCGACCGTCACACTTGGGAAATGTTAGGGTGTTGGGATGAAGAAATCAGGGAAAGCATTACAAACAGTTGAATGCTGAAGAACGCGCGATAGTTATACTGATGAAACGGAAGTAGACTTAATCAGCGTAGCTTACTCCCAAAATCGCTTATACCATCTTAGCAGGCGCCGCAGCCTCGGCGAGCTGTTGTAATAATGAAGATTGCGCGCATTTCAGTACATAACGGCCAGGAGTCTTCGCTCGATAATGCCCATCCGAATCCATTTCCCAAGCCTGAAAGTTATCCCGCATATACGCTTTCAGTCCTTCATCGATCACACGTTTTTTCAGTTTCTTGTCGAGCACGGGAAAGCACACCTCTACACGACGAAAGAAATTGCGATCCATCCAATCGGCGCTGCTCAGATACACGTTATGCGCCAGGTTATTGCGAAAATAGAATATGCGCGTGTGTTCCAAAAAACGGCCAATTATCGAGCGCACACGAATATTTTCGGATAGTCCCGGCACTCCCGGACGCAGCGCGCATACCCCACGTACAATAAGATCCACCTTCACTCCGGCCTGCGATGCTTCGTATAGCGCCCTGATAATTTCTGGTTCAAGTAACGCGTTCATTTTGGCGATAATGTGCGCCCGCTTACCTGCCTTGGCGAGTTTATTTTCATTCTGAATAGCGCGCATAATTTGGCTATGTAATGAAAAAGGCGATTGCCACAAATAATTTAATTTATTCGCTTTGCCCAGACCGGTCAGTTGGGTAAACACCTCATTAACGTCTGCACACATTTGCTCATTGCTCGTGAATAGGCCGAAGTCCGTATAAAGCCGAGCAGTGCGCGGATGATAATTACCGGTGCCCAGATGGACATAGCGGCGCAGCTTGCCATCCTCGCGCCGTACTACCATCAACATCTTGGCATGCGTCTTGTGCCCCACAACGCCATACACCACATGGGCCCCCACTTCTTCCAAACGGCTTGCCCAATTGATGTTGGCTTCTTCATCAAAACGCGCCAGTAGTTCAACGACGACAGTTACTTCTTTACCATGTTTGGCAGCGGTGACAAGCGCTTCCATTAATTCTGAATCCACACCGGTGCGGTACACGGTCTGTTTGATGGCAACCACACTTGGATCGGCGGCGGCTTGCTGGATAAGATCGATGACAGGTTTGAACGATTGGAAAGGGTGATGCAGCAGTACATCGTTTTTGCGGATGACTTTGAACATATCCGCACCCTTCTTCAGCAAGTCGCTGGGTATGCCAGGCGTAAAAGCAGGGAATTTCAGGTCATCACGCGCTACCTGGTCGGGGATACCTATCAGGCGCACCAAGTTTACCGGGCCATCTACGCGATACAAGTCATCTTGCCCCAGCTCGAATTGCTGCAACAAATACGTGGCTACCTGGGGCGAGCAATTATCTGTGACTTCCAGGCGCACAGCATTACCGAAGTGCCGCTGCGGCAATTCACCCTGTAAACTGATACGCAGATTTTTCACCTCTTCCTCGTCTACAAACAGATTACTGTTACGCGTAACACGGAACTGGTGGCAGCTCAACACCTCCATTCCGCCGAACAGCTCGCCGACATGAGCATGCAGAATGGACGAAAGAAATACGAAGCCATGCGCACATCCGCTAATTTCAGGCGGCAACAGGATGGTGCGCGGCAACACGCGCGGCGCCTGCACTATGGCCTTGGCAGAATTGCGCCCGAAGGCATCTTTGCCTACCAGCTCGACAGCGAAATTCAAACTTTTATTAAGTACACGAGGAAAAGGGTGCGATGGATCAAGGCCGATTGGGGTAAGAACCGGCATCACTTCACCCAAAAAGAAGTTTTTAATCCAGGCTCTCTGAGCTTCATTCCAGCTAACGCGCCGCAGGAAACGGATGCCATGCATATCCAGTACAGGCAGAATATTGCTGTTCAGTAGGCGATATTGTCGCTCGATAAGACGATGCACCTGCTCCCGTACTTGCTTAAGAGTCTGGCGGGCATCCATGCCGTCTGGCCCGGCGGCAACACTTTTAAGATTAATTTGTTCCTTCAACCCGGCGACACGGATTTCAAAAAATTCATCCAGGTTGCTGCTGACAATACATAGGTATCTCAGGCGTTCCAGAATCGGGATGCTGGCATTTTCTGCTTGCGCCAATACGCGCTGGTTGAACTCAAGTTGACCTAGCTCACGATTAATAAAATGCGGTGAGCGAAAATCTTTACCTGTTTTACGGTTCATTTATAGTTACCAGACTGCGCATGAAAGTCTTGCTTTATTGACTGTAAAAAATATACCATTTTCGAATGGTAATCGACATTTATTACAATATTATTACGTCGTGTAATACACCCTTTTTTCGATAATCAGAGGTAATACAATTAAGTAATTGGAAGCACCAAGTGAACGATTGCGTTGGATAGTGGATTTCAGACCAACGTAAAACGAGCAAGAGCTCGGCATTACATCGATTGTGTGTATCAGTAAATAGGCAGCAAAAATGCTTCCGGTACATTTGTTGGTGCACGGCAATCGTACGCTTTCAGACAGGAGGTGTGCAACCGCAAGATATAATAAAGCCGCATGATTAGCGGCTTTTATTGGGTTGCTGCAATGAAGTACGGCAGCATGAAATGTTATTCCAAATTTTGAATTTGTGCACGCATCTGTTCAATCAACAGCTTCATTTCCATGGATGCACGCGAAACTTCTGCGTCGACGGACTTTGAGCCTAGCGTATTCGCCTCGCGATGTAGTTTCCTGCATCAGAAAATCCAGTCGCTTGCCTACTGTTCCGCCTTGGACCAGCACTCGCTTCATTTCTACCAGATGAGTTTGCAGACGTGACAACTCTTCATCCACATCAACATGTTGTTATTGTCTCCAACATGAAAGCCCGCGAATTATTCAACCGATGCGTTCCTGTTGCGGAGCAGGCCTATGCGGAAATGGTGCTGTGGGAAATGCCCGAGCTGCTTTCCGGCAGCAAGCATCGCTACAAATATCGTCTGGCATTCGTCGTTGTCGGAAAGTGTGTGCTGCGTTATGACAACGAATCAGGCAAGGGCGATCATAAACACGTGAGTGGCAAGGAAGTGAAATACCGCTTTGTTTCGGCTGACAAGCTGGTGGCGGATTTTTTTGAAGATGTGAAGAGGTGGCGCGATGAAAACAGTAACGATTGATGTACGACCATTGAAGGACACGCTGGGCGAATTCACCAAGACATGGAAGAGCGGCAAGCCTACCGCGCCGCGCATCAGCTTTGAATCGCCCGAACTGCTATTCAAAGTGTTGTCCGGCAAACGCTGGGAACTATTGAACGCAATGACTGGTGCAGGCGCGATGTCCATCCGCGAGGCGTCGCGTCGCGTCGAGCGCGACGTCAAAGCCGTGCATGGCGATGTAACCACATTGCTTAACGCTGGGCTGCTGTCAAAAACAGACGATGGCATGATCGTGTTTCCGTTCGATGCCATCCATGTGGACTTCATGCTCAAGGCGGCTTGAGGTAAGGATCAATCGAGTCCGACCCTATCGATCCTTAGGGTACCCCCTGATTCATGTTTATGGGTGGGAGGCTAGGCAAATGAATGCGCGATCTTTGCTGGAAACCGTGGCCTGTCCCCTATTATTGTTTTTCCAAAATTGGAATAATTTGTATGAAGAATAAATTCTGTGACCTCCAAGATTTGGATAATGAAGCTTCTGTTGAGGCGCGTTTTGTCGATAAGTTGCTTGATGACCTTGGATTTGTCTCTGCCGAAATTAAGTTAAAAACATCTCTTCGAGAACTGAAAGTAGGAAAAGGAAGCAAGTCTTCCTTGTACAAGCCTGACTACGCAATTATTTCATTGGGGATGCCAACGTTAATTGTTGATGCGAAAGCAACTACGGAGGTGATATCTGAATTTGAGCAGCAGTGTTCGTCTTACTGCCTGGAAATTAACAAAGCATATGACCATAACCCTGTTAGGTATTATTTGCTCAGCAACGGCGTTAAGACAGCCTTGTATAAGTGGGATGTTCAAAAGCCAATTCTTGAGCTTGAGTTTCAGGATTTCGATAAGGGGAAAGAAAAATATAAAGAGTTGCACAAAATAATTGGAAAAAAAGCACTAGCTGAATCGGCTGAAGAACAAATGGCGTTGGTGGACAATGCTATTTTTCAATTTGAAAAAACAACTCTTGAAGGTTTAAGTGATTTGTTTCAGAGGATGCACCAGTATATTTGGGCAAAAGAAAAAAAGAGTCCAAGTGCAGCTTTTGAAGAGTTAATGAAAATTATCTTTGTGAAGATCCAGAAAGATCGCGAAATTCACTCTAGATTTGGCGTGGATCCAAAGCCAAAATATAAAGATGTTGTATTCAGTACGCACTGGATAAATAGTCAAACAGAGAATGAAAGCCCAATCAATGATCCTTTGTTCAAAAACTTGGTAAAGTCGCTTGAGGAAGAAATTAGGAATGATAAGAAAAAGCGCGTTTTTGACGAGAACGAGCAAATTAAGCTTAGTAAAGACACAATTAAATGGATAGTTAAAGAACTGCAGCATATTGATTTCATTTCGATGGAGGAGGATATCCACGGCAGAATGTTCGAGACGTTTCTTGATGCAACTGTGCGTGGTAGAGACCTTGGTCAATTTTTTACACCCCGTGATATTGTTGATCTTATGGTTAATCTTGCTCAAATCAAGGTCACTAAAACAGGCGTGCCAAAAGTTCTAGATGCGTGTTGTGGTTCTGGCGGCTTTCTGATTTCAGCCATGGGTAAGATGATTCAGGATGCAAATGCATTGGTCGGGGTTACGACCAAAGAGCGTGCAGCTTTGATTTCATCAATTAAAAATGAATCCATATTTGGAATCGATGCTGGTAGTGATCCTGCTATTTATAGAATCGCCAGAATGAATATGTATTTACATGGGGACGGCGGTAGTCATATTTATCATGCGGACTCTCTCGATAAAACATTGGGGCCTGTCGGTAATGCATCGATTGAATATAACAAACAGCTAAAGGAAGTCCGTGAACTAGTTCTTGGTAATGGTTTGACGTTTGATGTAATTCTGTCTAACCCACCGTTTTCACTAAAATATTCAAGGGATGATGAAGAGCAGGGGCATGTTCTAAATCAATATGAAATTAGCGTCGACAAGTCTGAAGGAAATGTTCTAAAAAGTCTGCTAAGTAGCGTGATGTTCTTGGAGCGCTACAAGGATTTGGTAAGTGATGATGGGAAAATTCTCGCAGTTATAGATGATTCAGTGCTTTCTGGTGCATCTTATGCTCATGTAAGAAATTATATTCGTGAACAATTTATCTTGCTTGCCGTAATCTCTTTGCCTGGGGATGCATTTAAGCGCGCCTCTGCCAGAGTTAAAACATCGATTTTGTATTTACGTCGCCGTAAGGAATGTGAGGTGCAAAGCGATGTATTTATGGCATCTTCAGTTTGTTTAGGCATTGAAGAAAAAACCGCGAGACGTATAGGAATAGATGCTGCAACCCTCTCAACCCAAAAGCTTGTCGAAGCTCAAACGATTGTTAAGAGTTTTGAAAATTATTTAGATGGAAAAGCAGGTAACTATACCGTGCCAGCTTCTAGAATTGCCGACAGAATGGACGTTAAATTCTGCATAGCTGATGGCGGGCGGAAAACCTCAATTTGGGAAGCAAAGAAATTGTCGATTTGCTTAATACAGGATGTCCTTCATCCAGCGGCTGGCCGGAAATTATCCGTTCTTGAAACAGACGCCTATCAATTTCTACGTGTGAATTATGATGGGGACGTAATTGAAGGCGATATTATCGAGGGAGCCGAGTGTTCATATTCAGCCTTGTACGTTGTTAAATCGTGGGATATTTTGATGTCAAACATGGGAGTTGGCAGAGGTGCCGTTGGAATCGTCCCCCCCTTTCACTCAGGTAAATTCGTTTCGAATGAATACACGATTCTTCAGGCCGATTCAGAGGAAGAGGCGGTTTACTACTGCAACCTGTTACGAACTAAGGAAATTCTTGGCGACATACTCGCCAGTACTACTGGTATGAATAGAGGTCGAATTAAATGGGACTCAATCTCAACAGTAATTGTGCCGAAGTATGTACCAGGCAATGCAAACATTGTAAAGATTACATCTGACTTGAAATTGTAAAGATTACATCTGACTTGAAAGATTACTGGGAGTCATTTGCACGCTACTCGGACGGACGTAAGAAGCACATGGCAGCTGTTGCTTTGGAGTTGGATGTGGATGGGCCTAGCTCGCATCGCAGGTGGCTAGCTTTCAAACCTCCTGAATGAAAAAATAATTAAAGGGGCCTGCTTCGTTTTTTTATGGTGTAATCTGATGAGTTTCAAAAAAATAAAACGAAGCGGGCCCCTTTGTAAGCACGGGGTCATAGGAGCTTGGATCAATAGGATCAGACTCCATCGATTCAAGCAGAGAGCCCTGCCAGCCCCGACCCTGTTAAAATCCGCTTCTTCTCACATCCTCTTGACCTGCCGCTCATGACCCAGAACCCGACCCAGAAACCACCCGTCACCATCCATCGCAAAGACTACACTGCCCCGGCCTATTGGGTGAACACCGTTGAAATGGGTTTCGATCTCGACCCCGCGGCAACGCGTGTGTCCACGTGCATCACCCTGCAGCGCAATAGCGCATCGCCCAACAAGGAAGTGGAGCTGCTGGGCGACGGCGTCAAGCTGGTGGCCTTGCGTATGAACGGCAAAACGCTCCGCAAAGGTGTTAAGGGTTACTCGATAGCCGACGGAAAATTGCGCATCGCCAATGCACCGGACGAGATCACGCTGGAGATCGAGACGCTGGTTGAGCCCGAGAAGAATACCTTGATGATGGGGCTGTATATTTCCAACGGCAATTTCTTTACCCAATGCGAGGCCGAAGGTTTCCGCAAGATCACCTGGTTCCCCGATCGCCCGGACGTGATGGCGAAATACACGGTGATGCTGCGCGGCGACAAGAAAAAGTATCCGGTGTTGCTGTCCAATGGCAACCTGATCGAACAGGGTGATCTGCCCAATGGCCGCCACTATGCCAAGTGGGAAGACCCGTTCAAGAAGCCTTCCTATCTGTTTGCGCTGGTGGCAGGCAAGCTGGTGTGTCAAGAAGAAAAATTCAAATTAAATAGTGGACGAAAAGTGCTGCTGCAAGTGTGGGTGGAGCCGGGCAATCTGGACAAGACGCAGCATGCGATGGATTCGCTCAAACACAGCATCCGCTGGGATCAGGAACGCTACGGGCTGGAGCTGGATCTGGACCGCTTTATGATCGTCGCGGTGGGCGACTTCAACATGGGCGCGATGGAAAACAAGGGCCTGAATATCTTCAACACCAAGTATGTGCTGGCCAACCCCAGCATCGCCACCGACACCGATTACGCCAATATCGAGGCGGTGGTCGGCCATGAATACTTTCATAACTGGACCGGCAACCGCGTGACCTGCCGCGACTGGTTTCAGTTGTCGTTGAAGGAAGGCCTCACCGTGTTCCGCGACCAGGAATTCTCTGCCGACATGATCGGCACGGACAGCGGTCGCGCGGTGAGTCGCATTGAAAATGTGCGCATGCTGCGCCAAGTGCAGTTTTCCGAAGATGCGGGGCCGATGGCCCATGCGGTGCGGCCGGACAGTTTTGTGGAGATCAGCAATTTTTACACGGTCACGATCTATGAAAAAGGGGCCGAGGTGGTGCGCATGGTTCAGACTCTGCTGGGGCGTGAAGGCTTTCGCAAGGGCATGGACCTGTACTTTGAACGGCATGACGGGCAGGCGGTTAGCTGCGACGATTTCCGCGCGGCGATGGCACACAGCAGCGGGCGCGATCTCGCCCAGTTCGAGCGCTGGTATAGCCAGCCTGGCACGCCGCAGCTCAAGGTGCAAAGCCACTACGACGCGGCCAAACAGACTTATAAATTGACGCTCAGCCAGCGTTGCAAGCCCGTCGCCGGACAAAAGAAGCCGCTGCCTTTCCATATCCCCGTTGTGGTTGGCCTGCTCGATGCACGGGGCCGCGACATGGCGCTGACTCTTGAGGGTGCCGCATCTTCAAAACCTGCCACCTCCTGCGTGCTGGAGCTGACCCAGGCAAAACAGACGTTCATCTTCAACCGCGTCACCACCAAACCCACGCCATCATTACTGCGCAACTTCTCTGCCCCGGTGGTGATGGAATATGACTATTCCGACCAGGAGCTGGCGCAGCTGATGGCGCATGACAGCGATGCTTTCAACCGTTGGGAGGCCGGGCAACGCCTGGCGATGCAACGTCTATTGAGTTTGATCAAACAGGTGCAGGCGGGTGATGCGCTGACGCTGGATGAGTTGTTCATCAACGCCTTGCGTACCACGCTCATCGACACGGCGCTTGATCCGTCTTTCCGTGAGGTAGTGCTGACGCTGCCTTCGGAACTGATGCTAGCCGAACAGTGCGAAGTGATCGACCCGCAGGCGATCCACACTGCGCGCCAGTTCATGCGCAAGACAATCTCTGCAAGACTCAAGGCCGATTTCATCGCCGTCTATGCAGCCAACCTGACACCCGGCAAATACAGCCCCGATGCCAGATCGGCCGGCAAGCGCGGGCTGAAAAACCTGTGCCTGTCTTATCTGCTTGGCTGGCAAGATGAATCCACGTTGCAACTGGCCCACGCGCAGATCGACGCAGCCGACAACATGACCGACCGCTTGGCCGCGCTGATGGCGCTGGTGAATACCGGCAGCAAGACGGCACAGCAGCCATTGAAAAACTTCTATCGGGATTTCAAAAACGAGGCGCTGGTGGTGGACAAATGGTTCAGCCTGCAGGCGGTCGCGATGCATACCGATGTAACAGCGGTGCGCAAGCTGATGACCCATCCCGCGTTCACGCTGAAAAATCCCAACCGCGCACGCAGCCTGATCTCCAGTTTTTGCAACGGCAATCCGTCACAGTTCCATGCAGCGGATGGCAGCGGTTATGCCTTCTGGACAGAACAGGTGATCGCGTTGAACAAGCTCAATCCGCAGGTGGCCGCACGTTTGGTACGCACGCTGGATCACTGGAAAAAATACCAGCCCGCGCTGAAACAGCAGATGCAGGCCGCGTTGCAGAAAGTCGCCGCAACCAAAGGCTTGTCCAAGGATGTGCAGGAGGTGGTGTTCAAGACGTTGGGGTGAGGGAAATCAAAGGGGCTAGCAGCTCCCATGTTCTCTTAAGGGCACCTCTAAAAATTCAGATTTCGTCACAATACGTTGTTGCTCACAAAAAATGTTTCCTTACATATCAACTATATGCTGCGTCAACATTTTTTATTCGCGCCTAGTCTTGTTTAGAACTCTTAATTTTTAGAGGTGCCCTTAAATTCTTTCAATTTGCATGATGAACCTCCTATCTATATCCGGCAGTGGAGTGAATCCACTGCCGGATGATGAGATCAGGCAGTCTGCACTACGATCCGGCGCGGCTGGGCATGCTCGGCCTTCTGAATGCGCAATTCCAGCACGCCATGTCGGAATCCTGCCGATACCTTGTCGCCATCCAGTTCCCGCGACAGGGTGAATACCCGGCGGTAACGCGACAGATCGACTTCAGCGTGGATCGCCTCCATGTTCGGCGGGGAATTTATTTCCAGCTCGCCTTCCAGAATCAGATTGTCGCCTCCCACATGGATGGACAACTTTTCTTTTAGCACTCCAGGTAGATCGGCATACAGTGTGATGCCGGTCGCATCTTCAACTACATTCACTGCAGGGCGCATGGCTGCACTCTCTTCACTCGCATTTTCACGCTTGATGACTTTCTCGTTCATGGTGTTCTCCTTTTCTCATTGAACCGAAATCCGGCGCGATTGGGCCGCTTCCCTGCGCGCCACGCAGACGTGTAGCACGCCATCGCGATAACTGGCCGTAGTTGAATTCGGCTCGATGTCGTCCGGCAGTGATACGACACGTCGGAAATGCCCGGAGAAATGTTCGCCAATATGTATGGTCGCTCCCTCAGGCGGCACTATGTTTTTGCGCTCACCACTGATGGCCAGCACGCCATTCTCGACTTGCACATCGAATTCCTCCGGTGTCATGTCGGGCGCAAAGGCAGAGACCTCAACCGACTTCGATGTTGTGCCAACGTTCATGGCCGGATAGCCTGGCGCCGCACCGCGAATGCTGGGGGAGCCGTCAAACTCACGCTGCAACCGCTCCAGTTCCGAGAACAGATCGCGGTGAAAAATACCTCGATAATGCATGATGTCTCCTTTCAACAGGTAAATGCTGGCAGGGTTGCCATACCCCGCAATCTGTGGACATGAACATAAATTTTCAAGTGCTTGAAAGTGGAAAAATCTGACCATAAAGACGGTATCTACTTGGCTGCAACCGGTTGTTAGGCTCTTCTTGCTCCAGCCTACCGCGTGGTGTAGCCGCCGTTGGCAAAGATGGTCTGACCAGTGATCCACCAGCCATCGGTTACGAGAAACTTGATCAAAGGCACGATGTCCTCGATCTTCGTCAGGCCGCCCAGTGCGGAGGCGGACTTGTGATAGGCCACAGCCTCAGGTGTCTCTTGACCGTAAAAGAACGGGGTGTCCATGGGACCCGGGCCAACTGCTGTCACGGAAATACCGCGGCTACCGAACTCCTTTGAGGCAGCACGGGTGAAGTGTTCCACCGGGGCCTTCATGCCGCCGTAGGTCGAGTAGAGACCGGTGTAAGCCGCGAGGAGCGATGTCACGATCGTGCAGATCTTGCCCCCGTCATTGAGCTGCTTGCCTGCCTCTTGCATGAAGAAATATGCGGCCTTGGAGTTGATAGCAGCCATCGAGTCATATTCCGCCTCAGTGGTTTCCGCGAACGGCTTCTTGAGGACTTTGCCTACAGTATTGATGGCGATGTCTATGCTGCCGTAGTGCTTCTTCGCCGCTGCAAATGCCTTCACGACCTCGTCGACCTTGGTGAAGTCCCCCTGTACCGCAATCGCGTCGCCGCCTGCCGCTTTAATGTCAGCCACGGTCTTGTCGGCATCCGACCTGGTAGCTGCACTGTTGTAGTGGGCGATAATCTTGGCACCATCTGCGGCGAAGGTGCGACTGATCAAACCTCCGAGATTTTTGGCTCCGCCGCCAACGATGACTACCTTGCCGCTCAATGAATGCTTGCTCATGTTTGATTTCTCCTTTTTCAAAAAAATTTCCACTTCACAAAGATGGCTGCTGTAACCGGCAGCAAGAAGATCAGTAGGAAGATAATGGGTAGTTCTTCCTTGATCGAGTAGCCCGCCTGCGCCACACCCATCCACATATTGGCAGCGGCAATCAAGAACCAAATAGTGCCAAATGCTGTGGTAGCAATATTGATTGACGTAGCACTGCTATTGGCTAAAAACTTTGCAATACCAAGGCACACTGCCCAGACCACAAGGCCTCCGAGAGTGATGATTAAGGTGCGCATAATGTTCCTGTCAATAGATTTGGATGTCGAAAAGGTTGGGTATGAAAAAGCCTAACGTAAAGTACACACCCAAAAAATGCCGACAAAGGCACCTGTAAGGTGTATAAACTGGCGCTTACTTGATAATTAATTGTTTAAATTGAAGGAAAAATCTGCATCACACCCAAATTTAGTTGACTAACACACCGTTTTATTCACGTTGTACATTATCTTCATTTTCCCAGTTCAAGTAACGAGGGGTTATAAATACATCACCCGACGTGCGACAGAATGAAACGTTACTCCAAATTCTGTATTTGTTCACGCATCTGTTCAATCAATAGCTTCATTTCCATGGACGCACGCGATACTTCTGCATCGACGGACTTTGAGCCTAGCGTGTTCGCCTCGCGGTGTAGTTCCTGCATCAGAAAGTCCAGCCGCTTGCCGACTGTTCCGCCTTGGACCAGCACTCGCTTCATTTCTACCAGATGCGTTTGCAGGCGCGACAATTCTTCATCCACATCAATCTTGCTGGCGAATAATGTGATTTCCTGCCGCAGGCGTTCATCATCACCTGTTTGCAGGGCTATACGCAAACGCGCGGCCAGTTTTTCTTCATACGCCGCAATTGCTGTCGGAATGCGCGGTGCGACCAGGGTGCATAAGGTTTCGATTTGCGCTATGCGCTGCAACAAAAATTCTTGCAGCTTGTCGCCTTCACGTCCGCGTGCTGCGGTAAATTCGCGCAGTACTTGATGCAGCAGTTCGGGCACTATGGTTTGCAGCGTGTCGGTAGGCATAGACGCGTTTTGCAGCACGCCATTCCAGTGCAACACATCGGCAACGCTCAAACCGTCTGCTTCAGGCAGGATGGCCTGCACCTCATCATTCCATTGGGCCAGTTGTCGTACCAGGGGCTGATTGAGCTGCGCCGGGTGTTGTACGGAGGGCCGTGCGGAAAAACCGATGCGGCATTCCACCTTACCGCGTGTCAGTTGCGCGGCAAGGGTCTCGCGCAGTATGGGCTCCAGCATGCGCAGCTCGTCTGGCATACGTAACTGGAGGTCGAGGTAACGGTGATTGACCGCACGCAGTTCGACTGCAAGCGATCCGGTATCGAGTTCTGTTGCGGCAGTAGCAAAGCCGGTCATGCTAAAAATCATTAGGGCTCCAGATAACAAAGTTTGGGTGATTATTCAACCCGATTCCAATACTAAACAAGACCATGATTTATTTATATCGTTCCACAGTTTTGTCTGGACAATATGAATTGGGCTGTCGTGTGTGCATTATATGACGATTGGATATTGTAAATTTTGTTATATAAAATTCCAAACTAGCCTGCAACAATTGTAGTGGACTAATTCTGATGACCTTAGCGGCACGAGCTATAATGCGTGCCATTTCATTTTCTGGATTATTTTTATGCGTCCCAGTCAGCGGCAATCCGATCAGCTCCGTTCCATTGTCATCACGCGTCATTACATCAAGCATGCCGAAGGTTCGGTGTTGATCGAATGCGGCGACACAAAAGTGATTTGTACCGCTAGCGTGGAGGAGCGTGTGCCGCCTCATAAAAAGGGCTCTGGTGAGGGGTGGGTTACGGCGGAATATGGCATGCTGCCACGCTCTACCGGTAGCCGCATGGGGCGCGAAGCAGCCAAAGGCAAACAGTCTGGACGCACGCAGGAAATCCAGCGCCTGATCGGACGCAGTTTGCGCTCTGTCGTGGATTTGAAAAAATTGGGTGAGCGCACCATCCAGGTGGACTGCGATGTAATTCAGGCCGATGGCGGTACACGCACTGCCAGTATTACCGGCGCTTTTGTTGCTGTGCACGATGCAGTGAGCGGATTGATCAAGAAAGGGTTAATTAAAGAAAACCCATTACGTGATTTTGTCGCTGCGATTTCGGTGGGTATTTATCAGGGTATGCCGGTGCTTGATCTTGACTACGCCGAAGATTCTGAATGTGATACTGATATGAATGTGGTGATGACCAATGCCGGGCATTTCGTAGAGGTGCAAGGAACGGCAGAAGGCCATGCTTTTAGTCGCATTGAGATGGATGCGATGCTCAATTTGGCGCAATCCGGTATCGCGCAATTAATTGAAATGCAGCGCGCGGCTCTGGGAAAGTAACGCACTGTGCACAAACTGGTTATTGCTTCCAACAATCCGGGTAAATTGCACGAGTTGCAGTTAACGCTTGCCTCTCTCAGCATCGAGATACTGACGCAAGCGCAATTGGGCATTGATGAGGCTGAAGAACCTCACTGCACTTTCCTTGAGAACGCTCTGGCCAAGGCGCGTCATGTCAGTCGTATTAGTGGCCTGCCCGCCCTGGCGGATGACTCCGGACTATGCGTAGATGCTTTGGGCGGTGCACCGGGTGTGCAGTCTGCGCGTTATGCGGGCGAACCGAAATCGGATTCGCGCAACAATGAAAAATTGTTGCGAGCGATGGAAGGCGCGGTTGACCGGCGTGCGCATTACTATTGCGTGCTAGTGCTGGTGCGCCATGCCGACGATCCGCAACCGCTGATTGCGGAAGGCGAATGGCATGGCGAAATTGCGCAGCAGATGCGCGGAGAAGGAGGATTTGGTTACGATCCGTTGTTCTGGTTGCCGCAGCTTAACAAGATGAGTGCGGAATTGAGCCGCGACGAGAAGGCGCAGATCAGCCACCGTGCACAGGCACTGCATATTCTGCTACAAAGGTTGCAAATAGCGGCGTATTGAGAATAACGGAATTACAAACAACGCTCGGCATTCCGGCCGTGCGCAGCAGCAGGCAAAGTCGCCCGCCCGTCATTTCAAATGGCAGCCTGCTTGTCCGCGTTTCCCCAAATATTGTTGATGGTATTCCTCGACGTACCCATGAATATTCAGCTTGTACACCCACTCAACTCCACGACGCAAGAGGTCAGTTTTAAGGCTTTACCACCGTTGTCTTTGTATATCCATATTCCGTGGTGTGTGCGTAAATGCCCTTATTGTGATTTTAATTCGCATGAGGCGCGCGGGGCTCTGCCAGAGCAGGAATACGTGGCGGCGTTAGTGCGCGATCTGGAGCTGGCATTGCCACAAATCTGGGGGCGCAAAGTGTACACCGTGTTCATCGGTGGGGGCACGCCCAGCCTGTTTTCTGCGCATGCCATGGAGCAAATTCTCTCCGCAGTACGCATGTTGTTGCCGTTGGATCATGGCGCGGAAATTACGCTGGAAGCCAATCCAGGCACAGTGGAGGCAGACAAGTTTGCGGGTTTTCGTGATGCCGGTGTCAATCGGCTATCGCTCGGTATTCAAAGTTTCAATGATACTCACCTCAAGGCGCTGGGACGTATCCACGATGCGCCCCAGGCGCGGCGGGCGGTAGAAATCGCGCAACAGAATTTTGCCAACATTAATTTGGATTTAATGTATGGCTTGCCGCAGCAAACGCAGGCGGAAGCGGCACAGGATGTGCATGCTGCACTGGAATTTGCGCCGCAACATTTATCCTGCTACAACCTTACGCTGGAACCGAATACACTTTTTCACCGTTATCCGCCAGCCTTGCCGGACGATGATCTGTGCAGCGTCATGCAACAGGATATTGAACAAATACTCAGCCTGCACGGCTATCAACATTACGAAACCTCGGCTTTCGCACAGCCAAAAAAACAGGCACGCCATAACTTGAATTACTGGCAATTTGGTGATTACCTCGGCATCGGTGCGGGCGCACACAGCAAGCTGAGTTTCCCGGACAGGATTCTGCGACAGGTGCGTTATAAACAGCCGCAGGCCTATCTGCAACAGGTAGCGCAAGGTTTGCCGGTGCAGACCGAACATGCAGTGAAGCGCGAGGATTTGCCATTTGAATTCATGATGAATGCACTGCGCTTGAATCAAGGTTTTGCTGATGCGCTATTTGCCGAGCGTACTAGCTTGTCTTTGCTGCTGATCCGCCGTGAACTGGAGCAGGCCGAGCAACGCGGCCTGATTGAACGTGGCCTGCAGCGCATCGCTCCGACCGAGTTGGGGCGGCACTTTTTGAATGACTTGCTACAGATTTTTTTGCGCAAGTAAGGTTTGTGGAATTGTCAGCCAGCTGATGACTCACGGATTTTGACTAGGTTTTTTGAACACCAAATCCCAAACACCATGTCCCAGACGCAGCCCGCGCTGTTCAAATTTAGTGAGCGGGCGATAAGTCGGGCGCGAAGCATAATTCGCCGCGGTATTTTCCAGTGATTTTTCGTTGCTCAACACGGCGAGTACCTGTTCAGCGTAATCCTGCCAATCAGTGGCAACATGAATATACCCACCCGGTTTGATTTTCTTTACCAGTTGCGCCACAAATGAAGGCTGAATGAGGCGCCGCTTGTTGTGGCGTGCCTTGTGCCAAGGATCGGGGAAAAAAATATGGACGCCGTCCAGCACGTTATCGGCCAGCATGTCGCGCAGCACTTCAACCGCATCATGCTGGATGATGCGGATATTTTTCAAGCCCGACTCTTCAATCTGTTTGAGCAAACTACCCACCCCCGGAGTGTGCACCTCAAGGGCAAGATAATCATTTTGCGGATGCGACTGGGCGATGGCGGCAGTGGTCTCACCCATACCGAAGCCGATCTCAAGGATTTTAGTCGCAGCTCTGCCGAAAACATTTTCCAAGTCCAGCGATTGAGAGAGGTAGGGGATGCCATAAATCGGCAAAAGCGTATCAAGGCAACGCTGCTGCGCATTGGAAATGCGCCCTTGACGCAGCACATAGCTGCGAATATGTGAGGAGCGCTGAGGTATCAATTTATTAATCCGCTGGTAGGTGAGCTGGGCGAAGCGCTATACAATTTTTTTGGCATGCGCCCGGCCAGGAAGGCCATGCGGCCAGCCTCCACGGCCAGCTTCATAGCAGAGGCCATCAGTACCGGCTGCTGTGCGGCGGCAATGGCGGTATTCATCAACACCCCATGGCAGCCGAGCTCCATGGCGATGGCCGCGTCTGAGGCAGTGCCCACTCCCGCATCCACAATAACTGGCACTTGCACGCGATCCATGATGAGCTGCAAATTCCACGGATTGAGGATGCCCATGCCGGAGCCGATCAGCGAAGCCAGCGGCATGATCGCGACACAGCCAATATCTTCCAGTTGCTTTGCGATGATGGGGTCATCCGACGTATACACCATCACCTGAAAGCCATCCGCCACCAGCGTTTTTGCGGCAGCGAGGGTCTCCACCACATTTGGATAAAGCGATTGCGGATCACCTAACACCTCCAGCTTGACCAGACTGTGCCCGTTCAGCAGCTCGCGTGCGAGTCGCAGTGTGCGCACGGCGTCGTCGGCACTGTAGCACCCCGCCGTGTTGGGCAGCAGGGTATATTTCGCTGGCGGCAGAATGTCCAGCAGATTCGGCTCGTTCGGGTTTTGCCCGATGTTGCTGCGGCGGATGGCGATGGTGATGATCTCGGCGCCACTGGCCTCCACCGCTGCCTGCGTCTCGGTAAAATCCTTGTATTTGCCGGTGCCGATTAACAGGCGCGAGTTATAGCTTTTGCCCGCGATGAGCAGTGTGTCTTTGTTCATTAATGTGTTCCGTGATTAACCGCCACCGACTGCGACAACGATTTCAAGTCGGTCGCCATCTGCCAGCAGTTGTTGGTTAAATTGTCCGCGCGGTAAGATTTCACCATTGCGCTCCAGCGCGATACGCTTGCCACTCAGTTGCATCTGTTCGAGGAGCGTAGCGACGGTAATAGGATGATCGAATTGGCGAACTTCGCCGTTAATTAAGACTGAAATCACTTTCAAATTCTGGTCGCGTTAAGGTAACATCTATTCTACATGCGGGCGTCGTATAATGGTAATACCCTAGCTTCCCAAGCTAGAGCCGTGGGTTCGATTCCCATCGCCCGCTCCACCTTTTTTTCCCGTACACAAATCCCGTTTATTGGCAGCTTAAGCGTTTTGAGGACAAGGAAAAGCGACTAGCCTTGGACGTATATCCAGAAATATATCGCGGTAACAACAGCACACGCTATCACAAGCATAGCCATGCCGACAATTTCCAGTCTCTACGTCACGGGAGGAGACGAGAAATCCTGGTCGTATATTTATGATTAAAATTGCCGCCGTATGTTGCCAAAACTCCGGGTGCCGCATTCTGGTTAATAAAATTTTGAACCATAAATCCAACGGTAGGCAAACCGAAATATGTGTCTCCATTCATACTCGTTAATGAATGAGCAGCTTGGCTATGAACAACACCATTACCATCAGTTTGGCCATTCATGACATATCCTGAGCTAGCCCCAAATGTAATTCTCAGCCAGCCATTCTCGAATTGGGAAGTATGAAAGCCGATCCCGTTTTTCGATCCCAGCAAGTCATTATAAATATTGCCATTGAAATGGCTCACAACAGTTGATACCCAGCAAAGGCGTTCTACCGGCTCCTGACCTGTAAAATACAAATATGCGTCAAAAGCATTTTCGCGATTATAAAATCCAGCTCCATATAATTCACACGCGCCATTACCCCAAAACTTGCTGGTGAAAGGACTAAACAATCGAGTGACATCCATCGCCAATGACGGGTTGTGCACCGGAACATTGTATCGTTTAGTTGGCATCGTTATCACCCAGTCGGTGCCAGACAGGGTTGTGTTATCTAAAACATACTCGTTGATGATATTGTCGTGCATCAGCAGCGCACTAACAGCATCGCTGCCTCTATTCCATGAGCTTGAAACGACATTACCCTTGTAGAGCACCAAGCTGGTCAGATCTGCGAATGTCAGATCCGGAAAGATGCTGCCCGGATAGTCCCAAATATTCTCGACTGATGATGGAGAAAAAGCCTCCAACACAACTGGGGCGTAACCATAATCCGTACCGCCTGCAACGTTGACCAAAGAAGCTGTGCCTGACAGACCACCAGTTGCCTTGAAGGCCCTAGCTGATTGGCCGCCCACTATCAATGTGCTGGCAGGACGCATGTCCATAGTTGAAGCTTGAACCACTGCGCAATTAGCGGGCACCCCACTTGCGTGTGTTATTGCCGCGTTGATCGCGGTATTCGTGATCGTGCCCATTTCGATAATCTCAAAATAGCCTTCACGGGTACGGTCCAACGAAGTCGTTTCGCCATCCCCACCACTTTGCTGAATACCTTCAATCGCAATGCCCCAATATGCGAAATTCACGAAACTCTTTCCACCCGCAGGAAGCGCAGGAGCGGTGCAGGACTTGTCGGCGGTAACAAGCTTTGCACCATCAGGCGTATTCACAACCGCAGCAGTCCAGATGTCGTATGGAGCGAGATAAACGCTAAGACTAAGTACTTCGCGGCCATTCTTGCCTTCGGAGAAACGAACTCTCAGAGCTTTGGACAAAGCAGTCGAGTTCAGTACGGACAGATAGGTGTCCTGTCCGGCACGCGTGGTGTAGTAAGGGTAAATAAGAACCTGACCCTGACCATTGTCACTTAGGTGTACGGCAGCACTTGCTGTGCCTGCCATACCAGCCGAGCCTATCGCCGCCACCAAAGTAAGAGTCCGGGAGTTTCTTTTAAATTTTTGCATTGACATTAAGTTTCCTCTATTTTCAAACACCACCGCGATAGCTTGATTGCCTGCATCTCTATAAAGAACGATTACTGGTTCTGTCGTATTAACTCCATATGCCCAATTTTGGGTGAACAGAGCCTGTTTCGATGCTGTATTCATTCGGAGTTAAGTACCGAAAACCGGAAGAAAATATGCATCTTACAGGGCAGGCGAGACTCTGATACAAGGAAATTAAAGCTCGAGTCCGCACAAAATACGGTTAATCATTAAAAACAATTCAGTCAAGATGGGGATCTGACAGACCTGTGCGTAATTCCATTTCTCAATCAATAATAAAATATTGAATGGTGCATTGCATCTGCTAATAGCAACGGAGCATAGAATGCACCACATAGTTATTGCCGCTTTGAAAGATAAATGGAATAAGGCAACAAAGAAAAGCTATCGCAATCTTGATATTCGTAAGATAGCTCGGCCTGGCTGTTTACCGGATGGATGGTTCAAGGGACAATGAGAGCCTTGCCGCATACAAGCGCAATTTTGTTATGAACAAGAAACCCAGTCCCTACGAGATGCTCCGAGTCCATAAATCTGGCGATGCGCCCTATCAGGCACATTTCGTTCCTGAAGATGTCAGAAAAATATGTGTCGAGTTGGCGCCATCGGCCTATCTGGACGTGGGATGCAATCGTGGCCAATTGATTGCTGCGGTCAAAAAAGAGCTCCATAACCGTGCCGTTTGTGTCGGTGTTGAAATGAACGCGTTTGCCGCAAAGGCCGCAGAACAGGTTTGTGATCGCGTTTATTCAAGCACCTTCGATGCAGCAATCGGCGGAATCAAGGCAGATTACCCGGGCGGTTTCGATGTTATTTCATTTGCTGATGTGCTTGAACACATGTACGACCCGTGGGAAGCCATGGTTTTGGCGAAGGAATTGTTATCTGAGCGTGGAAAGTGTGTATTTCAAATTCCAAATATGGGACATCGTTCCATTATTGGCGGGCTACTTTCGAATCGATTCGATTATGAGTTGATGGGTTTGCTGGATGTGACGCATATCCGCTTTTTTACGCCAGGGTCATTTGAAGATGCCTGCCAGCAGGCTGGGTACAAGATCATGCGGAAGGTGCAAGTCATGGAGGAAAACCCGCAACCTGTTCTATCTGCGTTCAGCACGCTGATTACAGGATCAGAGGATGTCAAGAATTTCTTGCGAATATTGGGCGTGACGCAGATCAATCTTCCGCTACTGGCAATGTGGCAAATTTGTTACGTGTGTGAACCTCTATGAGTTGACATCACTTTATCTATTCAGCAGCATCTCCAGCTTCTGTAGAGAAAAAAGCAATATTGATTCTTACAATTTATCCCGATCACAACACTATAAACTATGCCCGATATTTTTCTGCTCAAGGCAATCGCCAAGACGATTATTTTGCCCCCTACAGGGTTGCTATTAATCATTCTCGTGGGTTTGTTTCTGGTACATAGATTTCCGCGCACGGGCAGAGCGATCGCAATCATTGCGACGGTCTACCTGCTTGCGCTGTCTACTCCTTTTGCTTCTTATCAACTGATGCATTTTCTGGACACATCGCCCCCGCTCAATCTCGATGAAGCGCGTCGTGCCCAAGCCATCGTGATCCTCGGTGGCGGAATTCGTAACAATGCGTTGGAGTACGGTGGGGATACACTGGGGCGGCTAACTCTCGAGCGCGTGCGTTACGGCGCTCGGGTCGCCAAGAAAACTGGGTTGCCGGTGCTCGTCGCCGGTGGATCGGTACTGAGTGGTGAAACAGAAGCAAAGTTGATGCGTGAGGCTCTGGAGAACGAGTTCGGAATCAAAGTTCGCTGGAGTGAAGATAAATCCAGAAACACGCGCGAAAATGCGGCATTCTCTGCTGCGATGCTGGCAAAAGAGAACATTCGGCATGTCGTGCTCGTCACGCACAGTTTTGACATGCCACGAGCAAAAGATGAATTCATTACGGCGGGATTGCCGGTGATTGCGGCTCCTACCGGAATTTTAAATGGCAGCCTCGAATGGCCGTCGGATTATTTGCCTGGAATCGGAGGATTGCAGGCGAGTTATTACGTTTGCTACGAGCTTTTGGCGAAACTTGCCACGCGGATGTCTCTCCTTCAATAAAGGGTACCTCTAAATCCATTACAAGTTATCGCTGAACCCTTCATCAATCCTTCGACATATTCCGCCCTTGCCACCACGAGTACAGCACTGGGATCACGATTAGCGACAGCAGCGGTGCCGTTAGCATGCCGCCTACTAACGGCGCGGCAATGCGTTTCATAACCTCTGCACCGGCACCTTGGCTGAACATCACGGGCAACAAGCCCACCACGATTACTGAGACGGTCATCATTTTTGGGCGGATACGCAGCAGTGCTCCCTGAATGATGGCTTGATGTAAATCACGACGGTTGTTCAAGCGTCCGGCGTAGCGTAAGTCTTCGATGGCATGATCAAGATACAGCAGCATGACTACGCCAAATTCGGCGGCTACGCCAGCCAGCGCAATGAAGCCTACCGCTACTGCCACCGATAAGTTATATCCCAGCGCGTATACCAGCCAGAAGCCGCCGATCAGGGAGAATGGCAGGCACAGCAGTACCAGCAGCACTTTGCCAAAATGACGGAAGTGCATATATAGCAACAAGACTGCCAGTATCAGCGTCAGCGGGATGACCCACTGCATGCGTTCTTTGGCATGTTGCAAATTTACGTACTGTCCCGACCAGGCAATGGCGTAACCGGGCGGCAATGTAATCGACTTTTCCAGTGTGCGTTTGGCTTCGTTCACATAACCGCCGAGATCGCGCCCGGTGATGTCGATATAGACATAAGCGGTCAAACGCGCATTTTCGCTTTTGATTTCCGAAGCCCCTTCACTGAAGTGTAAATGCGCCAATTCGCCCAGCGGTACTTGCGCCCCGGAAGGCAGGGTGATTCGGCTGGCCGCTATTGCCGGCAGAGAATCGCGCAGGGCGCGTGGATAGCGCAGGTTGATCTGAAAGCGTTCGCGCCCATCAATTACCGTGCCGATGTTTTCGCCACCGATTGCGCCTTGTACCAGGCGCTGCACATCGGCTACGGTAACGCCATAACGTGCGGCTTGAGCCCGGTTAATGTCAATGTCCAGATAGCGCCCGCCAGTGGCACGTTCAGCGAATACAGTGCGCGTACCGGGCACGTTTTTGATCGTTGCTGCGATTTGCTGAGCCAGTTCAGCGATGCCAGCCAGATTCGGGCCGGTGACTTTAATTCCCAGTGGCGTTCTGATGCCTGTGGAAAGCATGTCTATGCGGGTGCGGATCGGGTAGCCCCAGGAGTTGGTGAGTCCTGGCAGGCGCACCTGGTCATCGAGCTTGTGTATCAATTGCTCTACCGTTTCTCCCGGCGGCCACTGGTCGCGCGGCTTCAGCAGAATGGTGGTTTCCAGCATCGAAAGCGGTGCCGGATCGGTCGCCGTTTCGGCGCGTCCGGCCTTGCCGAATACTCGCTCGACTTCCGGCAGTGCGCGGATCAGGCGATCTGTGATTTGCAAAATGTTGGCCGCCTCGTCTACGGACAAGCCGGGCAAGGTTGTGGGCATATACAGCAGATCGCCTTCATACAGTGGCGGCATGAATTCGCTGCCCAGTTTGGACAGCGGCCACGCCACGGTCGCTAAGAGCAGTAGCGTGGCGAGTATGGTCAACTTGCGTTTGCTTAAGGCGGCCAGCAGCACTGGCCGGTACAGGGTTTGTAATAGGCGGTTCAACGGATTGCGCTGTTCTGGGCGAATGCGGCCGCGAATGAAATAGCCCATCAGCACCGGTGTGAGCGTTATCGCCAGGAATGCGCTGGCGGCCATTGCATAAGTTTTTGTGTATGCGAGGGGTGCGAATAGCCTGCCTTCCTGTCCGTCCAGCGTTAATACCGGCAGGAAGGAGATGGTGATTACCAGTAGCGAGAAGAACAGGGCTGGGCCTACTTCCAGTGAGCTTGTTTTCACCACCTGCCAGTAATCGGGGTTGGCTCCGGCACGCTCCAGATGCTTATGCATGTTTTCGATCATCACAATGGCAGCGTCGACCATTGCGCCGATGGCGATGGCGATGCCGCCCAGCGACATGATGTTAGCGCTGACGCCCTGTTGTTGCATGATGATAAAAGCGGCCAGGATGCCGATGGGTAAAGTTACAACTGCCACCAAAGATGATCGCAGGTGGAACAGGAACAGCAGGCAGACCAGAGCGACTGCCAGCGATTCCTCGATCAGTTTCTCGCTTAGGGTGCTGATGGCACGCTTGATCAGGCCGGAACGGTCATAGGTGACGACTAATTCCACCCCTTCAGGCAATCCTGCTTTCAATTCTTGCAAGCGCGTCTTGACCCGCTCTATCGTTTCCAGTGCATTGTTGCCGTAGCGCATCACGACGATACCGCCTACTACCTCGCCCTCGCCATCGAGATCGGTAACGCCACGGCGCGCTTCCGGCCCAGTCTGGATATGCGCCACGTCCTGTAAGCGGATGGGGATGCCTTGACCATCTGTGCCGAGCGGAATTTGCCGGAAATCATCCAGCGTTTTGAGGTAGCCGCGCGCCCTGATCATGTATTCGGCGCGTCCCATTTCTACCACTGAGCCGCCGCCGGATAGATTGCTGTCGCGTACTGACTGCGCCACTTTGTCCAGTGTCAGTTTATATGCGGCCAGTCGGGTTGGATTTACTTCGATCTGGTATTGCCGCACCATGCCACCGACACTCGCCACTTCGGCGACACCGGGCAGGCTTTGCAATTCATATTTCAGGAAAAAATCCTGTAGCGCGCGCAATTGGTCGGGATCGTGGCGATGCTGACGATCAGTTAACGCGTATTCAAAAATCCAGCCCACGCCGGATGCATCCGGGCCGAGTGCCGGTGTAACGCCGGGCGGCAGCTTCCCCGCCATCTGGCTCAGATATTCGAGCACGCGCGTGCGCGCCCAGTAGGGATCGGTTCCATCCTTGAAAATGATGTAAATAAACGACTCGCCGAACATGGAAAAGCCGCGAACCGCAGTAGAACCGGGCACCGACAGTAACGCCGAGGTAAGTGGATACGTCACCTGGTCTTCCACCGCTTGTGGCGATTGGCCGGGGTAAGTGGTTTTGATGATGACCTGGACATCAGAAAGATCGGGTATTGCGTCCAGTGCGGTATGACGCACGGAGTAAATCCCCCAGGCGCTGATTAGAGCTGCAAGCAGTAAAACCAGCAGATGGTTACGTAATGACCAGGATATAATGCGGGCAATCATTGGTGCTTATGCGTTTCCTGCATGCGTTGCGCGGCATCATGTAGCGACGATGCCGCGTCCAGCAGGAACTGACCGTTTACTGCTACTTCTGCGCCTTCCAGCAGACCATCTACAACCTCGATCCAGTCCCCGCTTTCAATCCCTGTCTCGATATTAACAGGGAGGAAATGCCCATCCCCTCTGGACAAGATTACCAAGTCTCCTTGCCCAGTGTGTATGACTGATGAGCGGGGCAAAACGAGGGCTTCGTGCGGCTGGGCGTGGATAATCACGTCGACAAAGCTGCCAGGACGCAAACGCAGATTGGTATTATTAAGCGTCACCCTTGCGCTGATTTTGTTGTTCTCGGCGAGGGGATTGATAAAGTCGAGCTTGGTTTGGATTTCTTGCCCATCGGGGGTTTTTATGGTCACCGCATCGCCATTTTGTATCCGGCCAGCCTGGTCGGGGTAAAGCGTGATATCAACCCATACCTTGGAAACATCGGCCAGAGTAAACAGGGTGGCAGAAGGCGTGACGAAGTTACCTTCGCGTGCATTAATTTGTGTCACAACCCCTGCCTGGCCCGCCAGTATTTTAACCACCTCAATGGGTTGCTTTGAGTCTTCCATCTGTTGAACGGATTCAATGCCAATATCTTTATAGAGAAATTTAGTTCTTTCTCTGGAAAGCTCTTGCAAAAGATCCATCACATAGGGATTTTCCACTAATGGAGAAATATCACCTATCGTTTTTAACGTCTGATCACGGCGTACCACAAACCTTAAATACTCTTTCTGTTGTGCAATCAAATCGGGAGAGTAAATTTCATAAATTATTTGTCCTTTACGAATCTGCTGTCCGATCGAATTTATATTGAGCTTTTTAATCCAGCCATCGACCTTGGTATGGACGTTATAAAGCGTATCCCCATCGACTATTACGTTGCCATAAGTGCGGATTTCATGGCTGAGCGAGGTTTTTTTTATACTGGCTAACCTGACACCAAGTTTCTGGATGGATGCGGTATCGATATGAATACCGTGATCGTGGTTGTGAACTGCGGAATCTTTTGATTGCACCAGATCCATGCCGCAAATTGGGCAAGTGCCCGGATGGTTCTGCATGATCTCTGGGTGCATCGGGCAAATCCAGATTTGTTCCTTTCCGGCTTTGCCGAGATCAGATAAAGATAAGGGCTTGATACCGGGAGTTGCGGTTTGAGTTGCAGTTTGAGTAGGACGCCATGAAATGGAGATGCGCTGACTGATGAGATACCAGGCCAGAATGCCAATTCCTAGCAGTACTATCCCTGCCGCTATTTTTTTCGCCATATTGATGGCCCTATTTCCTCTGGTCTATGCTTGATCACGATGTGTTATTTGGGGCGTGGGCTCCAACTGCGTCTTCTTAATTCAGGATGCAAAGTTTATTACACTGGAGGTATGAACAATATACGAAAGCCCTCTGTCCATGGTGGGCAGGGCGAATCTACAAATTTGATGAGGGGGTGGATTGTCTTGTTTTTAAAAGAACACCGCCTACTTGCCCTCGAAGGTCCGTATATATTGAATTACATTCCAGCCATCTTCTTCGTTTATATCTGTTCCAACTCGAATCGGCATCCCGGTTCCTGGGCTACCATTTTTTAAAACCCACATTAATTCTCCATCCGTGCGAAGTTTCTGCCATTTGGCATCGGTAAAATCACGCGGAGGATGCCCGGGTAAATTGGCACCTGTGCCATCCTTGCTATGGCAAGTTACACAAAAACCTTCCCCCAAATAAATTTTACGGCCTGCTTCAATTCGCTCTGGTGTGACGGGATAAGGATTTTTTACTTGCTGTTCCTGCGCAATAATCGCCTTGGGTACACGCGGTTCATACGCGTCCTTGTGAAAAGCTAATGTACTTTGCGAGCTGATGCTCAAAAAGATGGCAATCCCTACCCACCTATTTTTCTTTAAAGAAAACATGACATCACCTCACTTATAAATAAAAAGACACAGTGCTCATCCACATGGACAAACCCCGTGTCTCTTGAATAAATCAAATAAATTTATTTTTTAGTTGCATCTTTACCAATTTTTCCATGTAGCTCTTCCCAATGTCCAACTGACTGAGCGATGCCGACCGAACCGTCAGGAATGGGCGCGTCTTTAGGCCAGAGGTGGAAAATGATGCCATCGGTTCCAGCAACATAATCCGCCAATCCTTTCTGCTCTTTCGGGTCAGAGGGGTTTACTATGGCAACGCGACCAGTTTCGATCTCCTGTTTGTGATCGTGCCAGTTTTGCGTATGCGACCATTTCGGTATAGCTGATCGGGCAAGTTTCTTGGAAACCATGTATTCGATTTCGGTCAAGCGAGCGTTAGGCTCAGTTGAATCGAATAGAATGCACTGAATAACGTCGTCATTGATGGGTTTGCAGTAATGATGAAACGGACCGATAATTTCTCCGTCCATGACGTGTGGTGCTACAACATGAATTGTATAACCCGACAGCGGATTCTTATCAGCAGCAAGCACTGGAACGGACAATAAGCTGGCCGTAATTAACGAGGAAACAAGAACACAGATTTTGCTGATTTTCATAGTTGAATCTCCTTATAAATTGGTATAGTTAGAGTTCGGCTTATTTCTATATGTTCCATGACTATCTATCATTTGTGGGTTTTGATCCCATCTTGTCGAGAATAGGCATTCCCCCGCCTTCTTT
Source organism: Candidatus Nitrotoga sp. AM1P (assembly GCF_013168275.1). Classification (GTDB taxonomy): domain Bacteria; phylum Pseudomonadota; class Gammaproteobacteria; order Burkholderiales; family Gallionellaceae; genus Nitrotoga. Next base: position 2,028,813 of record NZ_AP019547.1, on the reverse strand, counting down.
GCAATTCAATGCGTAGGAGGCTTTATTATATACCTTCTATATCTCAAAAACGTGGCAAATAGTCTTGATTGTCAAGTACGTTGTATGGCTTGGAAATTGCAGTCTAAATTATTCCAAATTTTGTCGATGAAATTAAGAGCTGCTTCCCTTGGAAGGGAGAATTTGACTTGGTCAATCAAACTACAATTTTTTGACTTGTTTTTCACCATAATTATTACATCGCTATGTATGGTATCGCACAGACGTGGTTTTCAAAGCTGAACATCGTTAAACAAAATGGCTTTTGAATTGTCAAACGAGGGAGTAAACATGAAATTTATATGTATACAATTGAATAATAAAATGTATTATCGTTTGAGCTGATGTCGACATTGGGCTTGATTAGTGCTGAGTTACCGATATTCATGCGTAGTTGTTAAAAAAATGGGCTCAGATGAGGTATTAAAAAAGGAGTTGCGTTATGAATATTAGTAGAGAAATGGTTGTTGGAAGCGCGCTCATCACGCTGGTGGGATTGATGTCGTTCTCGGGGGTATCGTTAGCGAATGATCAACCGCGCGCAAAAGAAATCCTTGAGCAGTCCTGTATACAATGTCACCGATTGGAAGGTAAAGCCGATTCCCGCTTTAATCTTAAGGCACCTGATCTTATCTGGGCCGGGAGCAAGTACCGGCGCCCTTGGTTGATTGGTTGGTTGACCGGCAAAGAAGCGCCACTCTATGCCAAGGGCTATCGCTGGGATCTAACCGAAGTCTCGTTTAAACATCCGGTTGTCACAGAATCCGAGGCCAATGTTCTTGCTGATTATTTTGCTGAGCACAATAAGGATCCGCGAGTCAAAGTTGGTACGTTTGATCTTTCGAAAGTTACGAAGTTCGAGGCCGATTTTGGCGCAATGGCCTTCAAGGCGCATGCTTGCTTCGGCTGCCATACGATTAATGAGGATGGAAAAGTCATCGGCGGGCCGCAGAGCACAGCGCTCCATGCGTCCGGACAAAGATATGACCAGGATTGGCTCTTCCGTTTCGGGCAGAATCCACAAGACTTTGTGCCGCACAGTGGCGAGTTTCTGGCCGATGCGACGGAGCCACAGCTCCGCGCGGTGATCGGGTACTTAATGACGCAGGGTGTGAGTGATTTCAAGTATTACGAGCCTTGGACGAGCCCAGAATTTGGCATGGCCAGCGTTGGTCGCGGCAAAGTCATCTACAAAGAATATTGTTCGCAGTGTCACGGAGCGACAGGTAAAGGTGATGGCCCGGCGGCGTCTGGCTTGGATCCGAAGCCGGCAATTCATGCCAACATTCCATTTGAAAAGCTGCCAATGGAATATCTGTACAACGTAATCAACCATGGCGGCCCGGCGATAGGGAAATCGCCGAATATGCCTTATTGGAATCTGACCATCGGCCAGCAAGGCGTAGCTGACGTAATCGCCTACCTCAAGGCGACATTCAAGGGTTCACCTGCCGGAGCGGCTGCCGCAGTTACCACCGCTATGCCTGGCAAGGTTGCTGCCGCCGCTCCGGCTGTAGCTGCTGCCACCGCAACAACTGCCTCAAGTGGAGGTCAGTCGGATGCTTGCGTGCAGCTGCGCAAGACGGCTAAGGCACCGGATAGTTTTCTGGCCATGACGAATCCATTTACTGCCTCTACCGAAGTACTTCAGGCAGGGAAAACGCTGTTCCAGAAATCCGCCAAGCCTGCCGCCTGCGCCATGTGTCATGGCGAAAAGGGCGATGGAAAGGGCATGATGGGAGCAGCGCTGGTGCCACCACCGAGAAATTTTACCTGCAATGCCATGATGAAGGACATTCCAGATGGCCAGCTTTTCTGGATTATCAAGAAAGGTTCGCCCGGGACCGGCATGATGTCCTTCTCCGGTTTGTCCGATGACAAGGTGTGGCAGCTTATTCATTACATTAGATCGCTGGCACGTTGATCAGACGCCGAAAAGCGGCGGCAAAGCTACAGAGGGAAATATGCGGCAACCTATAACCATATTCTCATTCATAAATAGGAGATACACATGAAATTTGTTACTAAATTACCGCTGGCATTGGCATTGATCATGGGCACCGTCACTAGCTCAGTTTTTGCAGAAGCCGAGCATCACGGAGGAAAAGAAGATGGACATCACGCGGGGAAGGTGGAGAAAAAACTTCGTGCAGAAGCGATTATCGCCGGTCCGGGCATTACCGGAGAAGCTCGTCTGTATGAGGAGCATGATGGGCTCGTCAGAATAAAAATGATGGTACAAGGTACGCCTGACAGCAAGTTAACGCCCGGGCGACACGCGGTTCACATCCACGAAGCAGGGGCATGCGATCCTTTCACGGCGGCGAAAGGGCATTACGATGGCAATATCGATCTGCAGGTCAACCCGGAGGCAAATGTCAGTCCAGGTCTTGGAAATCACCCCTATCATTTAGGCGACCTGCCGAATCTTGTGGTTGATGAAAACCGCAAAGGGACGCTATATGCCATCACGAGCCGGGTCACCCTCACTCCTGGATTGACGACCCTTTTCGATGCGGATGGGAGTGCATTTATTATTCATGGACTCGAAGACAAATTTCTTCCCGATCCTCCGACGAAAGATGCTCCAGGTGGCCCCAGGATTGCGTGTGGTGTAGTTGTTCTGAAGAAGTGAGACAAGAAATATAGTGAAATGGCCGCATCACGAATGAAACATGATAATAGATCTATAGTTTACTAATGAATGAAAGAGGAGATAAACAGTGGCAACATTCATAATATCTGGCAGTCGAGGCACAGATGATCCGACGATGGCCACGTTGCCCTTCATGGCCGCGAAGGCGGCAAAGGAGCAGGGACACGATGTGGTGCTTTGGCTCTGGAACGAAGCCGTGACGCTTGGTCGCAAAGGAACAGCCGATCATATCCATGGTGTGAATCTGACCCCATTGAAAGAGTTATTGGCTGCGGTGCAGGCGGCGGGTGTGCAGATTTGGGTCTGCGGCGCCTGTGCCGTGGCTCGGCAGATCATGGGAGATGATCTAGTAACGGGTGCATCAATAAAAGGGATGCCGGATTACATCAAGGCCGTGGCCGAACGTGACCGTAATGTGACGTTTTGACTGTTGCCTCAGTTATCTTGTCCGCGTTTATTTATTTCTGCTTAGACGTTAAAAGGCGTGCTCAACCTGCGCGTTGCGGCAAACGCATAATTTGATGAGAGACTATGAACAATTTTGTTGCTAATAGTATGGGGATTTCGATCGGGCGGCTTAGATAGCGCATTTGAAATTAAGAGCTGACGTAGAAAGTATTCTGGAAGTGTACGTCTAATTCCGAACCCTATTGACTCGCTTCATTAACGTAATTTTGCATGGCACTGTCTGGCTTAAATGTTAAGAACAGGCCAAAGCCTGCTCTTAACTAATTAACAGAATAGTTTACTAAAAACTATCTGATCAGGATTTGATCGCCACGCCCTTTTTTCGGGTCAGCGTCGGGCTTGTTCATCAGAACTGTGATCGCACCGCGTAACGCCGCTCCCATTGCATGATCGACGATTGCGACATTGGTCGGACGGTCAGCTGGCGAAACGATATCAAATGTACTGGCTTCAGCTACCGACACGTTGTATGTTTGAATGCCGTATAGAGTGTTCTTCGGGTTACCGTTGATATAAACACGATCCCAAATTCCTGCGATAGGATGCAGGGCGATCGGATTGTTGATGTTCGCGTTCCCAAAGAAAATACGGACGCGTTCACCCGGCTTGGATTCCAGAACCTGAGTTGCATTTGGATCATGAACAGGGCTGTAATGGAACATTTTGCCATTGATGAGAGCACCTTTCCAACCGGTGTTTTCAAGTAAGCCAGTGATGTTTTCGCTGTCCGGGAAGTATTGCTGCTGAATCAGCATATATTCACGGTCTGCTTTTGGATAATTCTTTTTATCTTTTGGATCGACGATGATCATTCCGTACATTCCCTTGGCAATATGCTGAGCCATCGTGCTTGCACCACAGTGATATATGAATACACCTGGAACCTTGGCTTCAAACTTGAAATGTTTAGTTTGTCCCGGCTTGATTTCACCGAATTCATTTAGCACGTCAACCTGAGCCGCGTGAAAGTCCATGGCGTGTGAATTTTTATTTTCAGGTGGGTTGATCAGCGTGAAATCCACCGTATCGCCTTCATCTACGCGAACAGGCTTGCCAGGAATGGAGCCATCGAATGTCCATGCAGCCATTTTGACATCACCCTTGTTATTCACGGGCAGATCAACTTCCATAGCCGTCATCGTGACTTTAACGGTTTTTGCGAATACTTGTTGTGCGGAAAACAGTCCAGTTACCAGCATTACAGCAACAGCTGTATTTTTAAGTTTATACATATTCTTCCCCTATTTAAATTAAAGTTAACTACAAATTGCTTATTTCTTGTTGCTATTTCTTGCGACTGCCATTTACTAACCAAATTTGCACTTACATAACATACGTAGATGCTGCACTAAATCGTTGATTTCCTCATCACTTAAGGTTGACCCCCAGGGAGGCATTAATATTGATTTATCAATGGATGGTCCGCCCTCTTTGATTGCTTTGAATAATGTTTCGTCCGAGCGACCTGACATTGACTTCGCATCGGTGTGATCACGCGGCACGACTGACATGTCTCGCGTGTTAACGCCTTTTCCGGTTCCCTCACTGCCATGGCATTGAACGCAATAGGCTTTGTAGTTGTCCGCAGGCGCTTCCTTGGCTTGAGCTTGGACTGAGAAAGCCGCTAGTAAAAGCAACAAAAATAATTTAGTTGGCATTTGCAACCTCCTTGCTCAATGTCTCAAGATAATGAACCATCTTCTGTATATTCATCTCCGACAGGTTTTTGTTTGGCATCATGGATTTTGGCTCCCAAGCTTGGGGAGACTTGATGAAACTCGCCATATATTGCGGTTGCAGGCGCTTGGCCGCCGTATAAAGTTCTGGCCCCGATACCCCACCATATTCAGGCTCGATTAAATGGCAGGCCATACAGCCCAAAAATTTATTGAAGGCCATTTCCCCCATCTGCTTTGATACCGTACCGGGTTCAACTTTCTCCTTGGCGATCAAATCGTCATGCGGTTTCATCTTCATGAGCTCGGCCGTAACGGAGGTGGCATCGGCCTTGGAAAGTGCGACATGATCCGTGAGCGTCGAAGTATCAACTTCATCACCTTTGGGTCCCGACTTGATATGCCCGCCATAGTACATTCCAGCGGGACGTATCCGACTAGGCTTTTGCAGCCAAGATACAAGCCATTCTTGACGATATTTGTTGCCCGCGTAGAAGAGATCTGGCCCCTTTTTTTCAAAGGCAGCTTTCAACGTCTGGGTTGCTGGACCCTTAATATTGTGGCAGGCGGAACAACTCCCCTGAAGCATTCCTCCCTCGGCGAGAACGGCTCCAGAAAAACCAAGTAAGGCAACAAGAACTATTCGCTTCATATTTATCTCCTTCTTTTCCCCTGTTCGACAATTTTGCCCATGAAAGGTGCGCTGTTGAAAAGCCCATATCCCTGTGTAAGCGACACACTGTAGAAGAAGTTGGGGTCGTACGCTTTGCCTTTCCAGGTATACCAGTCGTTCATTTTGACGCCTTCATATTCAAAAACGGTCATTGGCCCACCCATTGAAGCGCCGTTGTTAGACATGTGTTTGTCAACATGATCGTGCATTATGAAGAGTCCAGGATTGTTCATTTTAACGATCACGTCATAACGTTCACCGGGTCCTACCGGAACCGTGTCCACATAATAAGGGCTGGCAAGTGGATATCCGTCTTTATGGGTGACGAGCATGTCGTGCCCATGCATATGCATTTGGTGAGTTTCATCGCCTGCGCCAATAAAGCGCATTCTCAATACGTCGCCTTTCTTGACTCTAATCGGTTGGGTGAATGGGAAGGATTTTGCGTTTACTGAAAAATAGTCAGAAACATCCTGTGGGCTACCCCCTTTGCCATAGACGCTGGCATACGGAGATTGCCAAGTACTCAGCATCAGAATGGCATCCAGGGTCACTTCTTTTTCGAGGGCGCTCGGGGTTTTGGGATCGACGATTAATGGCCCCCACATCCCGCGTAACGCCACATGCTCCCAGACATCCACATGGCAGTGGTACCACAGGCTTCCGGGACGATCAACATTGAATTTATAGGTATAAGATTCACCAGGCTGAATCGCTTCTTGTGTGACACTTGGCACGCCATCGTGTTGCCAACTGCCGGTCTGGTTAACTCCATGCCAGTGGATGGTATGGGGAAGTGTAGTGTTGTTGCTGACATGTACCATCACATCATCTCCCTCCTTGACGTGGATGAGCGGCCCTGGCACTTGTCCGTTGAAAGCGAATACTTTATTGGTAAAGCCTGGTGCTACTTCTATTGCAACCTCATCAATGGTCAAGTTAAATTCGCGTTGCTCGGCCCAGCTTGCAGTGGCAATTCCCGCCAAGAACAAAAATGTTAAAATATTCCTGAGATAACAGGCCACAGTGGATACATACAATCTATTTAAGGCAATAGTCATTTTTCTGGTCATCCAAATTTCTATATCTGTACATTCTAATAAGATACAGTTTTAATGTATCTTTAATTAAAGATATTGTCAAGTAAATTATGGATGTCCTGTAGTGAGCGAATAAACATGCTTAAACTTATAACAGAGCATATTTCTAGTATTTATAAATTCTGGCGTAATCGCTCCCTATGCTGGCATCATCATTGCCGTGCCTATGCCGAGAGCGAACGTAAAAACCAGCAGGATTGGAGCTGTCGTTATTCCTGAAAGTGTCAATGCGCCAAGAGTTACAGTAAAGATCATCATCCAAACCTGTGAAGTGATCAGATAACGCCGTCGATCGACAATATCGGCAAGAGCATCCGCCGCAACGCCAGCAGGAAAGCCAGGGTAGTCGTGGCCGCCTGAATGAGTGCTATACCATCAAAGGACTGGCGGCGAAGTTATTAACAAACTGACAGTCGCATGGCAGAAAATGGATTGCTAAGCTGGTATTGGCACCGACTTTAGTAACGCTTCAGGTTAAAGGTTGGTGGTGTTCACCACAAAGTTGGCTGGCGATGGGGCTATTCAGCAAGCCCAATAGCCAAGTACATTCTAGAAAGCATTCTAATCGCTTCTGCCCTAACAACCGTTCACTGAATGTGCATTCATACGCGTGGTTATGGATTACGCAGCTATTAGCGCTAGAGGAGGAGCCCATGAATATTCTTTTTAATGTAATTAAGACCTTGCAGTGTTACGGCTTAAACTAAAAGGCCCGCTGCCGTGCACGACAACATAGAGCAAGCCGCCCATTATGGAAATATTCTTCATGAAGTTGATCATCTGATTTTGTGCTTCGTTGGGTGGCACAGCCCAGAAATTATGGAAGAACAGCGCCGCCATTGCGGTGAATACAAATATCGCGGCGGCGGCCCAACGTGCATTCCAGCCAATGATCAGCATGATACCTCCGCCCAGTTCAACGAAGATGGCGCCGATGGCAAGCAATTCCGGCATTGGCAGTCCCTTGCTGGCTATAAACCCTACCGTCCCTTCAAAACCGGTGATTTTACCGAAACCCGACATAACGAAGATGAGCGCCATCAAAATACGGCCCACTAATGGGCTAAAACTGTTCAATGCATTCATAGTTGAAATCCTTTTTTGAAGTAGTTAGAAAATTCACTTGAGATATGCCTGCTAGCTATTCATGGTTTAATATTGGTACCGTTATTTTTAGCAGCTTGATAATTTCGTGGTATGAGAACAAATTGCGCATCTGGGCGCACATTACCAAAGCGTGTCGGCGTGCCAACAATGGTGACATCGGCCTCAACTCACCGTTCTGGTTTGATCGAATGTCGCCAAAACGCAGACAAGGTTATCTCAAGGTTAAGTCTATTGTATGTGCGGTAACGCACGGACTGAGGAGGGTGAATCGTGACGCTTGCTTGAAAGAAGACTACAAATTGAACGCTAAGCTAAATGGGTAAAGTCTTCGTAGAGAGTTCTCTGATCATAATTTCCAGCTACGGTTCCAGCACGCCATTTTCGAGATAGGTTGCATCGTAGGTTAATATGATCCGTGGATCTGGCAAAATCAGTTTGTCATCTTTATCTGCGTAATTAAGGCGGCTGAGCAGATCCTTAATAACATTAAGTCGTGTCAGATACTTATCGTTGGCACGAACTATGGTCCATGGAGCCATTGTGGTGTGCGAGCGAGCCAACATTTCGTTGCGTGCCAAGCTGTATGGCTTCCATTTTTTGATTGCCTGGTCGTCAAGTGTACTGACTTTCCATTGGGTGAGCGGGTCTGTCATGCGTTCATTTAAACGTTTCTTCTGTTCAAGTTTGCTGATGTCGAGGTAGTACTTAAAAAGCTTGATACCTGAACGGACCAACATATGTTCGAACTCTGATACTGAATCCATAAATTCCTCATGCTCAGCGTCAGTACAAAAGCCCATTACTCGTTCGACACCGGCGCGATTGTACCAACTGCGGTTAAACAGCACGAGCTCTTGAGCTGCTGGCAGGTAGGGAACATAACGTTGAAAGTACCACACCGTTTGATCGCGATCCGAAGGCTTGCCGAGTGCTACGACACGTGTTTCACGTGGACTTAAATGTTGGACGATGCGCTTGATTGTGCCATCTTTTCCAGACGCATCACGCCCTTCAAAAATAATTAGAATTTTGTCATTGCATTTAATGAAATGCCGCTGCAGTTTGACTAGCTCAACCTGAAGAGCATGGAGCATCTTTCGGTAGTCATGCTTGCTGATTTGTGCAGCTGTTTTAGCGGGTTGATTGAGATCGTTTTTTTTATTCATCATAAGCTCACCAAAAAATATGTCGATTCCTGCTATATAAAACTAAATTTATATCCACGCTTTACGAAGTAACCTGCTTGACGAGTAATCATCACATGATTGATGTAATCAGTTATTTTGAATAATTTTTAGTTCTAGGCATTTTCATCTATATGTTCGGTTATATCTGTTTTTCTTTGTTTGCGGTGTCGTCGGTCTACCTTTGATCGAAGCTCTTTCAGAAGAGGCTGAGTTTTGATACGACGGCAGATTTTTCGGCGTTCACCAAGATGGGGTTCTACATTTCGCCTCTCGAATGACAGGTTGTTCGGATGTTCAGATCGTGTAAATGGCCGAAATACCAGTGACGGCTGGATGCGCTCTGGGGCCGGCTTAACTGGTTCAATTTCAGTCAGCTTTTTTACTTCATTGGTATCTTCTAACCCTTTTAAAGACGGAGGAAGAGGAAGATTCTGTATATATTGCATGATGTTTTAAGTATTTTGAATTGCATACTTGCAGAAATTTTAATGTTACCAGCTTCGCATTCTTTCTTCCAATACACAAATACTGGCGTAAATAATCTTTACCATTCTGGAATTGAACGGCGGGATCTTTAGGATGAGAGTTAATAAATTTGAAGGAGGTTAGAAGTGTGTAACGGAAACTGGAAAAACTTGTAATTTACTGTGCTAGCTACGGCTTATCTTTAAAATAATTATCGGGATTAAAAAAAGCGGTTCGAAAACCGCTTTTTTGATTGTGCTTACATTGAATTATTTGACGATGGCTTTTAGCTCACCTTTGGTGTACCTGATAGCCATTGCATCCAGTGATAATGCTTTTATTTTCGATGCCTGGCCAGCAGAACCGAAGGCTTCATAACGTGCCTTGCAGATCTCTTTCATGGCTATGGTCGATTCCGCCAAGAATTTACGTGGATCAAAATTTTTGGGGTTTTGTGCCAGGTGACGACGTACCGCGCCTGTAGACGCCATGCGCAGGTCTGTGTCGATATTAACTTTCCGCACGCCATGTTTGATACCTTCGACTATCTCCGAAACTGGCACACCGTAGGTTTCTCCCATATCGCCGCCAAATTGGTCAATAATTTTCAACCATTCCTGCGGTACAGAAGAAGAGCCATGCATTACCAAGTGAGTGTTGGGAATGCGGGCATGGATCGCCTTGATACGCTTAATATCCAAAGTGTCGCCTGTGGGTGGGCGGGTGAATTTGTATGCACCGTGTGAGGTGCCGATGGCTATCGCCAGTGCATCTACGCCAGTCCTCCGGACAAAATCGGCTGCCTCTTCTGGATCGGTTAGTAGTTGCGAGTGGTCTAGTTTGCCTTCTGCACCTTGTCCATCTTCTTGTTCGCCCATGCCGGTTTCAAGTGAGCCCAAGCAGCCTAGTTCACCTTCAACGGATACACCCACCGCGTGGGAAAGATCAACAACTTTACTGGTTACTTCAACGTTGTATTCGTAAGAGGATGGAGTTTTGGCATCTTCTTTCAAAGAACCATCCATCATTACGCTGGAGAATCCAGAACGAATGGCGTTGATACATACAGCCGGGGAGGCTCCGTGATCTTGGTGCATGACTACTGGAATGTGCGGATAAGTCTCTACAGCAGCGAGAATCAGGTGGCGCAAGAATGCTTCACCTGCATATTTGCGGGCGCCAGCTGAGCCTTGCATAATCACGGGGCTATTGGTTTCATCCGCTGCCTCCATGATTGCCTTGACCTGTTCCAAATTATTGACGTTGAATGCGGGCAGGCCGTATCCGTTCTCGGCTGCATGATCCAGCAGCTGGCGTAATGAAACAAGAGCCATTTTTTTCTCCTAGCAAATTTAAAGTTATTAAACAAAATTAAAAATAAAATCTGGCCGTGTACGGGAAAACACAGCCATGCTTCAACTCCTCAATGCTTACGGTGATCGCCTACCCGGACAATTTTCATGGTATTGGTATAGCCAGCCTTGCCAACGGCTTCACCTATAGTCATTACAATCATGTCACCTTCTTGTACTAATCCCAAACGTACCAGTTCATCCTCTGCTGCGCGCAACTCTACTGAAGGAAGTTTTGAGGTCGTGTTAAACGCAATTGGGTGTACCCCGCTGAATAGCGTTACTTTACTCAAGGTTGACTCAGTTGGCGTTAACGCAAAGATCGGCACTCTTGCATTCATACGGGACATCCATAGAGGAGTTGAGCCGGACTGGGTCAGTGCCACAATTGCTTTGATCGTAAAGTGAGAAGCTGCATATAGCGCAGACATGGCGATAGCCTGATCGATACGTGCAAATTTCGGTTGTAGCAGACGATGATGGGTGGCGAGATCTTCCATCTCACTTTCCGCATTAATACAGATGCGTACCATGGATTTGATGGTTTCAATGGGATAGTCGCCCACTGCAGTTTCTGCCGACAGCATGACCGCATCGGTGCCATCCAGCACTGCATTTGCCACGTCCGATACTTCCGCCCGAGTGGGAATCGGGTTAGTGATCATGGATTCCATCATTTGTGTGGCAGTGATAACCAACTTGTTTTTGGCACGTGCCATGCGGATCATGCGTTTTTGCAGGCCTGGTACGGCTGCATCTCCCACTTCCACGGAAAGGTCGCCTCGGGCTACCATGATAGCGTCGGATGCGTCAATAATTTCGTCCAGTACGGTAATGGCTTCAGCACGCTCAATTTTAGCCATTAACAAGCTTTTGCCGCCAGCCGCATGCATCAATTTACGCGCTAATTTCATGTCATTCGCCGAGCGCGGGAAGGAAATCGCCAGATAGTCTGCTTTAATCAATGCGGCGGTTTTAATGTCCTCCTTGTCCTTGTCGGTAAGCGCGGGCGCAGTCAAACCACCGCCCTTGCGATTGATCCCCTTGTTGTTGGATAGCACACCGCCGCACACGACTTTGCAGATAATTTGCGCGCCTTTGACTTCGGTAACATCAAATTCCAGCATGCCATCATTCAGTAACAGCACTGAACCTTTGCTGACATCCTTGGGTAAGTTCTTGTAATCGAGACCAACGCGTTCCTGATTGCCGAGGCCTGTCCATTCCGCATCCAGGATAAAAGTATCCCCTTGCTTGAGAATGATTTTGTCATTTTCAATTTTGCCCACCCGAATTTTTGGGCCTTGCAGGTCGGCAAGGATCCCTATAATACGGCCACATGCAGCCGCTGCAGCGCGCACTTTTTCAACACGTGCCACGTGATCTTGCGCTGTGCCATGGGAAAAATTCATGCGCACCACATCCACGCCAGCAAGTATCATTTGCTCCAGTACTTTCTGGTCGCTGGAGGCTGGCCCCAAAGTGGCAACAATTTTGGTTCTGCGTAACATAATTTTTCGTCTTATTTACTTCGCTGCACGTTGCTCAAGAATTTCTACCGCTGGCAATTTTTTACCTTCAAGGAATTCTAGAAATGCACCGCCGCCCGTGGAAATATAGCTTACTTGATCGCTGATCTTGTATTTGGCAATCGCCGCCAGCGTATCCCCACCGCCGGCGATAGAAAATGCGGGACTTTCCGCAATCGCCATGCCTAGCGTTTTGGTGCCGGCGCCAAACTGGTCAAATTCAAATACGCCTACTGGGCCATTCCACACGATGGTTGCGGCGTTCTTCAGATAGGCTGCATAAGTCTGGGCAGTTTCGGGACCAATATCAAAAATCATATCATCGTCAGTGATATCAGCCACTTTCTTAACGACGGCTGGCTCATTGGTATCGAACTTCTTGCCCACGACCACATCAGTAGGTACCGGAATCGATCCGCCCTTGGTCTTGGCGGCTTGTATTAAACGCTGGGCTTCGGCTACAAGATCGGGTTCATATAGGGATTTCCCGACGCTATAACCAGCCGCTTTAATGAAAGTATTGGCAATGCCGCCACCGACGATCAATTGATCCACGATGTGGGACAACGATTCCAATACGGTCAATTTGGTTGAAACTTTAGAACCGCCGACAATGGCGATCAGCGGGTGGGCCGGGCTTTTCAATGCCTTGCCTAATGCTTCCAGTTCTGCTGCCAGTAGTGGGCCAGCGCATGCCACTGGTGCATACTTCGCCACACCGTGGGTGGAAGCCTGCGCGCGATGCGCGGTACCAAATGCATCCATCGCATAGATGTCGCACAGCTTAGCCATTTTTTGGGACAGCTCGTCGTTGTTTTTGCCTTCACCTTTATTGAAGCGCACGTTCTCAAATAGTACAACTTCGCCATCGGCGATGGTGAAGCCGCCATCCAGCCAATCTTTAATGACCCGTATCTCTTTACCCAGCAAGTCAGACAAACGCTTGGCTACAGGCTTTAGGGAATCGGCTTCGGAATAGATACCTTCTTCAGGGCGACCGAGGTGAGACATCAACATTACTTTGGCGCCGGCTTTCACGGCATGCTGGATGGTAGGCATGCTTGCCCGGATGCGGGTATCATCGGTTATGGTGCCATCATCGGCTTGGGGAACATTCAAGTCTTCGCGGATCAGGACACGTTTGCCCTTAAGATCCAAATCAGTCATTTTGATTACGGACAATTCTTTCTCCAATTAACCATTCGAGGTGAAACGATAAGAAGAAATGCAAAAGGTGAGGGAGTGCCTCACCTTGCATGCATGTTTATTTAGCGATGACGCGAACCATCTCCAGAACCTTGCTGGAGTAGCCCCATTCGTTATCGTACCAAGAGACGACTTTAACGAAGGTACCGTCCAGAGACATACCCGCCTCTGCGTCAAAAACAGAAGTGCAACTCTCGCCTCGGAAGTCGGTAGAGACAACTTTTTCGCCGGTATAGCCAAGGATGCCCTTCATTGAACCCTCGGATGCAGTCTTCATGGCGGCGCAGATATCGGCGTAGGTCGCAGCCTTATCCAACTCCACGGTGAGGTCAACTACGGATACGTCAGAGGTGGGTACCCGGAACGCCATGCCGGTGAGTTTTTTATTCAGTTCGGGAATAACCACGCCAACGGCCTTGGCCGCACCAGTCGAAGACGGAATGATGTTTTCGAGGATGCCGCGACCACCACGCCAATCTTTGTTAGAAGGGCTGTCCACGGTTTTCTGGGTAGCGGTGGCGGCGTGTATGGTGGTCATTAGTCCGCGCTTTATGCCCCAGGTGTCATTTAGCACCTTGGCAACAGGGGCGAGGCAATTTGTCGTGCAGGAAGCGTTGGAGATGATCGCTTGGTTAGCATAAGTTTTGTCATTCACGCCATACACAAACATCGGCGTGTCATCCTTGGATGGGGCAGACATGATAACTTTCTTGGCACCCGCGGCGATGTGTTTTTCACAAGTTTCTTTAGTGAGAAAAAGACCGGTGGACTCGATAACTATATCAGCGCCCACTTCATTCCATTTCAATTCGGCGGGATCTTTGATAGCAGTCAGACGGATCTTTTTACCGTTGACGACCAAGGTATTGCCTTCAATGGAAATGGTGCCATCAAAGCGGCCATGTACGGAGTCGTAGCTCAACATGTAAGCCAAGTAGTCGGGTTCAAGCAAGTCGTTAATGCCTACGATCTCGATGTCCTGGAAATTTTTCACGGCTGCGCGGAACACCATGCGGCCAATTCGACCAAACCCATTGATACCAACTTTGATTGTCATGTTTCTCTCCTGGTTTTATAACTAAAATTGTAACTGTTCAGACAAATTCTTTGATTTTATTCTGATGTTGTAGCTAAGCTAATCAAATATTTAAACTTTAAATATGCTCGCCACAAATAACCGGACGACAGGGTAGCCTTGAAACGTGCCACTAATCCTACGGCTGCAACGCTAAGTGTTGCTTCAGATAGAAGGAATCAGTCAAAACTATTCTGTATGGCTGCCTGCGCGGCCCGCGATTAATTTGAGCAGTTTATATTCAAGGCTGCAACCCTTTGCAAGGGTGATCATTTTTATAAGGATGATTAAATGATCGGCCAAATCCCTTGTTGCCAATTTCGCAAAATATCAGCGAATTTAATCCGAACTTTGATTAAAGAATTGGCAACTTACAAATACTTTTGATCCTCCTTTTCAAGGATAACCTTTCAAGCAACGCTCACGGAGTCAGCTGTATCGTTACCAGAAATTTAAAGTATGCTTTTTACGGTTTTCACTACATTGTCAATGGTAAAGCCGAAGTGTTTGAATAGTTCACCTGCCGGAGCAGATTCGCCAAAGGTATCCATGCCAATTACCGCACCGTCCAAACCAACATATTTGTACCAAAACCCCGTCACGCCCGCTTCGACAGCTACGCGTTTACTGCCCTTTGGTAACACGCTGTCTCTGTATGCTTGATCTTGACGATCAAATACATTGGTTGAAGGCATGGAAACTACTCGTACATTAATGCCGTCTTGAGCCAAGGTTTTTTGTGCATCCATGGCCAGACTCACTTCGGAGCCCGTTGCGATAATGAGTGCTTGTGGCTGGCCATTGGCAGCTTCTGACAAGACATAACCACCCTTACGGATGTTGGCAATTTGATCCGCATCGCGTTTTTGGAATGCCAAATTTTGCCGGCTAAAAATAAGACTGCTCGGGCCAGTTTTGCGCTCGACCGCTGCAACCCATGACACGGCAGATTCCACAGTATCACAAGGGCGCCAAACGTCCATATTTGGAATATAGCGTAGTGTGGCGGTTTGTTCCACGGGTTGATGAGTTGGCCCATCTTCGCCCAGACCGATCGAGTCATGCGTGTACACGAAAATCACACGCTGTTTCATCAGCGCAGCCATGCGCAGTGCATTGCGTGCATATTCAGAGAACATCAGGAAAGTGCCGCCAAATGGTAGCAAGCCGCCATGCAACGCCACGCCATTCATAATGGCCGACATGCCGAATTCGCGTACTCCGTAACTAATGTAGTTACCTGTCGATTTTCCATGAACGTGCTTGGCGCCCGTCCAATTGGTCAGGTTTGAACCGGTCAGATCCGCCGAACCGCCAAGAAACTCAGGTAATGCCGGCACCAGACCGTTAATCGCATTCTGCGATGCCTTGCGCGAGGCAATGGTTTCTGCTTTTTCATTGGTCTTGGCGATCATGTTCGCAGCATGTTGTGCCCAGTCTGCTGGCAAATCACCCTTCATACGCCGCTCAAATTCAGCCGCTTCCTGGGGGAAAGCCTCGCGGTATTCTGCAAATTTATTGTCCCACAATTTTTCTAAACCCTCACCCTTGGTACGCGCATTCCACGCTTGATAAACGTGAGCTGGGATTTCGAACGGCGGGTATTTCCAGCCTATGTATTCGCGCGTAGCAGCGATTTCCGCATCGCCCAATGCAGCGCCATGCACGTCATGCGTGCCGGCCTTGTTCGGAGAACCTGCGCCGATGATGGTTTTGCAGCAAATCAGTGTAGGCTTGTCGGTAACTTCCTTGGCAGCCTTGATGGCGTCATCTATTGCTTCGGGATCATGGCCTTCCACATTGGCGATTACATGCCAACCATAAGATTCAAAACGTTTGGCAGTATCGTCGGTAAACCAGGCTTCAACATGCCCATCAATGGAAATGCCGTTGTCGTCCCAGAAAGCGATTAATTTGCCGAGCCCCCAGGTACCGGCCAGTGCACAGGATTCATGTGAGATACCTTCCATCATGCAACCGTCGCCGAGGAAAACATAAGTATGGTGGTTAACAATTTCGTGGCCGGGCCGATTAAATTCATTTGCCAGCATTTTTTCCGCCAGGGCAAAACCAACCGCATTGGTAATGCCTTGACCCAGCGGGCCGGTAGTGGTTTCGACGCCAGCAGTGTAGCCATATTCTGGGTGGCCTGGAGTCTGAGAGTGTAGCTGGCGGAAGCGTTTCAACTCATCAATCGGCAAGTCGTAGCCAGTCAAATGCAACAGGGCATAAATCAGCATCGAGCCATGGCCATTGGAAAACACGAAACGGTCCCGGTCGGCCCATTTAGGATTAGCCGGATTGTGGCGCAGATGATGAATCCACAGCACTTCGGCAATTTCTGCCATGCCCATGGGAGCGCCAGGATGGCCAGAGTTTGCTTTCTGAACTGCATCCATTGCCAAAGCGCGGATCGCTCCAGTTGTGTCATTAAACTTGGGGGGGTATACCTTACGCGCCGCAGCCATCTTTCACTAACCTCCTGAGCATCACTTTTAAAGAATAAATAAATTATTTTTGTAACAAACTAGTTAGTAATTATGCCGTACTGCCCTGTTTAGGGCAACAGGAGAAAAATAGTTATCAATTTAATTAATTTAATTCAATACCTTATATCTAAATTTTTCAATAGCGACGATCGTATTTTCCATCAAACCATTCGCTCTTTGATTTTAAGTGGCTTTGAGTCCGGGCAACCATTTAATACTTAACCATCCGTACGTGTCGGCGTGCGCGTCACGCGTACGAATTTTCAATGATTACTTTGCCGCCCAGATAAATGCAGCCCATTTTTTTGGGGCAAAGATACCCACCTGTTTAATGATAGTTAAGGTCGGTAAATCCTACCTGTTACTTAGGGTTGGGCACTGGTGTCTACGGTTGCGCACGTCCGTTTTCTCAAGTACAATTTTGTTGCGTTTACCTTAAATTATTTCTGTTTGCCACTGAGGTAGCTACCATGCAAGTCAAGATAATTCCAAGCAATCAGACTACGTCGCCAGATAGAATTGTTTCTCCAGTGGAAACTTCTGAACATTTTGATATTGAAGTTGACAGTTCCACTAATGCTTTGACGCCCGTCTTAGTTCAAAGCGTTGAAGCTGTGCGTGAAAAATTGATTGCATCGGGGATTTCCGAAAAAGATGTAGCTGACGCTTGTGCTTGGGCGCGTCGACCCAAAGAATAACATGCGCGTTGTTCTCGATACCAATGTAATACTTTCTGCATTGTTGTTTGCCAACGGAAATTTGGCATGGTTGAAGAAGGCTTGGCAAGCGAAGTCTATCCGTCCGGTAATCAGTAACGCAACAAAAGAAGATTTATTTGACTCATTGAATTACCCAAAATTTGATCTGTCGATCGCTGAGCAGGATCTGTTGCTGGAAGAGTTTTTTCCATACTGTGAAATAGCGTCCATATCCAACTGGATGCCATCGCACGGTATATTTAGTCAAGTATTTTTGGCCGTGGCACACAAAGCCAAGGTAGATGCATTGGTGAGCGTTGAAAAAGATTTACTCGCATTGCGAGGAAGTTTTATCCCCTCCATTTTTACCGTTGAGGAATTACGTAAACGTTTGCAAGAAGAACGTCTCGCATAATTACTCCACTCAATTTCTGCTAAATAATAGACAACTTGTCCTAATTTGCGGCAAACTGCGTTCATGAAAACCATTCTGGTTCTACATGGCCCCAATCTGAACTTGCTCGGTAGCCGCGAGCCAAGCGTGTATGGCCATATTACATTAGACGAAATTAACAACAAATTACAGCATTTAGCACGCATGCAAGGTACAAATCTGTTGTATTTTCAGAGTAACTCTGAATCTGCTTTAGTAGATCGTGTGCATTTGGCGCGCCAGGATGGTACCGATTTTATTGTCATTAACCCTGCTGCGTTTACGCATACCAGTGTGGCTTTACGCGATGCACTAGCGGCGGTGGCCATCCCATTTATTGAAGTCCATCTTTCCAATGTGTTTGCACGGGAACCGTTCCGCAAAGAATCATATTTTTCTGATCTTGCTATCGGCGTTATCAGCGGTCTGGGTGCAACCGGTTATGAACTCGCAGTGCAATACGCGCTGCAATATTCTGTTAGGAGCTAATTATGGATTTACGTAAACTTAAGACCTTGATTGAACTGGTTGAAAGCTCCGGTATTGCCGAGCTGGAAATCAGTGAAGGCGAAGAACGCGTGCGCATTGTACGTTCTGCTGCTGCGGTGCAGCATGTTTATGCTGCACCGCAGCAGCATATGACCACGCTTGCCCCACAGCTGTCCGATGTGCCTGCTGAGCTTGCCGAACCCGCAGCACCAGATGGTCACGTAGTGAAATCGCCGATGGTTGGTAGTTTTTACCGCAGTCCCTCCCCTGGTGCCAAACCCTTTGTGGAAGTGGGCCAGAGCGTAAGCGTGGGCGATACTCTTTGTATTATCGAAGCAATGAAGCTGCTCAACGAAATCGAAGCTGACCAAAGCGGTGTCATTAGTGCGGTTCTGGTCGAGAGTGGCCAGCCAGTGGAATATGGTCAACCTCTTTTTATCATTGGTTAAATAATGTTTGAAAAAATTCTCATCGCAAATCGAGGCGAGATTGCCTTAAGAATTCAGCGCGCTTGTCGTGAAATGGGCATTAAATCCGTTGCCGTGCATTCCGAAGCTGATGCAGATGCCAAGTATGTCAAACTGGCCGATGAGTCGGTATGTATTGGCCCGGCTTCCTCGCTAAATAGCTATTTGCACATTCCATCCATCATTAGTGCAGCGGAAGTTACCGATGCACAGGCCATCCACCCAGGCTATGGTTTTTTGTCTGAGAATGCTGACTTCGCTGAGCGTGTGGAAAAGAGTGGGTTTGTATTCATTGGCCCACGGCCGGAAACCATTCGTTTGATGGGCGACAAAGTGTCCGCCAAAAACGCGATGAAAAAAGCCGGTATTCCTTGTGTACCAGGTGTGGATGGCGCACTGCCAGATAATCCAACCGAAATTACCAAGATTGCACGCAGTATCGGTTATCCGGTTATTATCAAGGCCGCCGGGGGCGGGGGCGGACGTGGTATGCGCGTAGTGCATACCGAAGCCGCGTTGCTGAATGCCGTGGTCATGACGCGTGGCGAGGCGCAGGCGGCGTTTAATAATCCTGTGGTGTATATGGAAAAGTTTTTGCAGAACCCACGCCACATCGAATTTCAAGTACTGGCTGATTCTTATGGCAATGCGGTATATTTAGGTGAGCGCGACTGCTCAATGCAACGCCGCCATCAGAAAATTCTTGAGGAAGCGCCAGCACCGCTGCTTAATACTCGTCTCCGTAATAAAATTGGTGAGCGTTGTGCGGCAGCTTGCCGCAAGATTGGCTATCGCGGTGCGGGAACTTTTGAATTTCTGTATGAAAACGATGAATTTTTTTTCATTGAAATGAACACTCGTATACAGGTAGAGCATCCGGTCAGCGAAATGATTACGGGCATAGATATCGTGCAACAGCAGATCCGTATCGCTGCCGGTGAAAAACTCAGTTTCAAGCAAAATGATATTACGCTTAAAGGTCATGCCATTGAATGCCGCATCAATGCCGAACATCCCTACAAGTTCACACCTTCGGCTGGCCGCATTACTACTTGGCATCCTCCTGGTGGCCCGGGCATTCGCGTGGATTCGCATGTGTACGCTAATTACTTCGTGCCGCCTCACTATGATTCCATGATCGGCAAAATCATCGCATATGGGGACAATCGCCAACAGGCGATAGCCCGCATGCGTACCGCCCTATCAGAAATGGCGGTAGAGGGTATCGAGACTAATATCCCGCTGCATCAGGAGCTCATGTTAGATGCTGCTTTTCTACGAGGTGGCACCAGCATTCACTATCTGGAACACAAGCTAGCCGAACGTATCAAGGTAAAATAACATGGCTTGGCTTACGCTGACGGTCACTGCATCTGCATCTCAGGCGGAGATGCTGAGTGAGGCTCTGTTGGCACTCGGCGCACTATCGGTGGACATTCACGATGCAGATGCTGATACCTCGAATGAGCAAGCCATATTTGGGGAACCGGGCGAACCTGTCTCTCATCTGTGGTCACACAATCGCGTTACCGCTCTATTTATCGAAGATACGCCGATAGATGCAATTATGCTGGAGGCGGCACATGCCATCGGGCTGCAAAAACCGCCAAACTATGTCATCGCAACCTTGGCGGACAACGACTGGGTGCGCCTGACTCAATTACAGTTTAACCCCATCCGCATTTCGCAGCGCCTCTGGATCGTGCCTACCTGGCACACCCCGCTCGATCCCAGTGCCATTAACATTACCCTCGATCCCGGCTTGGCTTTTGGTACCGGGAGCCATCCCACGACCCGTTTGTGTCTGCGCTGGTTGGACAGTCATTTGCAAGGGGGTGAGTCCGTTCTGGATTATGGCTGCGGCTCGGGTATTCTGACCATCGCTGCGCTCAAATTAGGCGCTGCCAGCGCCACGGGCGTAGACCTGGATGCACAAGCCGTGCAAGCCAGCCGCGACAATGCAATGGTTAATCAAGTTGACGCGCAGTTCTATTTGCCTAATGCCGCACCGAAACAACACGTCGACATTGTAGTCGCCAATATTCTTACCAATCCTCTCAAAGTACTCGCGCCATTGCTGGCAGGCTCAACGTGGCAAGGTGGTCAGATTGTATTATCCGGCGTACTCAGCGAACAGGCCGGAGACGTCATGGAAATCTATGGTCAATGGTTTGACTTCAGGCCACCGGTTGTGGAAGAAGGTTGGGCATGCTTATCCGGAGTGAAGCGATGAATGCAGTCACCCAATGCCCGGAGTGTGGCACCCGCTTTAAGGTCAGCCAAGTTCAGCTGGATATGCATCAGGGTATGGTGCGTTGCGGACGTTGCCAGGCAATATTCAACGCAATAAAACAATTGCATGATAACGAACTTAGCCCGCAACTTGCCCTGACCCTGGATGTAGTGGAAATGCAACAAGTGCCGGTTAAAAGTCCGGCAGAGCGTATCCCCGCAACCCACGATAAATATGATTTCAGCCATCTTGCGACGGCTAGTAAAGAAGACGCACTGGAAATCAGTCCTTCAGTCATTAAAAAGAATGTTCACTGGTCGTGGGTGTTGGTCACATTGCTGTTGTTCATAGTGTTACTGGCACAGACTGTGCATTTTTTTCGTGTCGAACTGGTCGCGCACCTGCCGGGCACCAAGCTAGCACTCGCGTCCTATTGCAAACTACTCAACTGCGATATCCCGCTACCGGAAAAAATTGACCAGTTGAGCATAGAGTCTTCTGATCTGGAATCCGATCCGAAACAAGCGAGCGCTATCGTTCTCAATGCCATCTTGCGAAACCGTGCGCCTTACGCGCAAACCTATCCCAATCTCGAATTGACACTCACCAACTCGATGGATGAGGCACTGGCGCGTCGCATCTTCCCTCCAGCGGAATATCTCAAACCCGGTGAGGACGAAAAACAAGGGTTACTATCCAACCATGAGATTGGCATCAAACTACATCTTGATACTGCCGACCTTAAACCAACTGGATATCGCTTGTTTTTGTTTTATCCCTAGTATCGTTCCCATCATTAAATTTGGCACGTACACACCAAACACTTTTGATTTCAAGCAGTATCCGCCTGCGTTTTTTGCCTTGAGACTGCCTGCACATGCTTCATGTTGTGGCTTGATTAAAAGCGAATGACAGCCTGCCTGCGCGAAAATCCACATGTTCGTGATACCATTCCTGCACTTTTTTGCACAGAAAGCATCCAGTTGAGCAAACGTTTAGGAGAATGGTTAGTTGAGCAGGGGAAGCTGAGTACGCTCGATTTGGAGCGCGCGCTAAACTTGCAGCAAGATGAAGTCGGCGAACACGAGCGTATTGGCGTACTGTTATTAAAGCTGGGCGTGGTTTCTGCCCGTGATGTGGCAGAGGCATTGGCGACACAGCTAGGGCTGATATTAGTGGAGCCGACTGATTATCCCCAAGTACCCTTGCTGGAAGAGCGCGTATCGGTGCGTTTTCTCAAAGAGTCTAGAGCGTTGCCGCTACATGAAGATGAACACGTGCTGGTGTTGGCGCTAGTGGATCCACTTGATCAATACGTCATCAATGCCTTTGGCTTGCTAACGCATCGTTCGGTCAGTGTACGTGTGGCAGTGCAGTCGGATATGGAAAGCGCTTTCGAACGTCTTTATGGTAGCGGCAAGACGTCGATGGGGGAAATTGTCGGCGACATCGAAACCCTCGATGAAGAAGGTGCGGGCGACGATGTGCAGCATCTTAAGGATCTTGCCAGCGAGGCGCCGGTTATCCGTCTGGTTAATTTGATTATTGGTCATGCGCTGGAGGCACGTGCATCCGATGTTCACATCGAGCCATTCGAAAATCGTCTGATCGTGCGTTACCGGGTAGACGGAGTGATGCACGAGGTAGAGTCGCCGCCGCGACGCTTGTCCGCTGCCGTCATATCGCGGATTAAAATCATGGCAAGCTTGGATATTGCAGAACGGCGTCTGCCACAAGATGGCCGCATCAAATTGCGAATTCAGAGTAAAGAAGTCGATTTGCGTGTTTCTACTGTGCCTACCATGCATGGTGAGAGCGTGGTTATGCGGATTCTCGACAAGAGTGGTACTACCCTAAATTTTGCCGCACTGGGATTTGATGATGATGTGCTCAAAGTATTCATAGATGTATTGCAGCAACCCCATGGCATTATTCTGGCCACCGGCCCTACCGGGAGTGGCAAAACTACTACGCTCTACACCGCATTACAAACGCTGAACAAATCGGATGTGAAGATACTCACGGTGGAAGACCCGGTTGAATATCAGATGGAAGGTGTAAACCAGATTCAGGTCAAAGCGCAGATCGGCCTTACTTTTGCCAACGCCCTTCGCTCTATTGTACGCCAGGATCCAGACGTAATCATGATCGGCGAAATCCGCGATTTGGAAACAGCACAAATTGCCGTACAGGCTGCACTTACGGGTCACTTGGTGCTGTCCACTCTGCACACTAACGATGCTGCCAGCACAATTAACCGTCTGCTCGATATGGGCATGGACGATTACCTTTTGACATCCACCGTTATTGGTATTTTAGCGCAGCGCCTGGTGCGTACACTGTGTGAACAATGTCGTCAATTGCGAACCGTGCTGCCCGAAGTGGTTGAGGAAATGGAGTTACATCGCTTTACCGAAGCGCGTCCGATTGAACTTTATCATGCGGTTGGCTGTCCACATTGTGGTCACACTGGCTATATTGGTCGAGTCAGTATTGTGGAAATACTTCCGATGAGTGACGGTATTCGCAGTTTAGTGATGCAGCACGCAACTGCTGGAGAAATCCGCAAGCTGGCAATCGATCAAGGCATGCGAACCATGTTTGATAATGGTTTGCGCAAAGTGATGGCAGGGGTTACGACCATTGAGGAAGTATTGCGCGTGACGCGGGAGGCTTAATTTTGCCGGTGTTTCAATACAACGCGGTTAGTGCAGACGGCGAAGCGCTGGAAGGCGAAATGGAAGCCCGTACTAATGAAGCGGTCGTAGATCGTTTGCGGGCTATGGGTTATATTCCGATTCAGATTGAACTGGCGCAGCTGGAACGAGCTGCCGGAAACACTTCATTCGGATGGTTACGCTCCAGTCGAGTGAGTCAGGCAGAAATTGGCGTATTCACGAGTGAAATTGCAACTTTACTACATGCCGGCTTGCCGCTTGATCGGGCATTAGAAATTCTGGTCGAGTTATCGGAAAACGATAAAGTGCGTAACCTGCTAACACAGGTGCGCGACGACGTGCGCGGAGGCGCTTCGCTTTCCGTAGCGATGGAAGCGCAGAAAGGCGTGTTTTCCCGTTTTTACCTCAATATGGTGCGTGCTGGCGAGGCTGGGGGCGCACTTGGTCCGGTGCTGACGCGTATCACTGAATTCATGGAACGCGCCAAAGCGCTCAAGCAAACTGTTACATCTGCATTAATTTATCCCGCAATCCTGATGTTGGTGGCAGCTGGTTCGGTGATGATGTTGCTGATATTCGTTGTGCCACAGTTTTCCCTGATGTTTCAGCAATCCGGTAAAACCCTGCCGCTGCCAACGCAAATCGTTATTGCCGCGGGTGATTTTCTACGGCATGACTGGTGGATATTGCTGATTGGTGGGCTAGCCATTTATGCGCTGTTGCGACAGCAAATGCAAAACCCTACCAGCCGCTACCGCTGGGATGGCATTTTTCTGCGTCTGCCGTTGGTAGGCGACTTGGTGGCAAAGATCGAGGTGGCCCGCTTTAGTCGCAGCTTAGGCACTTTGCTCGGCAACGGAGTGACTTTATTGAACGCGCTCTTTATTATCAAAGAAACTTTAAGTAATAGCGTCATGGCTGAAGGACTCGATAGCGTAGCGAATCAGCTCAAGCAAGGATTGGGTTTGGGCAAGCCAATGATGGAAACGGGTTTGTTTCCCAAACTTGCGGTTCATATGGTAGTGGTTGGCGAAGAAACGGGGCAGCTTGAAGAAATGCTGCTGCGCGTTGCAGATGTGTATGACAATGAGGTGCAAACAACGGTCAAGCGTATGTTAAGTCTAATGGAGCCAGTGCTGATTTTGGGGCTGGGGCTGTTGATTGGCGGTATTATTATGTCAATTCTGCTTGCCATCCTCAGCGTTAACGACTTGGCGATGTAAGCAGCGATTGCGAGTCCGACTGTATGACGGTGCTCAGCCTTATCGAACTCTATCGTAAGCAATGATGTGTTCAGGAAGCATGGAAAACATAGGAAATAGAATGGTACATTTTTGGAGAGAGATATTATGAACAGGATGAATCGGGTACGCCGGGAAACAGGATTTACCTTGCTTGAGTTGCTGGTAGTGCTGGTAATTTTGGGCCTGTTGGCTGGCTTGGTAGGGCCCAAAGTAATGGATTACCTTGGTACATCGAAAAGCAAAACGGGTAAGCTGCAAATCGAGCAGTTTGGGCAGAGCTTGGAATTGTTCAAGCTGGAAGTAGGACGCTATCCCACTTCACAGGAAAGCTTGTCGGCATTGATCGAGGCACCCACTGGTGCGACTGGTTGGAACGGTCCTTATATTAAGGGATCGAAGATGGTGCCAAAAGATCCGTGGGGCAATGATTACCATTATGCTTCGCCGGGACAGCACAACAAAGATTTTGATATCAGTTCACTTGGCCTTGATAATCGTGAGGGTGGCGAAGGCGAAAACAAGGATATCAATAATTGGGGCGAATAAAATCGCGTGCCAGCGCCGGTTTTACCCTGCTTGAATTACTGGTGGTGCTGATGCTGATGGCGATGGTATATGCCTTGGCGGTGCCGATGATCTCTGCTGGTCTGCCCGGCACCGAACTAAAGGGCGCGGCGCGCCAACTGGCGGCTGGCTTACGGCAAGCGCGCAGCCAAGCAGTCACGCGAAAAGAAGAATCGACATTGACACTGGATGTTGAAAAACGAAATTTCAAAGTGAGTGGCGATCAGCGCCGCTATGCCTTACCTACAAAGTTGGACATTAGCTTGTTCACAGCGCAATCTGAATTACTGCCCGACAAAGTCGGCGCGATTCGTTTCTACCCGGATGGAAGCTCCACTGGCGGTCGTATCACGGTAACATCAGGTGTCCGTAAATACGATATTAATGTCGACTGGCTGACTGGCCAGGTCACCATTCTCAATTAAGAGCTGTATGTGAATCTGGACGATTTGGAAATTTTGGCTGTATCTAATGTAAGCGGTCGTTGCTATGACATTGCATCAGTTAAGACCCGCGAAAATATCCAGGCTATTTGCTGACAATCCCCTTAAGCATGTATAAATTCAGTCGTGGCTTTTCTTTGCTTGAAGTGCTGGTGGCATTTGTAATTCTGGCACTGATATTAGGCGTATTGATGCAGATTTTTTCTGGCGGTTTGCGAAATGCCAGTCGTGTTGACGAATATCAGCAGGCAATGTTGCTGGGTCAAAGTAAGTTAGCATCGATAGGCATCGAGACTCCATTGAAAGTAAGTGAGAGCGATGGCGAATTTGATACAGTTTATCGTTGGCATGTCAGTATTCGACCTTATCTGGTGGCTCCAACACAGACGAGCAACCAGACTGGAGTGCCAGTGCCGATTTTACCTGTGTCATTGCTGGAAGTGGAAATTCAGGTACGATGGGGCGGTAGCGACCAGCCGCGCTCGGCCAGCCTGAAAACGCTGCGACTGGTGAATGGAGTAGCGTTGTGAGCCAGGATAAACACAGCGTTACCGGCTTCACCTTGCTGGAACTTCTAATTGCCATGTC
The DNA here is from genome assembly GCF_013168275.1 of Candidatus Nitrotoga sp. AM1P. Taxonomy (GTDB): domain Bacteria; phylum Pseudomonadota; class Gammaproteobacteria; order Burkholderiales; family Gallionellaceae; genus Nitrotoga. The sequence goes on along the minus strand of NZ_AP019547.1, from coordinate 2,001,975 downwards.
TTTGCTCGGTTTTATCCTGGCCTTGCTGTTTGGTGGCATGCGTTTAGGCGCACGCAGCTGGGATGCTGGCGAGATGCGTGCTGAAAATTCGACACATTTGGCTTTGCTGCAAGGATTTTTGCGGCGTGAATTAAGCCAAGTCACTCCATTTCACTGGAAGAAAAAAGCAGATATGAATCTGGCGTTCGTCGGTCAGCCAGATAGTCTCAAGCTAGTGGCTCCGATTGCTGTGCGATTAGGTCCGGGTGGTTTGTTCCTGATTAGTTTGGAGCTGGTGCAGGATAAGGATATTGGCCAATTAGTAATGAGGCGGGTTATTCCAGACGCAGACAGTGTTGATTTTACCGCATTGGAAAATGCCGAAAAAATTGTATTGGCGGATCATGTAGAGGAATTAAGCTTTGCTTATTTTGGTGCTGAAACCAAAGATGCTGAGCCACAATGGCGAGACCAGTGGGGAAATCGAGATACTCAACAGCGGTTACCCTACCTGATTCGTGTTCGAGTCAAATTCAGTAATGGTCGCGTTTGGCCGGATTTAGTGGTCGCACCGCTGATCGGTTCTGATACTGGCTGTATGTGGGACAGCGCTACCAATCGATGCGTGAGTGAATGAAGGCCGTGATCAACAAAAAACACCAACATGGTATTGCATTGGTGCTGGTGTTGTGGGCAACCACACTGTTGACGGTGATTGCTGCCAGTTTCGCTTTCAGCATGCGTACTGATACGCTGCTAGCCCAGAATTTAGCAGCTGCAGCACGTGCCCAGGCGGTGGCTGATGGTGGCATGCAGCGTGCGTTCTATGAAATGTTCAAACCGGCCAGCGATCTGCAGCGATGGAAGGGCGATGGCGCGCCACATCAGTGGGAATTCGGGGGTGCCAAGCTCAACATTACGCTCTTGGATGTATCCGGTAAAATTGACATTAATAGTGCGTCAGACGATTTGCTGAAGGGCTTGTTAAAAAGTGTCGGTCTTAACGATGAAGAAAGCAATGTCCTGCTGAATGCTATTGTGGATTGGCGCGACGGTGATGATTTGCCGCGTCCTAAAGGTGCCGAGGTTGCGGAATACAAAGCTGCCGGGTTGAAATACCGCCCGGCTAATGCACCGTTCGAAACGGTTAATGAATTGCAGCGGGTGTTGGGCATGACACCAGAGCTATACGCAAATCTGGCAGATGCACTGACTGTAGATTCACATCAGGCTGGGATAAATGCAGCTATTGCGCCGAGAAAAGTTTTGCTTGCACTACCCGGTGCCAATATAGCGCTGGTAGACGCTTATCTTTTAGCACGTCAGGAGGCTTTACTCAAAAATTTACCGCCACCACCGTTTGCACCGGCTGCCGCTGCTGTAGCGGGTGACGACGGTTCCGTGTATAGTGTTCGTGCCGAAGCGGCATTGCCAGATGGTACAGTGTTTGTACGTGAAACTGTGGTAAAAGTTGATCAAGGCACCGTTCGTAAGTTCGTTTTTTTTTCCTGGAAGGAAGGGGAAGCGACTCCAAAGCCGATCGTTGAAGGACCAGCAGCTATTAACTAATAGACTGTGCGCGATTAATCCACTTTCCATTTGCGCGGAGCGATAAGTAAGAGAGCTGATCGCGCAATTTCCATCAAAATTAATGATTGCCCTATTCCCATATGGAATGTTGTATATCCATTATCAACGTATGCTTTCTGAGGATATTTGAAGTTCAGGCGAAAAATTCAAATGACAGTGCCCTGATGAATGCATTATTCTAATTTTTATAATAAGTATAAAGCTTTGATTGAACTTAACGATAATTAGCTAACTCCAAGCAACCTTTGGATGTGTCGTTGCGTATCCATGTATTGAGTGACTGCACCTTAGAATAGCCAGATGTTGATAAAGACAGAGCGAATTATAGTAACAATTGATTATCATGCACTTCTTCTGTCATTAAGGCAGAACACATTGCTCTTAAGCCTCTCTTTGCTGGGATGAGAGGAACGCTCCATGCGCACTGCAGCTTTACATGACAAATAAAATTCAAACCGCGCGCCAGTCGCGCTTTACTTTTGACAAAAACTCTCCACTTGGGCACTTTTGGCGTTGGTGGTCGGGTGAACTCATTGTGCTTGTGCCACAATGGTTGCGGCAATCCAGGGCAAATACCGCTAATGGACTGCTGATAGAAGTTACTCCTCAAGCCGTTATACTGCGGCGCTGGCTGAAAGACAGCTTGACCGTGCAGGGTCAAGTCGATAGGCAATCTGGCGATCATGATACTCAAAGCATTGCCTTTCAGGCACTTTTTAGCAAGCTACATAAACGCGATGAGCAGGTTGCGTTGTGTCTCACTGATACTCAATGCCTAGTCAAACAGGTCGAGCTGCCTCTGGCGGCAGCTAAGAATCTGCGCCAAGTGCTAGGTTTTGAAATGGATCGCCATACCCCATTTAAAGCTGAGCAAGTTTATTTTGATTTTCGTGTGTTGCATGTGGAAAACCAAAAAAACCAGCTTGTCGTGAAGCTGGTGGTTGTACCACGCTCAGCGGTGGATAGGTCGCTTGAGCTGCTGGAGCGTTGGGGTGCACCAGTCAATGCCGTGTATGTTGCTGGCATTGCTGTGCCGGACGGCGATGCCATCAACCTGATGCCCGCTGAGCGCAGCACTACTAAGCCTTCCAAGTTGCGTGGAACCAATGCTGGGTTATTGCTGCTAATGCTGATACTGGCAATGATCGCTATAACCATTCCGATCTGGCAGAAGCGACAAGCCGTGATTGCACTGTTGCCGATAGTTGATCGTGCCAAGCAGCAAGCGAGAGAAACCGACGTATTGCGGCGTGAACAAGAAAGGCTAGCCGCAGAATTTAATTTTATGCTAGATAAAAAGCAGGCAGTCCCGCCACTAATAATATTGCTGGACGAATTATCTCACCTATTACCGGACGATACCTGGGTGCAACAATTCAATCTCAAAGGTAAGGAGCTGCAAATCCAGGGGGAAACCGGCTCCTCGTCGAAATTGATCGCCTTGATTGAGAGCGCCAAGATTTTGCATGACGCCAACTTTCGCTCGCCGCTGACCAAAGGAAATATGCCAAACAGCGAGCGTTACCATCTGGCGGCAGAAATTAAGACAGTGCCGCCTGCTGAAGTCATTGTGCCCGCGCCCCAACAGTCTGCATTACAACCACCATCGCCCGCTATCGAGCCTGAATCAGGCAAACTCGATAACGGCGCCAGCAAATCAGAGCAACCTATGTCTGAATCCAGCAAGCTTGAAGCGGAGAAGTTTAATTCGCCATTGCCGCTACGAATCCCAGCCCTTAAGCCAGCGCCGCCAGTTTCGAATACGCCAGTTAAACAGGCAATAAAAGCGGCGCCATATCCAAAGGCTCAACCCTGATGCGTGCCCTCAGTAAAAATCAAAGTCGTGGCTTGGCCATTGGGTTGTTAATATTGTTCCTGACGATTGGTGTTTTGCTGCTGTTCATCCCGATTAATATGTTGCATCGCCATTACGACCAGTCGCTGGATAGTCTGGCTGATTACTTGGGACGTTACCGGCACGTTGTAGCGACTCATGCCGAAGTCCAGTCGGCACTCGATCAGGTAAAGCAAAAAAATGGTCGCCAGCATTTCCTAAGAAATACCGGCGTTGCATTGGCCGCTTCGGAAATCCAGGAAACCGCTAAAAATCTGATCGAGGCCAATGGGGGTAAGCTAGTCAGCATGCAGGTGGTGCCATTCAAGGATGACGGTGGTTATCGTCGTGTTACGGTTAACATTCAATTTACCAGCAACCTGCCCACGCTGAGAAAAATTCTTTATGCTGTAGAAACAGTTCAGCCCTATCTGCTGCTTGATAATGTCAGCATACGCTCGCAGGCGAATGCTTTGAATAAGGGCGCGCCCGTGACAGAGCCGGAACTAATAGCGCAGTTTGATGCATCTGGCTATACGTTGGTAGCGGATAAAAAATGAAATTGTCCTTCGAACCTCGCCATTTCACAACCCTATTATTGTTGGCGTTGATCTTGTTTCTGACCGGGACGATTGGCACCGAACTTGGTTGGGGTCGTCGCGTCAACCTGCCCGTGCCGCCACCAAAGTCTCAAAAAGCCAGGCCGGTAGTGCTGTCATTGCAGCCAGAGTTCGCTTTACGCTCACTGGACAAATCTTATACAGAGATATTGGCACGGCCACTGTTTGTCTCAAGCCGTCGCCCACTGCCTCCCAAATTCGTGCCTAGCCAGCGTTCGGCATCGCCTATGTCTACTCGCCGTCCAGGGTCTTTGTTGTCGCCGCCGTCCCCACCGCTTGTGTCTGTTGCGATAGAGCCGCCCAAACCAACCATGCGCAAAGGGCAGTTTATTTTGGACGGCATCATTATTACCAAGGATAAAAATATTGCGTTGTTACGAGAAGTCGCTTCTCGCAAGATGGTGCGTGTCGAGCTGGGCCAAGAAATCAACGGCATGCAAGTTGAAAAATTGGAGCGTGATAAAATCACTTTCAAACAGGGTGATGAGCACGAGGAAATAATATTGAAAATCAAGACAGTGCCGGGGCCAGGAAAGTCCGGAAGCCCACATGCGTCAGCGCAACTTGCCGCTCCCGTTGTGCCACTGCCTGGGGCGTCAACTTCAGCTCCAGAGAAGAACGTGGATGATCCACGGTCTGTTTTTGAACGCCGACGTGCATTGCGACAACAACCACCTGAATAAACAAATATATTTTTATTAAGAAGTTAAAACGCTATTACAGAGAAAAGAGAACGGGTATGAATAAAGCTTACCGGCATTGGATACTAGTTATGATTACGCTCCCTGTTCTGGGAGGGTGTGCTACTTTCTTCAAGACATTTGAAGCCAAGAAGAGCGATGAAAAGAAAAGTGATGAAAAGAAGAGCGATGAAAAGAAAAACGAAGAGATCGTGAAGCCATACTTCGTTACGCAGAATATTAGCGATACGGAGACCAAGAACAAGAAAGAGGAGAAGCTTGTCGTTGTCGATGGCCCGGAGAAGGTCAAGTTGTATCCCGGTACTGGTGTATTTGTCAATGCGCCAGTACCGCCAGTTGCAAGCGTGGCCAAACCAGCTGCAGGAGACGAAATGATGCTCAATTTCGAGGGTGCTGACTTACGCGAGGTTGTCAAAGCAATTGTCGGCGATATATTCAATGAAACTTACATCATTGATCCTAAGGTGCAAGGAGTAATCAATTTACATACCAGCAGTCCCCTTCAGAGGAAGGATTTGTTGCCAACACTGGAAACGTTGTTGCGCATGAATGGTGCAGCGATCATCAGGGAAGAAGGGATTTACAAAGTGGTGCCAGCTGCTACGGCCACACGCGGTTCGATCACCCCGCAATTAGGAGACGATAAGGTAATATTGCAAGGTGGCCGTGGTTACAGTGTTCAGATCGCGCCGTTAAAATTTATCGCCGCCAAGGAAATGGTAAAGATTCTTGAGCCATTTGTTACTGAAGCGAATGCCGTGCGTATCGATGAACCACGCAACCTTATTATTCTTTCCGGTACTGAACGCGAATTAAAACATTTACAGGACACCATCGCCATGTTCGATGTGGATTGGTTGTCAGGTATGTCAGTTGCTTTGTTCACGTTGCAAAGTGTTGATGTGAAGACTGCAGTAGCTGATCTTAATAAAATTTTTGGCGCTCAGGCGCTCAGCCCGTTGGCTGGAGTTGTGAAACTGGTACCCATCGAGCGCCTTAATGCTATTCTGGTTATCACGCAGCAGCCCAAATATCTGGAGCAGGCCAAAATTTGGATTGAACGTTTGGATCATACGGGTGGGGTTGGTGGTGGCATGCGCTTGTTCGTTTATCCGGTACAGAATGGAATGGCTGAGAAGCTGGCAGCATTGCTCAACAATGTATTCAGTAAATCAGCAGCCTCAACTTCGCTTCCGCCTGCGCTTGCTCCTGGCTTGGCTCCGGCAGAGGTAAAGTCAACAGAAACTCCCGTGGAAGCAACTCCGGAACAGCAAGCTGCTGCTGGCGATAGCGTCGCGGTTAAGGGGGACGTTCGCGTGCTCGCCGACAAGGACAATAATGCCCTGTTGATTCTTGCCTCGCCAGCCAATTACGAAAAAATAGAAACCGCCATTCGCAAGCTTGATGTGCCACCGCGACAGGTTTTAATTGATGTTACCATCGCCGAGGTAACGCTAACCGGTGATTTGAAGTTTGGCCTGGAATGGGCTTTCAAAAATGGACAACGCGGAAGCGGCAAGCTCGATATTGGCGGCCCGGGGATTAGTGCATTGGCTCCTGGTTTTTCCTATATGATGACTAATTCGAATGTGGCGGGCGGAGTGGCTGCTGCACTCAATTTGTTGGCAACTGATTCGCGCGTCAAGGTGATTTCCTCGCCGCATATAATGGTCACAGACAACCAGACCGCCAAAATTCAGGTCGGCGATCGGGTGCCGATTACCAGCCAAACTCAATCTGTTTTAGGCTCTGCCACAGGGCTTATTGCTTCAATTCAGTATATTGATACCGGAATTTTATTAACGGTTACGCCGCGTATCAATGCCGGTGGCCAAGTTACGATGGATATTAATCAAGAAGTTAGTGCGGCCTCAATAACTACAACCTCTTCAATTAATTCACCTACTATCAGCAAACGTGCGGTAAAAACCACAGTGGTGGTTAAATCCGGCGAAACCATGGTATTGGGCGGATTAATTACGGATAACAAAACCGTAGCCAGTAGCGGATTGCCGTACCTATCGAAAATTCCATATATCGGTGGATTGTTTGGTGCTCAGACCTTTGCTAATAATCGCACCGAACTGGTTCTTCTGATTACACCGCGTTTGGTGGCCAATAATCAGCAGGCGCATGATGTCAGCGAAGAATTCCGCAAAAAACTTAGCGGATTAGGTGATCTTTTGGAGAATGTCGGAAAATCTAGCGATATACCAAAGAAGCCTGTCGGATTGAATGAGCTTCTGGAAAAAGTTGGAAAGCCCGGCGACATACCCAAACAAATGGATAAGCAAGTTAAACAGGTTCCTTTACTCAGATAGCATCCTGCTTGCATTAAGAAAACCTTGGAGTGTCCTAAAGTATTTCTTACCTTTGTCGTAAAGTGATATGCAAGATGAATAACGATGAGATGTGAACAGTGAAATTCTGTTTGTTGGTGATTGACAGATTTAATTCTGAGTTCAATCTTTTGTAAATAAATTTCAGGTAACAAATTGTTTGATATTTGGAATCAGTAACGGCTCATTAAATACTAAAATAACTGGGTTAACACACTTTAATAACTTCTGTGTGTTGTAAAAAAGAGACAGCCTCGCAAAAGAGTTTAGATTGTCCTTGACAGTTTATTAACGCACGAGTGACTATAGTCAAAATAAAAAAACGTAGGTATTTTGGGTGAGCTTTTGAAAAAACGGATGTGTGGAATGGTTTATGAGTTGCGTAGGGGTGTGTCAGCGCTTATTCTGAGTGTGGGAATAATGGGTTGTGCAGGATCGGGTGGTGGTTTAACACAGTCAGTACAAATTGAACCGCAAAAGATAGTTGCCGATCTAGCCGCAGCACGCTGGGAAGCTTTAATAAAAGGAGATTTCACTAAAGCGTATAGTTATCTGAGTCCAGGTACACGTGATGTTATGTCGCTGGATTTATATAAAGCTAAAGTCCGTGGGGGCATTTGGAAAAAAGCAAATGTGGATTCTGTTTCATGCGAGCAAGACCGTTGTAAGGTATTGATGGCAGTTGAGTATAGCTACCGTGATATTAAGTCTCTTGAGACTCGTCTGGACGAGAATTGGTTGCGTCAAGATGGGAAATGGTGGTTCGTCCCGCGCAGATAATTAGGGGTTATGGATTTAGATAGGAGGATTATGTGTACAAAAAATCACTTGTAGAATGAAACAACTATGATATACAATAACATCGCAGTAATTTCTAAAGTCGACTGTAGTAATTATTGAAGTAATACTTTATAAAAAGTAATAATCTTTTCCTGAAGTCAAACTTCAACATTTCGTAACAAAATATAAGGAGTCTAGCAATAATGCAAAAATTTAAAAGAAAATCACTGTATCTTGCTTTGGTAGCGGCGGTAAGCTCGGTTGGTATAGCGAATACAGCAAGTGCTGATGTAAACGTAAATTCAAACGGTTTGGGTCAAGTCCTGATTTATCCGTATTACACCACACGTGCTGGAATGGACACTTATATGTCCGTAGTGAACACGACAAATTCTTCAAAAGCCGTAAAAGTGCGTTTTACCGAAGGCAAGAACAGCCGTGAAGTACTTGACTTTAACCTTTATCTGTCCCCGAATGACATGTGGACTGCTGCGATTGTGAATACTGCTAATGGCGCGAAGCTTGTTACTGCCGATAAGTCCTGCACTGCTCCTGCAATTCCAGCTGGAGGTAAAGAGTTCGTGAATTTCGCGTATTCCGGTGCTGCTCTTGAAGGTATACAACAAAGTGGTGGGGATGGTGAAACTCAATCCTTGGATCGTACTCGTGAAGGCTATTTTGAGATTATCGAAATGGGCACGATTACAAATACCGCGATCAATGCAGCTATCACTCACGTAGCTGGCACACCGGCAAATTGTTCAGTGGTTCAAGCTTCAAATATGGATATGGGTCGTCTTAGCTCATTGGTCGTGGGTAACCAATCAGCCAGAGCCAATCCTTCATCGGGTGGCTTGGCAGGAACGGCCTCTCTGATAGGTGTAGCAGGTGGAACTGATTTTGGCTATGACCCAGTTGCCTTGGATGCCTTCGCACCTTCAAATGTTCAGAATATCTGGAATCCTCCTGGTAGCATTTTCCCAGACTTGACGTTCGCTGCTCTCTCTAGCGTAGTATTTAGCAATGGTGGAACCGTCACTAGCAATTGGTCCAGTGGTGATAATACTGTGAGCGCGTTGCTGATGCACAACAACATCATCAACGAGTTTGTTCTGGATAATGCAACGCTGTCCGGTACAGACTGGGTGGTAACAATGCCGACCAAACGATACAATGTGCCTGTTCATAACCCCGCATTGTCAACCGACGCCACTCTGCTGTATAGCCCATTTACCCACAAGTTCTGGCTTAATGGTGCGTGCGAACCGGTTGGTCTGAGCTACTGGAACCGCGAAGAAGGTAACGTCGCTACAGTTGACTTCTCTCCACCTGCACCAGGTGGCGGTACAGCTCTATGCTGGGAAACAACTGTTGTGACGTTCAACAACAGTCACGTGTTGGGTTCAGTTAATGAAGTAAATGTTCCGGTTAACTTCGAGAATGGATGGCTGCGCATGGCCTTTAACGCCACTGGAATCACTGTCGCTAATGGACAAACTGATGGTAATGGTGTTAATCATCCAACAGCTGCCCATTCGTTAACGAGTATTGATGGCGATACCTATCTCGGTTTGCCAACCGTTGGTTTCATGTTGCAAGATTTCATAAATCAGAATGCGGCACCTGGAGTTTTGGCAACATACGGTGGCAATTTCAATCATAAGTATACGACTGCGATATCAGGAAATATTTAACGAAGTCTTTACTGGTGAAGTACGCGTAGTATATTAGCGTGTTAGCTGAAACGGGGGTGCGAAGAAATTCCGCTCCCGTTTTTTATTCAAATTGCATTGAGATATCGCAAATACGCAATTACCATTCATTATCATATTATTACCATCCAGCGGAATAGACTTGCTTCTGGATGTTTTGGTCTATATTGTGCGAAGTAGCTAGGGCGTACGATTTAAATGAATTTTTTGAATCAAAAGTTAGTTATATTTCATGACGCGCGCATAGCACTCCTCGCTTTCATGTAAACGCGATTTCGCGAACGGGTAATTAAACTCTATATTAGGAGACTAGTATGAATTTGAAATTAAATACAAAGGCCGCAGCTTTCATTTTGGCTTTTATGATGATCGATTCAGGACCAGCACTGGCTGGTACGGTAGTTATGTCCGGAGTAACGAGTAACACATGTTCTTCTTATACCGGCTTTAACGTTGATGCCACAGGCAACCTGACGGTAACCTGTGCTGACACGGGACCAGCTCCAACTCCTACTGAAGCACCGTCATGCACACTGACTGCTTCACCCACTTCAATTACTACAGGCTCGATTTCCACTTTAATCGCAAATTGCAGCCCTGCTGCTACTTCATTTGCTTGGACTGGCACCAATTTTACAGGTAGTAGTGGCACTGTTAATCCAACGAGCACCACTAGTTATTCGGTTACCGGAACCAATAGTGCCGGGACCGGAAATACAACCTCTGTGGTCGTGACAGTCACGCCAGCCTCAGGAGGGGGCTCGGGTTCGACAGGCACAAGGACAGTCCCGCCAACATCGCAATCGCCCCTCGCAGACATTAGAGCATGGAATGCTGCTTTCGAAAGGTTAAATAGCCTTCCACCTAATGTGAAGTGGGAACCAGTGGGTTATCTGTCTTATCTTAAACAGATGCAAGCAGCCAAGCCTACTCAAATCCATTTGCCTAATCCTTGGTAGGTTTCACCCAAGCCTGAACGTATTTATGTTCCTTCTCCCCCATCTTAAGATGGGGGAGTTTTTATTTTTTTGAATTTATCTAGAGGCTGAAAATAATGAGTCGTATGTTGTTAAAGCAGTACGCTGCGCTAGCCGTGATGGTTTGCTGCACTGCCCCGGCGTTAAGTGTTGAGGAAGTATTGATCGAGTCTGGAACGGTCAGAATTACGAGTTTGGATTTTGAGGCGGATCTGATGCGTATTCCGCTGGAGCATCGTTCGGAGGTGCTGGCAAGCAAGGCTCGCATTGCCAAATTGCTGGAAAATCTGCTGATCAACAAGACGCTGGCTGCGCAGGCGCGCAGTGCCGGAATTGATCGTGAGCCTGTAATGAGTAAACAAATTGAAACGGTAGCAGACAAATTACTGGCGCAGGAACAAATCAACCGTATCACCAAGACGATTACGATACCGAACTTTGACGCGCGTGCTCGCGAGCTATATCAGGTTGATGTCGAAAAATATACTGTGCCAACGAAAGTACGTGTTTCCCATATTTTGGTAGACACTAAAAATCGTACACCGGAAGAAGCGCTGCAGCGCATCAAGCAGGTTCGCGAGCAGGCGGTTGGTGGCAAAAAATTTGAAGAGTTAGCCTTGGAATACTCTGATGACCCGAGCGTTAAAGGGAACAAGGGGGATCTTGGTTTTTTTGAAGAGGGGAAGATGGTCAAGCCATTCTCCGACACGGCTTTTGCCATGAGCGCTCCAGGCGATATAAGTGAACCGGTGAAAACGATTTTTGGCTTCCATATTATTCAGCTGCATGAAAAAAAACCAAAGCTGGTGCGTTCATTTGATGAGGTCAATGAGAAAATCATACAGGGGGAACGCGAAAAGTATTTGAATGAATATCGGAAGACGCTTGTTGGTGGGATACTCACTGATCCGTCATTGAAATTAAATGAAGAGGCGGTCAATCGCTTCTGGACAAATCCTGATGCGAAATCTGGTGATATTAAACCATCAAAAATAAATGAACCCGAGGCCGCAAAGCATTAATCCATGCAGATAAGAAATCTGTGGCCGTACCGCTGGCTGCTGCTTAATTTCCTATCACGAGAGATTAAAAGCCGATATGTAGGTAGCGTCAGCGGAATTTTCTGGGCGCTACTGCACCCGTTGGCGCTGCTGGCAGTGTATGCGGTGGTATTTACAGCTATTTTCAAGGTGAAGTTTCCTGAGCTGGAAGGTCACAGCTTTATCCTGTTTGTTGCCGTAGCACTATGGCCGTGGTTATGCTTTCAGGAAGGCACACAGCGTGGTGCGCTGGCAGTGCAAAATGGGGGAGGCCTCATCAAGAAGGTCGCTTTCCCGCATGAGCTGCTTGTATACGGTGCGGTTCTTTCGACTTATGCCGTCCATGTGGTCGGTTTTTTATTGGTACTTGCGGTGCTTGCTCTTACCGGTAATGAGTTGCACTTTTCATCTTTGCCGCTGGTATTGCTGCTATTTTGCATGCAGCTATTATTTACCAACGGTTTAGCGCTGATTCTTGCTGCCTTGCAAGTGCTGCTCAAAGATGTTGAGCACTTTCTTACGCCGCTGTTCATGATCTGGTTTTACGCCACTCCCGTTCTTTATCCGGCCAGCCTGGTGCCGCAGCAGATACAGCAGATCATTGCATTGAATCCACTCTCTTTTTTTATTACCAGAATTCGTGAGCTATTGATGACTGGCAATAGTCAGATTGACTGGAAGGATGCGGTAATGCTGGCTGGTAGTGCGTTGATTTTTTTGGCCGGGCGCTGGTTCTTTAATCGCTTGTCACCCTATTTTGAGGATTTCATTTAGTCCCGATATTTAAAATTCGATCATAATTTGCACGCTATCAATCAGTTATATTTTCTGAAAAAGAGTTGGTTCTTGCATTGTGGGAAAGCAGTTTTATTGAATAGTTAAGATTACGAACTCCGCCAAATTTGCATTTCCCTTTAATTTGTTACAGACACCAATATTGTGCGAATACCTCTTATCAGCCTAACTAACATCGGCAAGAATTATCCCAGCGTAGCCACTGGTGGTAACCGGTTACGCACGATTGCTGCCTTGTTGTTCAAGCGTGGTGAGGTGCCCCATTTCTGCGCACTACAGGGGGTCAACCTAGAACTGAAAGCAGGCGAGTCGCTTGGACTGATTGGTGAAAATGGTGCTGGTAAATCCACCCTGCTGAAAATCATTGCTGGGGTGGTCAAGCCCTCCACCGGCCAAGTGGTGGTTAATGGACGTATTGGTGCTTTGCTGGAGCTGGGCAGCGGGTTCCACCCCGAATATAGCGGTTTGGAAAACATTCATCTGGCGGCCGCGCTGATGGGTATGAGCAACGCAGAAATCGACAGCAAGCTGGATTCCATAATTGAATTCGCCGATATTGGTTCCCATATTGCAGAACCGATCAAGCATTACTCGTCCGGCATGGTGGTGCGGCTGGGTTTTGCCGTAGCAACTGCCATGCAACCGGATATTTTGATTACTGACGAAGTGTTGGCTGTGGGTGATGAGTCGTTCCAGAAAAAGTGCATTCGCTGGATCGAAGGTTATCTGAGTCAGGGTGGGACATTACTGTTGTGTTCGCACAGCATGTTCCACATTCAGACCCTGTGCCAGAAGGCAGTATGGATTCATGATGGGCAGTTGCATATGTACGGCGACAGCTTTGATGTTACGCGTGAATACCTCACCTACCATGAAGAAAAAAATAGTAAAGCGGCGCATTTGGAACGTGTAGTACAGCCAAGCGGAATGTACACAATTCGCAAATTTTGGTTGGAGAATGATGTGGGTGTTGTAACTACGGTGGCTGAGATGGATGGCGTATTGCGTATTTGTGGTGTGGCGCATTCTCCCGATGATCGGCCGCCGGTGATTTTGTTTGGTATCGTTCGAGCCGATGGAACACCAGTTTACGGTACTCATTCAAACGAAACAGCGTATCTTCCAAATAAAATTGCGCCCTCGCAATATGGTTTTTGTATTCGTCTTTCTAATCTTCAGTTATTGCCAGGAAAATATACCATTCGCGCTCATGCAATGGATCCTGAAGGATTGCGGCTCTTCGATACCGTGACTACTTCAGTGCGAATCACCGGGCAAACCCGCGATTATGGCTTATGCCGTTTAGAACATGAGTGGATGCCCGCAAGAGAAGATTTTATTGCCATGGAGGATAGCTGAACTTGAGTGCAGGAGCTGTGCTTGTTACTTCTACCATATTTTTATTTTTGAAGGACGTAACAATAATGACCGTGCACGACTATTCTGGCTATTCAATACGGATATGTTGAAAATACTGTGGTAGGTGTTCATTGAGAAGCTGGTCAATTTGCTTGGCTTTTGGTTGATAGATAAAAGGACGCCGTGGATAGATTCGATCATTCATCCACTGAGTCGACCAATTACTCGTGGTAACAAGACACTGCCTGGCAAAATCTTTTAGTTCAAAACGTTGTTCCAGCTCCAGGCAGCCGGATAAAAAAATATCTACATAAGATTGAACAATGGGATAGCGCCTGCTCGCTGTAGCAATGGTGTCTGGTTTATTGACGTAAATCCAGGTTTGTCCAAGCGACAGTGGAATGTCTTGCTTCAGTAGTGAAAAATTTTCGGGTTCCACTGCTAATCGACAATAAGAAAATTCTCGCTTATCCATAGTGCTGATTTCTGTTACATCAATAGTATAAATTGTGGCATTCAGCGTACTCTCTTTACGTTGTACAACGCCCAAAAAAGTGGTACTAAACCCAACCCCGCTACCTTTTGTAAACCAGCCACGTTGATACCCATTAACTTGAACGGGATAAGAAATGTTGGCATTAGGCGTCGTTCGTTGACGTGATTCATCTTGCATCAAGCTGCCATAGCCAATGATGTATTGGGCTTTTGCAGGGTCAGGTGCGGCATTACAATTACCACTATGGTTCTCAGCTAGTTTTTTTAATTCATCATCTGCCATGATCACGGTTTCTTGGACAGGCTTTTGTATGCCTGCCTCTTGAGGTTGCCGAACGTCATATTCCTGAGATTTATTCACAGGGGTTGCATTTGCGCTGGCTGCCAATATGTATATTGTTAATGTCCAAAGCAGTGCAGAGGAATTTGATTTATTCATAAACTTTCGTCTTTGTTAATTAAAGGAGCCAGATTTTTAAATTGTCTCCGCATTCTGAAATTTAGCTAGAATTATTTACGCTTGTAGTGGAGGCTACGAACCCATTTGTATTTTGGTTATTTGCTGTTCATTATTCAACAATCGACTGGCAAGGGTCAGCACAAAAATTCTTTGTTACTGACTACCGATGGTGTTTTGAAAGTTGCCAATTCAAATAGTTTCGCGCTATTTTTTCTATTACATGCATTACAAAAATTGCCTACAGTGAATTAGAATGGTCAACCAGTTTGACCGGATTTTTATTGTGTGCGCTACTGTACAGCGCCGCTATCATTTTCTGGCTCATTATTGAAACGGGTGCGTATCGGCAATTGACCAAGTATTATTTAGAACCCTTACCTGTATTGACTTTATCTTGATTGGGTAATGGTTGTTATTGATAAGAAAAAAATTTCAATCATGTCAATAATCGGCAAGCGTAAAGACTCCTGGAGATAATTTATGTTGGTAACGTTCACATCTAAAGCATATCCTGATATAACCATGTTCGGTGAGGCAGCGCTGCACTTGATTAAGATGATGGGACATAGTGGCGTAGTGCCCAGCGCTATTATGGCTGAGGATGTCCATGCAGCACTTGAGCGCTTGAAAAATGCTATCCAGTCAGACAGCAGAGTGCCGCTCCTGGCAAAGTCCAATGATGTCCAGGATAAAAAATCACATGAACAAAGTGTGAGCCTAAAAAATCGGGCTTTGCCTTTGATTGAATTACTCTCAGCGGCCGCCAAAGAAAAATGTGATGTGATGTGGGAATAATATAGGTGTTATGATACTTTTTCGATCAGGAATGTTTTTTCCTGTGATTTTTGAAGTTCAGGAGATGTGAAACGATGAATCTTGATACTTATTTTTCGACACCTGTTTGGTGGGATAAGCTTAATATTGATGCTGATGCTATTTTAAATTTTTGTCATCGATTAAAACAATCCGATCCACGTGGAAATGATGTTAGTAATGTTGGGGGGTGGCAATCCAAAGAATTTTATTATGGTGACCATCCGGAATTAACCCCTTTATTAAATGAAATTTTACGCAGGTCAAAAAAATGTTTATCTGATTTTGGATATGATGAAGTAAATTTTGAAACTTATATGGATAATGTATGGGTAAACATTAATAAGTTAAATAATTACAATAAAATTCATATTCACTGCTCATCGTTTATATCTGGTGCTTATTACGTCACCGACTCTAATGCTCAAATAGAGTTTTACAGGAATTTTCAAGAACAGTATTCCATAGAATCTTTAGCGCCCATTGCAGAGCTTAACGCAATTAATGCGCCAAAGTTTTCATATCCGGCCAGGAAAAACCATTTAGTTATGTTCCCGTCCTGGCTGCCCCACTCTGTTGAGCCTAATCAAGAAGATATTGAAAGAATATCAATATCTTTTAATATAAGAATAAGAAAAAAAGGAACGGCCGGATAAAAGTTGAATGCGAATTCAATGTGGTTAGATGTTCAAGTCAGGTTTTTGGATAACTTTCAGCGCATCCGCCACAGTTGGATAGAGCAACATTATTTTCAGTTCTCGTTTCATACGTGTGTTCGTCAGGCGACGTGATTCATTTATGAACGAAAGCAAGGTCTTTGGCAAGGTCTGTTGTGCCTGCTCACGGCTGATGCGTGGCACATGCGGTAAATCAAATGCGTCTGCCACACTGTCAAAGTAGTCTCCCATCTTTAGTTCGCTATCATCACTGGTGTGATACACCCGATTCGGTTTTGCATAGCGTAATGCCGCAGTCACGATACGCGCGAGATCGTCTGCGTGAATGTGATTAGTATGGCTATCTTCTGCCGCCAAGATTGCCGGTGTGCCTTGACGCAAGCGTTGCAGCGGTAGCCGGTCGGTTGCATAGATACCCGGCACACGCAGGATAATGGCACGCACTCCGGTGCGTTTTGCCCAGCTGCGAATTTTATTTTCCGCGTCTACTCTACGCTGAGCGCGCGTAGTTTGCGCATTTAATCTATGGGTCTCTGTGACAAATTTTCCAGCGCAGTCACCATACATCCCGCTAGTGCTGATATATACGATACTCTCGGGTAGTGTGCCACGCGATAAAATAGCCAGCAGATTGCGGGTACGTGTATCGTTTTGGCCAGTATTCGGCGGCGGCGCAAAATGCAGTACGGTGTGCGCCAGCCCAGTGAGTCGACGCAGGCTGGGTGCGTTATCCAGATCACCGGGCAACGGAGTGATGCCTGCCGCACGTAACTCAGCGAAACGTGCAGTATTACGTAGCAGTCCAAACAAACGGTAATGGCCGCTTAACAGGCGTGCAACCCGCATGGCGATATCGCCGCAGCCAATAATCAAGATTCGTTTCATTGTATGATTATGCGTTAAAATTGCCGCTTTTGCGCATGTGGCAAACGAGATATACATGGCATTCAACGTTCTTATTAAACCAAGCGATCATAGTTTCATCATGGAAGCCGACGAAACCATCCTTGAGGCGGGACTGAGGCATGGCGTTATTTTGCCTTACAGTTGCCGGGACGGTGTATGCGGGACATGCAAGGGTTTGCTGCTGCAAGGCACCGTGGATTACGGCAAATACGAGGGCAGTATACTGAGTGAAGCAGAGAAAGCAGAGGGGATGGCCCTGTTTTGTTGCGCCAAACCTACGTCTGATTTGATCATCGAGTGCCGCGAAGTGAATGCCGCAAAAGACATCCCGGTGAAAACCCTGCCCTGCCGCGTACACAAATTGGAACGACTTGATGACGTGATGGTGCTTTACCTCAAGTTGCCCGCCAACGAGCGTTTGCAGTTTCTTGCGGGACAGTATATTGATATTCTTATGAAGGGTGGTAAGGCGCGTAGCTTTTCACTAGCCAATGCCCCGCACGATGACGAGTTTCTGCAACTACATGTGCGAAACATTTCGGGTGGCGAATTCACAAAGCATGTTTTCATGCAAATGAAAGAGCGTGACATCCTGCGTTTTAAGGGGCCGTTAGGTTCTTTTTTCCTGCGTGAAGATAGTAGTAAACCTGTGGTGTTTGTCGCCAGCGGTACTGGCTTCGCACCAATCAAGTCCATCATCGAACATGCACTGTATGTTGGTGTGAAACGTTCCATGCATTTTTATTGGGGGGCGCATAACTTGAATGGTCTCTATATGCTCGATAAAGCCAAGGAATGGGAAACTCATGGTATAAAATTTACACCGGTCTTATCAGAAGCGTTGCCAGCGGATGAATGGCAAGGCAGGACGGGTTTTGTGCATGAGGCCGTACTAAAAGATTATCCTGATTTGTTTGGTTACCAAGTGTATGCCTGTGGTGCACCAGTAGTAGTGGAAGCAGCACACCGTGACTTTACGACCTTGCGTGGATTACCCAACGAGGAATTTTTCTCCGACGCGTTTACTCCCGCACCCAAAACTTAATTTTCAAGCGCACTCAAGGGCTCGTCATAAATCCAAGTTTCCATTTGTGCCCTTTTTCTTGAGGGGTTAATGTTGGCAGCAAATAAATTTATTGCCAACATCATGAACACTTAATTCTAGCTGCAAATGCAGCCAAACATATTGATTATCCCGAATTGTCGCGGGCAACATCATTCCACATGAATTGGCTGCGGTGCAGCTGTGCGTATACATCCCCCTGGGCAAGTAATTCCTGGTGCGTGCCGATTTCAACAATTTCGCCTTTTTGCAATACAACAATTCTGTCGGCTTTTTCAATGGTGGACAAACGATGAGCAATTACTAGTGTGGTGCGCCCTTGCATTAGGGTTTCTAGCGCAGCTTGCACATGACGCTCAGATTCGCTATCCAATGCGGATGTGGCTTCATCCAGAATAAGAATTGGTGCATTTTTGAGAATAGCGCGAGCAATGGCAATGCGTTGGCGCTGTCCGCCCGACATGCGCACTCCCCGTTCGCCCACCAGTGTTTGCAAACCTTGCGGCATTTCATTAATAAATTCCATTGCATGGGCTGCCTGCGCGGCGGCAATAATTTCTGTCTCCGGTACTTTGCGCATCTGGCCATAGGCAATGTTGGCGGCAACGGTGTCATTGAATAGCACAATATCTTGACTTACCAGTGCGATATTAGCGCGCAGGCTGGCCAGCGTGAGCTCCGCGAGGTCATAATCGTCCAGTGTGATATGTCCGTTATTCGGGGAATAAAAGCGCGGTACGAGGTTGGCTAGAGTGCTTTTGCCACTGCCTGAGGCACCAACTAGCGCAACTGTCTGCCCTGCAGGAATTTCCAAGTTAATGTCACATAAAGCCAATTTCTCTTCTTTCTGATAAGAAAAGTTTACATGTTCAAATTTCAGCCGGCCAGAGGCGTGAGTAATTAATTTCTTGCCGGTATCTATTTCACTGGGCGTATCAAGCAACTCAAACACACTTTCTGAAGCTGCTAGTCCCCGCTGCAAGTGCTCGCTGACGCTAGCGAGCCGTTTTAGCGGCGGGGTCAACATCAACATGGCTGCAATAAAGGAAAGGAAGCCACCTACGGTTGTTTCATCGCTGCGCGATTGTTCGGTAGCGAGATAAACGATGACCGCAAGCGCCACTGCTGCCACCATCTGTACGATGGGTATATTGGCGGCAGCGGCGGCGGTCTGTTTCATGGTGTGACGGCGTACCCAGTTAGCTTGACTGCTAAAGCGCTGGCTTTCATATTGCTGCCCGCCGAAAAGTTTAACCACCTTGTGCGCGGTTACAGTCTCTTCAATCACTTGAGTGATGTCTCCCATCGCGCGCTGTGAATTGCGGCTGGCTACGCGTAAGCGCCCGCTGATGGTTTTCATGATAAAGATAATCACAGGCGCCATGATCAAGCTGAGTAGAGTAAGCTTCCAGTTGAGATAAAAAAGCCAGCCCAGCAATCCCGCAATCATAAGAGAATCGCGGATGCCAATGGTTACTACGGTTGTAGCGGCAGCTGTTACCTGTGTTACATCAAAAGTCAATTTTGAGATCAGGTTGCCAGTCGCATGGTCATCATAAAAGCGCGCAGGCAGGGAAAGCAGCTTACTGAACATTTCGTCACGTAAGTCCATCACTACCTTACTTCCTACCCAGGTGATAGTGTAGGTAGCAACAAAAGTAGCCACCCCGCGTACAAGAAAAATCGCCAAGATGAACAGAGGGATCAATCGGATGATAGTTTCATCTTTGTGCACGAATGTGCCGTCTAGCATGGTTTTGAGCAAAACCGGCAATAGCGGCTCCGTAGCCGCAGCCACTACCATGCCAAGGATGGAAAGTGCAAATATGCGCCAGTAGGGTTTGATATAGTCGAGCAACCGCAAATAAAGCTGTGAACTGGTCATATTTATAGCGCGTACGCTAGGTTTGCAGTGTTATTAAATTTTTCTCGACCTGATTTGCATTGAACCGCAAGTTGCCACTCAGTTTTTGAAGTGGGTAGGCATAACATAGTGTGCTACGGGAGAGCCGGCTGATAATGGACCTAAGAAATACTAGTACATTGCTTCAATCATTTTATGGCCGGCTATCATTCGCTTACCGTAAAGAGCGGTCGTTTTGCTGCATTTTCTCCCACCTTGTCAGCTCTTGCTTTCTGCACCGGCGTTAAAGAAAAGAAGCGCATGCAGATTTGCGTGCGCCCAGTGGGGTAACCCGTAAACTGTGAATCATTAATTTGGCTTGTTAATGCCTGGTGTAGGAAAAGGCCAAATCGCAGCCGGGCGCACCGATGCCGGAGCTGGAGGAGTTGGAGCCGGAACTGTTTTAACTTGGGCAGAAGGTTTTTTTTCAGGAATGGTTGTTTTAGCCGCAGGTTTTTTGGCTGCCACTGCTGTTTTAGCCGCAGGTTTTTTGGCTGCCACTGCTGTTTTAGTCGCAGGTTTTTTGGCTGCCACTGCTGTTTTAGTCGCAGGTTTTTTGGCTGCCACTGCTGTTTTAGTCGCAGGTTTTTGGCTGCCACTGCTGTTTTAGTCGCAGGTTTTTTGGCTGCCACTGCTGTTTTAGTCGCAGGTTTTTTGGCTGCCACTGCTGTTTTAGTCGCAGGTTTTTTGGCTGCCACTGCTGTTTTAGTCGCAGGTTTTTTGGCTGCCACTGCTGTTTTAGTCGCAGGTTTTTTGGCTGCCACTGTTGTTTTAGTCGCAGGCTTTTTGGCTGCCGCTGCTGTTTTAGTCGCAGGCTTTTTGGCTGCCACTGCTGTTTTAGTCGCAGGTTTTTTGGCGACCACTGCTGTTTTAGTCGCAGGTTTTTTGGTTACCACTGCTGTTTTAGTCGCAGGCTTTTTGGCTGCCACTGCTGTTTTAGCTGCGGGTTTTTTAGCTGCTGGTTTAGCTTTCTGTACTGCTGCCATTTCAACCTCCTTTGGTAATCAAAGTTCAAAGAAATACAACACTAACAACTACTACCTTCCCCAGTACACACCAAATACAGCGTAGTGCCCGAAGTCTGTTAATCCCAAGATAATGCGCCCCCTGTCTGATATTCAGTAACGCGCGTTTCGAAGAAGTTTTTCTCCTTCTTGAGATCAATTATTTCTGCCATCCACGGGAACGGATTACCAGCTCCTGGGTATAGCACATCTAGCCCGATTTGCTGACAACGGCGGTTGGCGATAAAACGCAGATACTCTTTGAACATTGATGCGTTCATGCCAAGCACGCCACGTGGCATGGTGTCCTCGGCGTAACGGTATTCCAGTTCCACGCCTTGCTGCATAAGGCCGCGAATTTCTTCACGGAATTCAGGTGTCCACAGGTGAGGGTTTTCCAGCTTGATTTGATTGATTACATCCACACCGAAATTGAGGTGCATGGATTCATCACGCATGATGTACTGGTACTGTTCGGCGGCACCGGTCATTTTATTTTGACGTCCAAGCGCTAAAATTTGCACGAAGCCGACATAGAAGAACAATCCTTCCATGATGCAGGCAAACACGATTAGACTGCGTAATAGCTGGCGATCCGTTTCCGGCGTGCCTGTCTTGAAGTCCGGATTGGTCAGGGTGTCGATAAAGGGCAGCAAAAATTCATCTTTTTCACGTATGCTGGAAACTTCATGATACATGTTGAAAATTTCGCCCTCGTCCAGCCCCAAGCTTTCAACGATGTATTGATAGGCATGCGTGTGAATCGCCTCCTCGAATGCCTGACGTAGCAGGTACTGGCGACATTCGGGGTTGGTGATGTGACGGTAGGTGCCAAGTACGATATTGTTGGCCGCGAGGCTGTCCGCTGTAGTGAAGAATCCAAGATTGCGCTTGACCATGAGGCGTTCATCATCGGTCAGCCCGTTGGGGTTCTTCCATAGCGCAATGTCGGCGGACATATTGACCTCTTGCGGCATCCAGTGGTTGGCGCAGGCGGAGATGTACTTCTCCCAAGCCCATTTATATTTAAATGGCACTAGTTGATTAACGTCTGCATTGCAGTTGATGATACGCTTGTCTTCCACGCGTATCCGTCCAGCTGAGCTGGATGCGATGGTATAGTCATTCATTGGCATGACTCGCATTCTGGGTTGTCAATTGCGCACATCTGCACTGCATTCAGTTCGCCAGCGCGCGAGGTGGATTTTTCCGCTGAAGTTGCACCCATGGTGCGTAAATAATATGTAGTTTTCAGGCCTCGTAGCCATGCCAGCTTGTAGGTTTCGTCGAGTTTGCGCCCCGACACACCAGCCATGTAGATGTTTAGCGATTGCGCTTGGTCAATCCATTTCTGGCGCCGTGCAGCTGCTTCTATTACCCATTGCGGCTCAATCTCGAATGCAGTCGCATACAGACTGTGCAATTCGGCCGGGATGCGATCAATTTTAGCAAGGCTTCCATCGAAATATTTTAGGTCGGCTATCATCACTTCATCCCACAGTCCCAGCCGCTTGAGGTCATTTACCAGATATTCGTTAATGACGGTGAATTCACCGGACAGATTCGACTTTACAAATAAGTTCTGGTAAGTAGGTTCGATGCAGGCTGATACGCCGATGATGTTTGATATAGTCGCAGTAGGCGCAATGGCCACGCAGTTTGAGTTGCGCATGCCGTACTGTTTGATGCGTGCACGTAGTTTGTCCCAGTCCATGCTAGCGGACATATCTACCTCTACATGCCCGCCGCGTGACTGACGCAGAAGTTCCAGCGTATCCTGCGGCAATATGCCCTGATCCCACAGGCTGCCGTTATAGCTCTCGTAGCGGCCTCGTTCTTCGGCCAGTTCTGTGGATGCCAAATAGGCGTAATAGCACACTGCTTCCATGGAGCTGTCAGCAAATTCGACTGCTTTTTTCGAGGCATAGGGTATCCGCAGTTCATGCAGGCAATCCTGAAACCCCATGATGCCCAGTCCAACCGGGCGGTGCCGAAGGTTGGAGTTGCGCGCCTTTTCAACGGCGTAGTAGTTGATGTCGATTACGTTGTCCAACATACGCATGGCCGTGGTAATGGTGCGCTTGAGTTTTTCATGGTCAAGCTGGCCCAATGTGTTCAGATGTGCCTTGAGATTGATCGAGCCAAGATTACATACCGCAATTTCGGATGCGGAGGTGTTCAGCGTGATTTCGGTGCATAGATTAGAGCTATGCACCACGCCAGCATGTTGTTGTGGCGAACGTATGTTACATGGATCTTTAAAAGCGATCCACGGATGACCGGTCTCAAATAACATGGTCAGCATTTTGCGCCACAGGCTGGCTGCCGAAACTTTTTTGAATAGGGTGATCTCGCTGTTCGCTGCACGGGCCTCATAAGTTATGTAAGCACGCTCGAACTCCGAGCCGAATTTGTCGTGCAGATCGGGGCAGGTTGATGGTGAAAATAGTGTCCATTCCCCGTCTTCCAGTACACGTTTCATGAACAGGTCGGGTATCCAATTGGCTGTATTCATGTCATGTGTACGACGGCGGTCGTCGCCGGTATTCTTGCGTAACTCAAGAAATTCTTCGATATCCAGATGCCATGTTTCCAGATAAGCGCATACCGCGCCTTTCCTTTTGCCTCCTTGGTTGACTGCCACGGCAGTGTCATTGGCGACTTTCAGGAATGGCACCACGCCTTGTGATTTGCCGTTGGTGCCCTTGATGTGTGCGCCCATAGAACGTACGGGGGTCCAGTCGTTGCCAAGGCCACCGGAGTATTTGGCCAGAAGAGCATTTTCCTTTACTGCTTCAAAGATACCGGCCAAGTCGTCCGGTACGGTAGTCAGGTAGCAAGAAGAAAGTTGCGACCGGATGGCCCCAGAGTTGAACAGGGTAGGCGTTGAGCTCATGAAATCGAAACTGGACAGTAGATGATAGAACTCGATAGCGCGTGTATCGCGGTCATTCTCCCTGAGCGCCAAGCCCATAGCCACGCGCATGAAAAATGCCTGTGGCAGCTCGATGCGATTTTCGTTTATGTGCAGGAAGTAACGGTCATATAGGGTTTGCAAGCCAAGATAGCTGAACTGCAAGTCACGGCTTGCAGTTAATTCATTGGCCAATCGTGGCAGGTCAAAATTTGCCATGTCGCGGTCAAGTAGCTCTGCTTCAATGCCACGCTTGATGAATGAGGGAAAATATTCGGCATAACGCGTTGCCATGTCGGCATCTTCGCCAATAACATCACAGCAAATGTTGTTCAGCAGCAGCCGGGCGGTAACGAAGCTATAGGCTGGGTCATGTTCGATCATTGCACGAGCGGCAAGGATGGCACATTTGCGTACCTCTTCAACTGGTACGCCATCATAAAGATCACGTAGTGTCAGCTTAAGAATCGGATCAGCACTTACCGCGTTGCCGAGTCCTTCACAAGCTGCCGTGATGCGTGCCGCAAGTCGCGCTTCATCCAACGGGCGAAGCACACCCTTGTCGTTGACTTGAAGAATATGCGCAGGCGCAACTTTTATCTTGGCCCGTTCACGCGTGCGTTCCTCGCGGTAAAGCACGTAGGCGCGGGCCACATCGTGTTCCCCGGAACGCATCAGAGCCAGTTCGACTTGATCTTGAATATCTTCGATATGTAACGTCCCACCATGCGGGTGGCGGCGTAACAGTGCATTAACCACAGTTTCGGTCAATTGGTTAACTAACTCGCGCACGCGGGCGGACGCTTCGCCGTTTACGGCGATAAATGCCTTGGTCAATGCAACGGTAATCTTGGTTGCCTCAAAAGCAACTACAGAACCATTGCGGCGGATCACCTTGTGGTGGTCAAAAGGGATGTTGAGCGTGCTCGTAGCCTCGCCGGAAATGATGTGTGCCGATACTGGAGACATATATATCTTAAATATTAGTATTTTTAATACGAGAAATTTTGTTAGCTACCCTAACATAATCGTTGCTTTAACTTAACACTAAGAATTAGTTTTTAATGGGATCAGGCTAAAATAAAAAACCACTATATGTAGTATACCAATGTCGTATATGGATGCACATGTAGTAGAAACGATTGTAGTACATTAAAAAAATTATGCAAGTTTTTTATCCCGATAAATCGATCTATTTAATAAAACAAACAAATATAAAAAAGCAAGAACAGCACAACGTGCTTCTATTAAGAATAAATATATTTATATGTTCTGTTTTCGGCTTGTTTTTAATCCATCCTTCTCAAGATAGCGCGGCCAGTCAAATCCATGCCCAGGATCTGTTTTCCGTCCCGGTGCAATATCTGAATGCCCTGCAATTTCACGAATCGGATAGGCACGTTTGAGCACTCGCGTCAGCCGGATTAGTGCAGCATACTGCTGATCGCTGAATGGCAGAAAGTCTGTGCCTTCTAATTCGATGCCTATGGAAAAATCATTGCAGGCCGTGCGTCCGCGCCACATCGATGCACCGGCATGCCAGGCGCGCTTGCTGCAAGGCACGAACTGGGTAATTTCACCCGTGCGCTGTATTAAAAAATGGGCAGAAACTCTCACCCCTTTGAGTTGAGCAAAATAGGGGTGTGCATCCGTATCAAGAATGTTGGTAAATAACTGTGCAACCGCCTGGCCACCGAACTCACCCGGTGGCAGGCTGATATTGTGAATAACCAATAAGTCTATGGTGGTGCCAGATGGACGGAAATCACAGTTGGGCGAAGCAAGGCGGCGTATACCGCTGACCCATCCATTTGTGCCAATTTTCACTGATTATTCATCCTTGTCAGTGATATCCAATCGATCCATACGATAGCGCAAAGCGCGAAAAGTCACTCCCAGCACCTTGGCCGCAGCTGTGCGGTTGAAATTGGTTTGCTGTAACGCCTCTAGAATGGCTGCGCGTTCGACGCTATCCAGATAATCGGTAAGTGGATATTTGCCAGCTACACTTGGTTTGGTGGTCGTTTCAGCAAAATCCGTGGGTGCAAGCTGCAAATCGGCTGGCATGATAATGTCGTCCGAACATAATGCAAGTGCCCGTTCGATTATATTTTCCAATTCGCGCACGTTGCCCGGAAAATCGTATTGTTGAAGTGCTTTCAAAGCTGACGATGCTAATTCGACCTTTGCATCACCGCACAAACGAGCTAAAAAATGGTTGGCGACCTCGGCAATGTCATCGCGCATTGCGCGCAACGGTGGCATAAGCAGGGTAATCACATTCAGACGGTAATATAAATCCTGACGGAATTTCCCCTGCTGTACTTGCTCCGCCAACGCATTATGGGTGGCGCTGATGATACGTACATCCACCGACTCTTCTTGCGTGGCGCCCACCTTACGCACTTTTTTCTCCTGGATTACCCGCAACAATTTTACCTGCATGGAGAGAGGTAAATCGGCAACCTCGTCAAGGAATAAAGTACCGCCATTGGCAGCCTGAAATAAACCCTCGCGATCTTTTTCCGCACCAGTGAAGGCGCCCTTGCGATAACCGAAAAATTCGCTTTCCATAAGCGTTTCCGGGATTGCACCGCAGTTTACCGTGATGAAAGGCTGGTCGCGTCGAGCGCTTTTTTCAACGATCAGCCGCGCAGCCAGTTCTTTTCCACTACCTGATTCGCCACTGATATGTACCGGTGCCTGGCTACGTGCCACCCGATCGATCAGGTCGCGCACCTTTTCCATGGCCGGGGAAAGTCCCAGTAATGTTCGCACGCCTTTTCGTACGGTGGCAGACAGTGGCGGCAGCTTTAGCACAGCATTGACCAAGGCGCGCAGCTGGGTCAGCGCAACTGGCTTGGGGAGGTAATCGAAAGCGCCCGCCTTAAGTGCAAAAATCGCATTTTCCATGTTGCCATGCGCGGTAATTACCGCGACTGGCACATGCATGTTGCGAGCAATAATATATTGCACCACCTCCAGTCCTTCTCCATCCGGCAGGCGCATATCTGTCAGACATAGCTGATATGTTTTAGTATCTAATTGTTGCAAAGCTTCTTGCACATTACTAGCGCGGTCGACCTGCAATCCCATGCGTAGCAGCGCCAACTCGATCAACTCCAATATATCCGGCTCGTCATCCACCACCAAGACGCGCGCAGGGCTGGCCTGTATATCAACGGTCATTTTGATCCCCAAACACAATGCGGAAACAGGCACCGCCCTTTGTGGGCTGTCTATATTCAAGCGTTGCGCCGTTAGCCTCGCACAATTCGCGTGCAATATACAGGCCTAAACCGGTACCACCGGCCGTCATGGTAAAGAAAGGCTCGAACAATTGTTGAACGGTCTCGGGGGCAACTGGAGGCCCATCGTTCAGAATTTCCAGTATCGTCCTCCCATCATTGGAGCACCATACACTTAGTTGTACACTGCCTGTCAGTTTGCTGCAATAACGCAGAGCGTTGCGGCATAAATTCCACAATACTTGATCGAGATGGCCAAGATCAAATCTGATTACGCAAGCAGGGGCAATCTTAATTAAAAATATCTCCTGCGACACGCCTTGGGTATGACGCAACCCTTCAATATAGAGGGGCAGTTTTTCTGTTAAATTATAATCTTCACTTTGCACCCTGTCGCGTCGGTTTAGCTGCAGGACATCTTCCACGATGTGGTTCAACCTTGCGGCATTGTCCATAATGATCTGAAACAGACGAGTCTGCCCCGGATCGTGCTTTTCTTCTTGCAGTAGTTCAGTTGCGTAGCTGATAGCCGACAGTGGGTTGCGTACCTCATGGGCAATGTTGGCGGTCAATCGTCCCAGTGCTGCGAGTTTGATCTGCTGAGCCTGTGCCTGAACGCGTTGCATATCCTCAAGGAAAATTATCGCGCCCCAAAATCCATCGCGCTCTACTGGCAGGAAACGCACACGCACCTGATGATTGGTTATAGGCAAACGTAATACTTCATGTTCGCGCCCCTGATGCAGCCGCCAAACGGCGAATCGATCCGCCAGCAGGGGCGCGCAACTTTTCAGCGTGGCATTATCAGTATTTGAAAACGTGTACCCAAGCAAACGCTCCACACCAGGATTGTACTGCTTGACCATTCCGCTCTCATTCACCACCAGCACGCCGTCTGGCATATCCTGAATCACCAGTCTGTTAGTTTCTGCCATGTTGGCCAGATCTACACCGCGCAGAGCGGCCAGATTTTCGCTGGCACTGGCATACTTGGCCATGGTATGCGCCAGCCAGGCGACGGCAAAATAAGCGGTGCTTAGTAATCCGGCCTGCACATATTGGGCTACCGCCGCATCCTGGGTGAGCACTGCGTAAGAATGTTGCAACAACACTGCAATGCTGGCAAGTGCCGCGAAAAACAGAGTGGTCTTGCCACGGCTGATCAACCCTGTAGCGGTCAGAGATACTAGTAACAACACGCCCAAACCGCTTTGTATGCCCCCGCTGGCGTGTGATAAAACTGTTATACAAACAATATCTGTTCCTACCTGAAATGCCAATTGCAAGTTAAATCGTGGCCGACGTAACTTGATGGTTAGAAGCGAAATCAAGGTCATTACGACGTATAGGAGACTGGTGCGAAAGAACAGCGATGGAGCGCTTGAACCTAACGACAGGGCGTGACCAAAAATGCTTACCAGAAAGATAAATAGTCCACTCAGGGTCAGGCGATAAAGATTGAAGAAGTAAATTGAGCGCCACATGGCATCCGGTGCGGGCGCAGAATAAGATCTCGGGCGCAATGGATGCCACGTGGAGAGGGGTAGGTTATCCCACATCAAAATTTATCTGGTATTAGAGATTATTCAGGTTCGTCAATGTGTGCACGGCGATGCACCTCACTGCAATAATGCTTGTGATCGACCATAATGCTCTCACCTTTAGGCAGATGCACACCGCAGTGCGCACAACGCACCATATTTTCTCTGTGCTTTGATGTATCTTCACCTAGTACATCTTTTTTTGGCATCTGCTTGCGGTAATACCTGAGCAGCAAGTAGATGACTATGAAGATAACAATTACGATTAATATGCGACTCATCCCACCATACTCCAAAGAAACCGCTCATGAGCAGAAATTAAAAGGTAAACAGAAGTCTCCCAGTCTTACGATTGTTTTCTACATCGTCGGGTTCTGAAATCGATCTACTCACACTATTATATTGTGCCATAGCTTTCGACTTGAGTCCGTGCTGGGCTCTTGGGTAAAAATACAGCCAAACAATTGCTCATTATCCGAGTTAAGTTTGTTTGCCATTACTTCTTATTTTTTGCCAAGCGTTGCAATGCGGTTTTCAGAGGTGAGTCTTGCAATTTTACGGCGAAGTCAACCAGCTGCTGACGTCCTATACTGGTGAGAGAGGTAGGGCGAGGGGGTCGTGTGTTGATCGGTAAGGCAACTTGCACCTTAATCTGAATTCCAGTAATCTCGTAGCCCCCGTTTTGGAATAAATGGGTAAATCCTGGGGTAAGTTGACGTAGTTTTGCTGCCACCGTGCCATTATCTGCGGCAATAACGAGAGTTTGCTGGTCGATTTGCATTACATGGCTAACGCGTACCAGAGAGGATGGTGCGATCTGTTCATAATGCCGCTGCAATGTGAGAAGTTCGTCTACCTTATTTGATAGCTGACGTAACTCTTGGCTGGCATTGAAATATGAACTTAATCGATTTGACACAACATCAGGTTAATTCAGTAATGGAAGCATGGATACTATTCTGATTTCCATGGTTTGTAAAAGCTCATAGCAGCTGCTCGGTAACAATGCACCATCAGGCATTTGTGTTGTTTTTAGAGTTGATTTCGACGGGATTATTTTCACTGTTAGGATGAGTTATGTTCAATAAGAAACTGCTCCGCTTCCAGTGAATAGAGTTTTGATGCTGAGAAACATTTTTAATGTTGACATCGGTTCGAGATATTTGGAGTGTATTCAGATTACCAAGAGCATTATGCTAAATGCTAATATAATAAAGATTGATCATGGCAAATGATGATCTTCAGCTTGCACAGATTGTTAGATCTACTGGTGTCCGCTGTGCCGGACGGGAAGTTGTTAAAGCGAATAGATCAGCACTGCTTTGCTTGGTTCTCCTCATGATTTTAGAAGTGAGATATTCAAAAGTGTCGCATACAAGCATTTTTTTGAAACGTTGAGAATTGATAAACATTGGGTTTTGTACAAGGGTGAGGTGGCACTTCACCCTTTTTGCTTGGTGTAACTGACAATAAATTAAAGCTTAAATAGTTAAATCCAGCATTAAAACTTAGAATTAAAATCTCAGAATTGAAACCTAGAAAAATTAAAAAATGATTTCTACTTTATTAAAAAGTGTTTTTGGCAGTCGTAATGATCGCCTCCTTAAACAATATCGCCAGACAGTCGCGATGATTAATGCTCTTGAGGCCGAGGTGGGAAAGCTTTCAGACGAGGCACTGTGTCTTAAAACTGACGTCTTCAAACAGCGCATTGCTCAAGGCGAAGCGTTGAATACATTGTTACCCGAGGCATTCGCCGTGGTGCGTGAAGCGGGACAGCGTGTACTGCAAATGCGTCACTTCGATGAACAACTGATCGGCGGCATGGCACTGCACCATGGCAAAATTGCGGAAATGCGCACCGGCGAGGGCAAAACTTTGATGGCGACCCTGCCGGCATATCTCAATGCGCTTTCAGGTCAGGGCGTGCATGTGGTGACGGTCAACGATTATCTGGCGGCACGTGATGCTGAATGGATGGGTCGGCTATATCGCTTCCTTGGATTGTCAGTGGGGGTAATTCTGTCGCAGATGGACCATACCGACAAGCTGGCTGCTTACAATGCGGATATAACCTACGGCACCAACAACGAATTTGGTTTCGATTACTTGCGCGACAATATGGCTACCCATGCGGGTGAGCGTTTCCAGCGTAAGCTGAATTATGCCATCGTGGATGAGGTGGATTCCATTCTTATCGATGAAGCGCGCACCCCACTGATTATTTCTGGTCAGTCTGAAGACAATGTGGATGTCTATATCCGCATGGATAAATTAGTGCCGCAGCTTGTGCGTCAGCAAGAGGAAAATGGACTTGGTGATTACAGTGTTGATGAGAAAAACCGTCAGATTTTGTTGACGGAAAGCGGGCATGAACATGCTGAAAAATTACTGAGTCAAGCAGGACTATTGCCTATCGGGGGCAGCTTGTATGACCCAGCTAATATTATGCTGATTCATCATCTGTATGCTGCGTTGCGTGCTCATGCGCTGTATCTTCGCGACCAGAATTATGTAGTGCAGGACGACGAAGTAATTATTGTAGATGAATTCACTGGTCGTATGATGGCAGGAAGGCGTTGGTCCGAAGGCCTACACCAAGCGGTAGAGGCCAAAGAAGGGGTGACTATCCAAAAGGAGAATCAAACTCTAGCCTCTATTACCTTCCAGAATTATTTCCGTCTATATGGCAAATTGGCCGGCATGACCGGTACGGCAGATACCGAAGCGTTTGAGTTTCAGCAGATTTACAATCTGGAAACCGTCATTATTCCGCCGCACCGGCCCACTATCCGCAAGGATATGATGGACAAGGTTTATCTTACGACAAGCGAGAAATATCGAGCAGCCATTTTGGATATTCAGGATTGTTACAAGCGTAGCCAACCAGTGCTGGTTGGCACCACTTCGATTGAAACATCGGAATTATTGTCGCAATTACTGGAAAAAGAAAAGCTGCCTCACCAGGTTTTAAACGCCAAGCAACACGCGCGCGAAGCTGAGATCATAGCGCAAGCGGGAAGCCCAAAGATGATTACGATCGCTACCAACATGGCCGGGCGTGGCACGGACATTGTGTTGGGCGGCAATGTGGAAAAGCCAATCGAACGGTTACGCATGGACGAGAGCTTGGATAATGCCACGCGTGATCAACGCATCGCCCAGTTGCGTGCTGAATGGCAACCGATACATGACCAAGTTGTAAAGAGCGGTGGCTTACATATCATCGGTACCGAGCGCCACGAATCGCGTCGTGTGGATAACCAATTGCGTGGCCGCGCGGGTCGTCAGGGCGACCCCGGTTCCAGCCGTTTTTATTTATCGCTGGAAGATCCGCTGTTGCGGATTTTTGCCTCCGACCGTGTGGCAGCCATTATGAACCGTTTCAAGCTGCCCGAAGGTGAAGCGATTGAGCATTCTTGGGTCACCCGCGCCATTGAGAATGCACAACGCAAGGTCGAAGCGCGAAATTTTGACATGCGCAAGCAGATTCTTGAATACGACGATGTCGCTAATGAACAACGTAAGGTAATCTATCAGCAGCGCAATGAGTTGCTGGAGAGCGTGGATATTTCCGAAACGATCAATGCAATGCGCGAAGGGGTAATGCAAGACATCATTAGTGAATACATCGTGCCGCAGAGTATGGAAGAACAGTGGGATGTTCCTGGACTGGAAAAGGTGCTGGCTGCTGAATTTCAATTGACCCTACCGCTTACGCAATGGCTGGAACAAAATAAACAAATTGATGAAACTGGCTTGCGTGACCGTGTAGTGCAGGCTGCACAGCAGCAGTATCAAGCCAAAGTGGAGCAAGTTGATGCGGAAATGATGCACGGATATGAGCGCATCATCATGTTGCAAAGCGTGGATACCCACTGGCGTGAGCATTTGGCAGCGTTAGATCATCTGCGTCAGGGCATCCACCTGCGTGGTTATGCGCAGAAGAATCCTAAGCAAGAGTATAAGCGTGAAGCATTTGAATTGTTTTCGAGCATGCTTGACTCGATCAAGCGTGATGTCACACGGATACTGATAAACGTTCGTATCCGCAACGAACAGGATATTGAAGCGGTAGAAGCACCTCACGCTCCGGAAAATGTGCAGTATCATCATGCCGATTACGAAGAGGCCTTGGCTACGGAGGATGGTGAGGCAGAGCACAAACCATTTGTACGCATTGACAAAAAGGCCGGACGCAATGATCCATGTCCCTGTGGTTCTGGCAAAAAATACAAGCAGTGCCATGGCAAATTAAATTGATGTAGTTATTATTGGTGGGAGATCACGATGATGATGGATGACCTGATTTTGCAGACCCTGCGTAACTCCACGCTGACTGAAGAGTTGCGAGATGCCGAGATTGAAGAATTGGCAAATATTATTACGGTGCACGAATACAAAGCGGGTGAATATCTCCTCCAGCCTGGTAACAGCATGCTCAGAAATACACTTATGATCCTTGCTACAGGTGAGGTTGAGGCGACCGCCACTCTTGATGGAGAAAAAGCGACCTTGCATCTGTTACAACCCGGTGATTTGGCTGGTATCATCACGTTTGTTGGTGGAAGTGCCGCACAGATCAGTGCTACTGTGGTGGCCAAGACAAACAGCAAAATGCTATTACTAGACCGCTCCCGTCTGGAGTCTTTTCTCAGCACAAATCCCGCTATCGTTTATTACGTAATGCGCGGTATCGTGCGTCATGTGCACGGCATTGTGAGGCGTATGAATATGCAATCCGTAGAAATGAGCAACTATATTTACCAACAAGGTGGTCGCTACTAGCGACTGAATGTTTTAATTGGGAAATGTTTCCATGCAATATATTGTTCAACTCATTATATGAATATTCACACCGCTCATTCATATTTTTACTGGGTGAATAGTGCCATGCACTCATCGTACGAATTTATGAAATGTATGGGCTACAGGCATGCCAGTTAATCTGCAATCTCCTATTTCAAGTGCTCTGCTGCCTGTTAAAGGTGTGCTGCTGGGCACAGCGGAAGCAAACATCAAGAAACCCGGGCGTAAGGATTTGTTGCTCATGCACCTGACTGCGCAAGCCACGGTGGCTGGGGTATTCACGCAAAATCGTTTCTGTGCCGCACCGGTTATTGTGGCACGCGAACATCTGGTTGCGAACAAAAGTGTGCGCGCACTTGTGGTTAACACGGGTAACGCTAATGCGGGTACCGGCGAACAGGGGCTGGCTGCGGCTCGCGCTACCTGTGCTGAAGTAGCTATTCTTCTGGATTGCGAGGCAGAGCAAGTGCTGCCCTTCTCCACTGGTGTGATCATGGAGGCGTTGCCGCTATCGCGGCTGGTCTCAGGACTACCAACCTGCGTAGCCGAACTACGCGAGGATAATTGGTTTAATGCCGCGCAGGCCATTATGACCACGGACATCGTTGCTAAAGCGGTATCCAAACAAATCGTATTCGATGGTGTAACTATCACCATTACCGGCATCGCTAAAGGCTCCGGCATGATCCATCCTAACATGGCTACCATGCTCGGCTATATTGCCACTGATGCGGCGGTGGCCCGGTCTCTGTTGCAACAGTTGACGGCTCACGCCTGTGATGCTTCGTTTAATTGCATTACCGTGGATGGCGATACATCTACTAATGACGCACTGATGGTGATCGCCACCGGCATGAGCGGTGCACAAGCAATCATTGATGTGGAAAGCACGGCGTTCGCGCAGTTGCAGGCGGCAGTCACGGAGGTTGCCATATTGCTGGCGCAGGCCATCGTGCGTGATGGTGAGGGTGCGACCAAGTTTATCACTGTCCAAATTGAAGGGGGCAAGAGCGTGGCGGAGTGCAAGAAAATTGCCTATGCCGTGGCACGTTCCCCCTTGGTTAAAACTGCGTTTTTCGCTTCTGATCCCAATCTTGGGCGGATCCTTGCTGCTATCGGATATGCCGATGTGCAGGATCTCGACGTGCATCGCCTTAAGTTGTATCTTGATGATGTGCTGGTAGCTGAACATGGTGGACGCGCCGCCAGCTATATTGAAGAAGATGGACAGCGCATCATGCAACAAAGCGACATTACCATTCGGGTCACGCTAGATCGCGGCACGGCAGTGGCTACAGTATGGACCTGCGATTTCTCTTATGACTATGTCAAGATTAATGCCAGTTATCGTAGCTAGGGCGATATAACATTCGATACAGTCCAAAATAAAGGCTGAGTGTATTTAAGATGGGTCACGTGTAATTATTTCGTCCTCAAGAGCCATGGCTATTTCTGTTGGAGTTGGAAATAAATTACGATAGATAGCGTACATTGAGCTAATCATTACGGGCAGTAAAATCAGCCAGCCCAACATCAATGGCATGGTGGCAATCATCATGAAAAGTAACATCATTCCGCCATATAAGGACAGGGGGAGGATGTTACGTAGGCAGGCTGACAGGCTGGTTTTCAGCGCGTCAATAGGCGACATTTTCTCAAAGATTATCAGCATCGGAGCAAACTGCATCGACATCAGCAGCAGGCTGAAGAATGCCATGCCCAACGTCAGTGCAATGCCCGCGCCGGCAACGGCTTGTGCTAGTATTTCCGGGTTGTTCGCTGTTTTGCTGCTCATCAAAATACTTACTAGAGTAGCGCCGCCGGTGAGCATCATTACGCCTAATATCAGCATTTGGCTAATCAAGCTAATACCACCTAATGTGACTAGTTGCGAAGTATTGTTGTGGAATCCAGCGAACAAATGCGATAACTCCAGTTCTTTGTCATGCTCCAGCGCATGGCAACCACACATATAGCCAGCGAGTAGCACTGGGAATAGTAGTGTGGCTAAGGGGTCGCCGATTACCGGGATGGTGGAAATGCCGAGTAATCCGGTTACCCCGACGGTTGCTAGAACCACCCACAGTACCGGGCTTTTTTTGAATAACCAGTACCCCTGCTTTATCCACAGCCAGCCATTGGCAATATTTACTTTTCGTGCCTCCATGTTTGCCTCGTTATAACCAAATAACATTACTGTTTGCGGCGATATGCCGTTGCAGAATGCATTTAAATTGATCTGGATTATGCGCGTGTATCAGTTCATTTTCACGTGGCAAGTGCATATCGTACAGGCGCGATAGCCAGAAGCGCAGCGCGGCTGCTCGTAAGGCAATGGGCCAAGCAATCCGCTCTTCCGTTTGCATTGGCCGCACCGCATGGTAGGTCTGCAACAGGGCTTGAGTGCGCGCCTTGTCCAGAGTGCTGTCTGAGCCCATGCACCAGTCGTTCACGGTGATGGCCACATCGTACAAGAGACTATCGTTACAGGCGAAATAAAAATCGATCAGACCGCCGATGCGCGTACCATCAAACAGTACGTTGTCGCGGAATAGATCAGCGTGGATCACGCCTTGCGGTAGTGCGGCAAGTGTGTGTTTTCCGTGGAATGTAACTTCGCTTTCCAGGAGCGCTGCGTCTTGCGGTGATAGAAACGGTGTTACCTGTGGTGCGGCACGCGCACGCCAAATTGCAGCATGTGTGTTGGACATGGTTCCCGCAAAGCTCTGCGCTGCATTGTGTAATCGGCCCAGCATTTCGCCTATAGCGGCACAGTGAATTACCTCTGGATTCATCAACGATTTGCCTGGCAAACGACTGACAATGCACGCAGGCTTGCTATTCAGTTCGCTCAAGAATTGGTTATGTCGATTGGCTACGGGGCTCGGGCAAGGAATGTCGTGACGGGCCAAATGAGACATCAGATTGAGGTAAAACGGTAGTTCGCGGGCAGCAAGCTTCTCGAACAGCGTCAGCACGAAGCGACCATTGCTGGTAGTGACAAAGTAGTTGGTGTTCTCGATACCCGAGGCAACTCCTTGCAATTCCAGTAGTTGGCCTAGCGAATAATCGTCCAGCCAAGAGATAAGTTCTGGCTCAGTGACACGGGTAAAAACTGCCATATTTCGGAACTCGTATCAGAATCTATGGATAATCCAGCGTGGTGGACGAAAACCTGGATCCAGATTTTGATAATGTGAAAATTTCCCATCGCCAAGGTCATCCACCAAATAATAGGGTGGTCCAACTTTCGGGGTAATCTTGATCATATAAAGCTTCCCGCCCGCGCGGAATTCTTCCACGGTCTGTTCAGCCGGTTTGATGGGGGTAATTTCCTGACCCAGAGCAGCATCCTGCGCGTCGTCATCAGCGGGCAATTTGGGCAACTGGAGTGGTAACGGCAACAAATTAGCATCAGGGGCTTTGGCATCAAGTGGGGGGGGCGGCGGCAATGGTTGCAGACCAGGCAGCTGAATCGGTGCGGCGGAGGCTGTGCTGAGCAGGGCGCTCAGGAATAAGGTGGTAATCAGGCGCATCATATTCCCTCGGAGATTTTCCATGGCTACATTCTAGCCGATAAGCACGGAAAAGACTGCTTAAAACGTCCCATTCTTTGTGCTTATTCCAACATTTTTGCTTCCATCACAGGTTCAACTGCATTTCACGCTCAGCCTCGGAAAGCTCAAAGCCACGAGTCTCGTAATGATTGAAAATGGCGCTGACGACTTCTTCTGAATTATCGATCAGCTGAATCAAGTCCATGTCTTGCGGACTGATCATGCCTTCGGTGAGCAATGATTGTCGGAACCAGTCCAGCATGCCGCGCCAAAATTCACTTCCCACCAGAATGATGGGAATGCGACGTGTCTTGCCGGTTTGCACCAAAGTGAGTGCTTCCATCAGCTCGTCCAGCGTCCCAAAGCCGCCAGGCATGACTACATAGGCACTGGCAAATTTAACGAACATAACCTTGCGCACAAAAAAGTGCTGGAAAGTCTGGCTGATATCTTGGTAGGGATTATTGTGCTGCTCGTGCGGTAATTGGATGTTCAGCCCTACACTGGGTGACTTGCCATAGAATGCGCCTTTGTTGGCCGCTTCCATAACGCCGGGGCCTCCGCCCGAAATAACAGAAAACCCCGCATCGGATAGCAACCGCGCAATTTCTTCGGCTTTTTTGTAATATGGATGATTCGGCTTGGTGCGTGCGCTACCGAAAATACTGACGGCCGGCTGGATGATCTTCAGTCGGTCAGTGGCAGAGACGAATTCTGACATAATGCCGAACACACGCCATGCCTCTTTTGAATTCCATACTTCCGGCAATTTCGAAGAAGGCAATTTGGATTGATTGCTCATGATTGAAGAACCCTTTTACAAAAAATGAAAACATTGCTGCTGGTTGATGGCTCGTCTTATCTTTATCGCGCATTCCATGCAATGCCTGACCTGCGCAGTCCGCATGGTGAGCCAACTGGGGCCATCTATGGTGTGCTTAACATGTTACGCCGCTTGCGCGCTGATTACCCGGCAGATTATAGCGCCTGTGTATTCGACGCTAAAGGCAAAACCTTCCGCGATGATTTATATGCCGACTACAAAGCGCATCGCCTTGCAATGCCAGAGGCTCTTGCCGCGCAAATTGCTCCACTGCATCAGCTTATTGCCGCCTCCGGCTGGAATATCCTGACAATTGATGGAGTGGAAGCAGACGATGTGATCGGTACACTGGCACAGCAGGCAACAGTAGGGGGCGCACGCTGCATTATCTCCACTGGCGATAAAGATCTTACGCAACTCGTAAACAGCCAAGTGCAACTGGTTAACACCATGAGCAATGAAATGCTGGACGAAGCGGGCGTACTGGCTAAATTCGGATTGTCGCCAGAACATATCGTCGATTATCTTACCCTAACCGGCGATACGGTCGATAACGTGCCAGGTGTGCCTAAGGTAGGCCCCAAGACTGCCGTCAAATGGCTAAGCCAATATGGCACGCTGGATAATTTAATGGCGCATGCACATGAAATTTCCGGGGCGGTGGGAAACAACTTGCGTAATGCACTGGACTGGTTGCCGCAAGGCCGCATGCTAATTACCGTAAAGTGCGATGTTGAATTGCCCGTACACTTTGATGAACTGGTACCGCCGCCACAAGACAGCGTGCAACTTCGTAGCTTATTTGAACGTTGTGGCTTTAAAAGTTGGCTACGCGAACTGTCTCTTGCCGCGCCTTCGCCCTCAGCAAATCAAGCTGGAGAAGAGGATGGGATGCGGCAAGCCAGCATGTTTGCCGAAGAAGCACCTGTGCCTGCCTCGGTGCATTACGAAACAATCCTGACGGAAACACAACTCGACACTTGGCTGAAAAAAATCCAGCAGGCCGAATTAGTGAGCATAAATACTAAAACCACCGCGCTGGACATGATGACTGCGCAGCTGGTGGGTATTTCATTTGCTATCCAACCCCATCATGCAGCTTATTTGCCGCTCGCCCATCATTACCCCGGGGCATCGGATCAACTTAGCCGTGAGCATGCGCTATTAAAACTTAAGCCGTGGCTGGAAAGTGCACACCACAAAAAACTGGGACACGATCTCAAATATGATCAGCACATCTTTGCCAACCATGCCATTCAGCTTGCGGGCATTGCCGAGGACACATTATTGCAATCTTATGTGCTGGAAAGCCACAAATCGCACGATTTAGACAGCCTTGCGCTGCGACATCTCGGCGTGAAGACTATCAGCTATGCCGAAGTCGTGGGCAAGGGCGCTAAACAAATTTGCTTCGATCAAGTGGACTTGGCAACCGCTACACACTACGCAGCAGAAAATGCCGACATCATTCTGCAACTACATCAAACACTCATGCCGCAGATCAAAATGCAAGGCGGGCTGGATGGGGTGTACCGCAATATAGAACTACCCGCACGACAAGTGCTATATGTCATGGAGCGCAATGGTGTATTGATAGACAGCGTTAAGCTGGCAGGACAGAGTCGTGAACTGGGCGAGAAACTCATTAATATTGAAACGCAGGCATACGCGGCGGCGGGGCAGCCGTTTAATCTGAATTCACCCAAGCAAATTCAGGAAATCCTGTTCGATATACTTGGCTTGCCGGTTAAGAAAAAAACGCCCAGCGGTACGCCTTCCACTGACGAAGAGGTATTGCAGGAACTGGCGCTGGATTATCCGCTACCTAAATTCCTGCTCGAATATCGTGGCATGGCGAAACTTAAATCCACGTACACCGACAAGCTGCCGCAAATGATAAATCGCGAAACCGGGCGCGTGCATACCAGCTACTCGCAGGCTGTGGCAGTAACAGGACGATTAGCTTCCAGCGATCCCAATTTGCAGAACATCCCGGTGCGCACAATGGAAGGGCGCCGCATCCGTGAAGCCT
The DNA here is from genome assembly GCF_013168275.1 of Candidatus Nitrotoga sp. AM1P. Classification (GTDB taxonomy): domain Bacteria; phylum Pseudomonadota; class Gammaproteobacteria; order Burkholderiales; family Gallionellaceae; genus Nitrotoga. Next base: position 1,962,004 of record NZ_AP019547.1, on the reverse strand, counting down.
TCATCGCACCGCCCGGTAGCCGCATCGTCTCTGCCGACTATTCGCAAATCGAATTGCGCATCATGGCGCACCTGTCCGGTGATCAGGGTTTGCTCAGAGCATTCTCAAATGCTGAGGACATCCATCTCGCCACTGCGGCGGAAGTATTTTCCACCCCGCTAGATGCAGTGAGTAATGAGCAACGGCGTTATGCCAAGGTTATCAACTTTGGCCTTATTTACGGCATGTCTGCCTTCGGCCTGGCTTCACAACTTAATATCGAGCGTAGCGCTGCGCAGCAATATATTGATCTCTATTTCATGCGTTACCCCGGCGTGGCCGACTACATGCAGCGCACACGCCAGCAAGCTAAACAGCAAGGTTACGTGGAAACGGTGTTCGGGCGCAGATTGTGGCTGCCAGAAATTAACGGCGGCAACGGTATGCGCCGCCAAGCAGCTGAACGTGCCGCCATTAATGCGCCCATGCAGGGCACCGCAGCAGATTTAATCAAGCTGGCAATGGCTGCGGTGCAAAATTGGATAGAGCGTGAACAGATACATACGCGACTGATCATGCAAGTTCATGATGAACTGGTGCTCGAAGTGCCGGAGAATGAATTGGCGCTGGTAAAAGAAAATCTACCTGGGCTAATGTGTCACGTAGCTGAGCTGAAGGTGCCGCTTGAAGTTGGACTGGGTGAAGGCGAGAACTGGGAAGCGGCGCATTGAACCGCCTTGTTGTTGTTTGGCAAGGGTTTTTGAAAATGTACACCCGTTTGCTATTCTGACGATCATGGAGTTACCCGAACACCCGCAAGCGCAGTAGGCCAGGCGATACTAATTGCCTACTGCACTGGTCGTTCCTCAAAGTCTGGGTTCTAGCGGCGGCTATAAAAACCAAGTTCATTCGTACTCGCTGCCAATTCAAGCGTGAAAACGGTATCTGGTAGTTCGGATGCGGGGCTAAAACAGGTGATGGGAGTAAATTGTTATGGTGAGCGGTGAGATGTTGGGTTGCATTTCATCAGTCCAACCCATTCAGTTCAACCTCGCGCGCTACTTAACACAAGACACGTGGCTGACGCCGTTTTCGTCACCGTAGTTAGCGATGCCGCCCTCCAGGTTGACGATAAACTGGAGGCCAACAACAGTGCCGGGCGTGGATGACCAAACGTCGTACAGTGTCCAACCCTGAGAACGTAGTGTTGAAACATTATTGCGGTAAGTAAGATCATGACGAACACCTAGCGTACTTCCATCATACCGACTGAGTGCGACCAGTTCGTCTTTGGTTGGCAGACGCCATTTGTATCCCAGTGCCGTGGATGATGAGCAGATATTCTTAGCCTCAGCTAGGGTGACGACGGTGGCTGCAATGGGTGCCCAAGTAAGCCCACCCTGAATGATGTAACCAGGAGGCAATTTTGCTGGTGCGGCGCTTGGAACCTCAGCTTTTTTCAGCGTATCCGCCGCCGCTACATTTAAAGTTAACAACAAGGCGGTCAAAGTTATGATTAGTTTTTTCATATGGTATTGAGTGTTTGCGGATTGCAGAATAGTACCCTTCATGCATCCGTAGAACAAGTATGTATGCATCAAAGAGCAGGGGCCATCGCCTTGGAGCTACGTTCGGCGCCATAGGTTTTGACCAGATAGTCGACGATTGCAGGGATATCTTCGTCTGCAATCTTCGCGCCAAATGGCACCTTCATTTTCTTGACGGTGGCTTCCCAATAGCCGCGCGGCGAAGCGGGCGGCTGCGACTGGATGTAATGAACCGAGTGGCAAGTCATGCAATTGCGTTGGACCAGCACGTAGCCGGGTAGTTCGCTCGGCTTGAAGACGGCGGTTTCCGGCGGTAGCTGGATATCGAGGGCGATTGCAGAATAAGGTGCGAGGACGCTTGCTACCAGCAGCATGCGAATCAGGACGTATTTCATGCACTTCTCCTTAAACAGCAACGACGTGGGTCGACTCGACCACATTGCGCATATAGCCGCCAGGGTTTGCCAAGGGGCTGAGCGGCTGGCCCTGACCGATCCAGTTGACCGCTCGCACCAACAATTCGTAGTTCCCTTTGTGTTTTGGCGTGAACGCCACGCTCCATTCGCGAAAGGAGTACCTGCCCAGATCCTTGCCCAGTTGAGCGGCCTGCCAGTTTTTGCCGCCGTCGGGCGAAAACGCAACCTCGGTCACGCCGTACCCGCCATCAAAGGCGATCCCGCGCACGATGACCTGGCGTCCGCTCTTGATTTGCATGCCATTGGTCAGGCTGGTTATGAACGAGCGTACGTTCATGCGGTTGATCGGCGTAGTCTTGACGGACTCTTTTCCCGGCTCAATGCAGGCGCACGGATTGTCTGGAATGCGATAGGCCTTGCTCATCCAGAATCCATCGAATACCTTGCCGGTTACCGTAATATCGGATATGTGTTTCACCCAATAAGTGCCGTAGTAGCCGGGGACGACCAGCCGCACGGGATAACCATTCAGCAAAGGAAGGTCGGCGCCGTTCATTTGCCATGCCAGCATGACTTCACCGTCGAGTGCGTGATCGATATTAAGTGCCTTGATGAAATCGGGCACATTACCTAAAGGCGGCGTGTCGAGGCCATTGAATACGACCTGCATCGAGCCTGCTTTCACGCCTGATTTTTCCAACACCTTGCGCAGCGGAATGCCAGTCCAGCGCGCGTTACCCATGGCACCGTTCGAAAGCTGGCCGCCATTGACGCGCGGCGTAAAGTGGCCCCGGCTGTTACCGGAACACTGGTTGACGGCAACCAGATTGACCGCATCGGCCATTTGCTTGAGGTTGGCAAGTGACAAATCGAGCGGTGTATTGACGTTGCCGCCGATGCGCAATCGATAGTTCGACGCATCGATCGAGGTAGGAATGCCGCTCCAGTGATAGCGTACGAAAAACGCGTCGTTGGGCGTAATCACCCCTTCATTGAATACGCTGAATGGAGTTTCCAGCTGGGGCGGGCGAGCAGTGAGCACGATCAGCGGACGCTTTTGCGGGTATGCGACGAGATCACGCTCACCATTTTCGAACGGCAGCGTGACGTGACCGGTTTCTCCAGCAAGTGCCGTCAATACCGTGCTGCCGAATGCGCTTGCAGCGCCCAAGGTGCCCGCCTGCCTGAGAAATCTGAGAAAGGCGCGCCGCTGTAATGCACCCGCTGTCAACACCAAAGTAGGCTTCGCCATGCTGATCTCCGTTATGGTTATTCAATCGGTTAACGCACACTGCTGTTGTCGAGTATAGCGAAAATTTAGATTTTGGCTTTATGTGATTTGTAATGAGCAATGCCATCATGAGCGCTGCTATTTTATCCGGCCTTAATATATATGTTCTAGTAGCGAAGAGGTTTTGCTGCTAGATTGCGGGTTGGTGTATTTGTAGCATCCGTGTTACTTGGACGGGAGTGTTGGTTCCGAATTGATTAACTTTAACTATCAGGATGAAATGAGAAAGGATTCTATGGCAGACTTCAATTACACCACTGTTCCGGGAAAGATTAAGCCTTTTTTAGAAAAAATCAGGCAAATTGGTGTGCCTCCAAAGGCAACAGTTCAATGGCTTAAGACCATTGGATTCAAATCAAGCAATGATACAACGCTACTCGGTGTTTTGAAATCAGTCGGCCTCGTAGATGCTTCTGGAGTCCCGACGGGTGTCTGGTCAAATTACAGGGGAGCCCACCATAAAACTGTACTGGGGGACGCTATTCGAACAGGTTACGCTGAACTATTTGCGGTATATCCAGATGCATGGCAACAAGACATTAAGGACCTTGAATATGTTTTCAGCACAAGCTCAAGCGCAGGCAAGCAGGTTATCTCCAAAACTGTCGCAACCTTTAAATCGCTATGTGAGTGTGCTGAATTTGGTGAACCCAATAATCAGCCTTCGCCAGTTTTACATACCGGGCCGATGCATGCCGCCATAGCGAGGCCGTCTGCGCAACCAGTTAACTCTGACGCCCGCAATAGCCACAACCCATCGGTTCACATTGATATTCAGATTCATATTTCACCTGAAGCCTCTACAGATCAGATTGATCAGATATTCAAGAGCATGGCAAAGCACCTCTACGGTGCGAAAGAAAATGAATGACATTTAATGCAAGTAATATCTTCAAAGCTGTCAAGGCCATCGACATTGATGTTCGGCGGGAGTTAGGGCCACCAGAAGAAGGTCTCCTTGCAGATTCACAAGTTGTCGTTCCACGCTCAATTGTCCGTGGAACTCGTGGTTACATTGAAAAAGTTGCTAACCAAGCGAATGGTTGTTATGAGAAGGGTTGGTACGATGCTTGTGCAGTAATGGTTAGACGATTAATTGAAACATTAATTATTGAGGCATTCGAGAAGCATTTAATCGCTCACAAAATACAAAACACACAGGGTGATTTTCTCTACTTACGGGACCTGATAAATTGTTGTTTGGCTGAGTCGACGTGGAATCTCAGCCGAAACTGTAAGCAGGCCTTACCAAAACTCAAAGATATCGGTGACAAATCTGCGCATAGTCGTCGATTTATTGCGCAACGCGGCGATCTCGACCCTAATTTATCTGACATTAGACTTGTAGTGCAAGAGCTTATTTACCTGTCTGGATTAAAGTAAACCCAATCTTTGTCTCAAATTTGAAAGCTTCCTAAAAGTTGACAGACAGCCTATGCGGGCTAGTGCCGATGTTAAAATCAAACCACGAGGATCCAGTGCACAGTTTCATCGTCTCTGGCGCACCAATAAATAAAGGGCTTTCAGTTAAAAGCTGAAAGCCCTTTATTTCTAAGGTACGGAGTCTTGCCTAAGTGAGCATTGATTTTTTCATGATCAAAATCAATAAGTTGATCTCGTCAACTGCATTCATTGGTGATGCGCGCGAACTCCGCCACTCCCAGATTTTCAGCACGTAATTGCGCATCTATTCCCAATCGGACGAAATCATCTTCCGTTAAATAGGCTTTGAGCGTGTTCCGCAGGGTTTTGCGTCGTTGCCCGAAGGCTGCAGCGACAATTTGTGCAAATAATTTTTCGTTTTGCACCAGCACTTCGCTCGCTGGCAGAGGGATCATGCGCACAATGGCGGAATTCACTTTGGGTGAAGGACGAAAAGATTCCGGCGGAACGTCGAGCAATTTTTCCATGTGGAAACGGTATTGCAGCATCACCGATAAGCGGCCATAGGCTGGGGTTGAGGGCTCGGCCACCATGCGCTCCACTACTTCGTTTTGCAACATAAAGTGCATGTCGTGTATGCGCTCGCAGTAGCCTGAGAAGTGGAACAGCAGTGGCGAAGAAATGTTATAGGGCAGATTACCGACAATGCGCAAGGGTGCGGGCAATTGCGCCAGGTCAAACTTAAGTGCGTCTCCCGCATGGATGATCAGCTTATCCTGCGGGTAGTCTTTTTTCAGGTGAATGATAATGTCGCGATCGATCTCAACTACATGCAGTTGATTAAGCCGCTGCAGTAATGGACGAGTCAGCGCACCCAGGCCCGGGCCGATTTCCACCATGATATCCGCAGCTTCCGGGCGGATCGCTCGGACGATGTCGGCGATGATTTGCTCATCCACCAGGAAATTTTGGCCGAATCTTTTACGTGCTGTATGCATTGGAGTACCGGGAAATTTTCATTCCTGCGAAAGTGGAAATCCAGTCAAAAAATCCTTGATCTCTTCTTTCGCGAGGATAACGACTTTTCGATCAAGAGGAAGCTGGATCATGCAGCCCAGCATGTTGTGCCATATCAGCTGCCATCTGAATAGCTTCAAGTATACTGCCTGCCTCAGCGCGCCCACTACCGGCCAGTTCCAGCGCTGTACCGTGATCCACGGAAGTACGAATGATGGGGAGGCCCAGCGTTACATTCACACCCCGCCCGAAGCTGGCGTATTTCAATACCGGCAGCCCTTGGTCGTGGTACATGGCCAGTACGCAGTCGCATTGTGCAAGCCGTTGTGGAGTAAAAAGCGTGTCGGCGGGTAAGGGGACGCTGACATTCATGCCTTGCGCGCGCAACCGATCCAGCACCGGAATCATGATGTCGATTTCTTCGTGCCCAAGATAGCCTCCCTCACCTGCATGAGGATTGAGTCCGGCAACCAGAATGCGAGGCTGGGCAATGCCGAAACGCCGCATAAGATCACGTTGAATAACGTGCAACACATTTTCCAATAATTCAGGCGTAATTGCGTCAGCTATTTGCCGCAAAGGCAGGTGAGTGGTGGCTAGCGCCACGCGCAGGCCGCCGCCCACAAGCATCATTACTACTTGCTCGGTATGTAATTTTTCCGCTAGAAATTCAGTGTGTCCAGTGAAAGGAATGCCGGCATCATTAATGACGCCTTTGTGTACAGGCAGGGTGACCATGCCGGCGAATTCCCCCGACTGACAACCTTGCATCGCGCGGATTAGCAGATCGAGAACATAAGGACTGTTGGCTGGATTTAGCTGGCCAGCCTGAACGGGTTGTGCCGTTGGCACATGCAGCACGCGCAAATGCCCGGATGGCAGAGGAGATAATTGCTGCGGATCATAATCATGCAATTGAACATTTAGCCCCAGCAGCGCTGCGCGTTGTTGCAGCATGTGCTTGTCGGCCAGCACCACCAGCGTCTGCCCATGTTGGGACAATTGCAAACAAAGGTCGGGACCAATGCCTGCTGGCTCCCCGGCGGCAACAGCCAACAGCGTAGCTTGCGCCATCAGAGCGCTGGTTCGAGTCGATACTCGATGGTAGCCCCGTCGCGTAACTGGCGCAGCCAGTCCTGATACGCAGCGTCGGATTTGTCGGCACGTATCGCCATTTGCGCTTGTTTCTTTTTCTCTTTCACACTTACATCGGTGCTGCGGCGGTCCAACACCTGGATCAGATGCCAGCCGAAGGTAGATTGCACGGCGCCACTCATCTGTCCGATTTCCAATTGATTCATCGCGGCTTCAAATTCAGGCACCGTGTCACCGGGTGAAATCCAGCCCAAATCACCGCCCTTCGCGGCACTGCCGTCCTCGGAATAAAGTTTGGCCTGTTTGGTAAAGTCAGCGCCCTTTTCTATTCGCTGCTTGATGACCAACAGACGGCTCTTGGCTTCATTCTCCGGCACCAATTCGCTGGTTTTGATCAAGATGTGGCGTGCTTCGGTCTGTGTGATGACGACTGAATTCTCTTTGCTGCGTTTCTCAATTAGTTTGAGGATATGAAAACCGTTAGGGCTACGAAACACCGGGCTGGTTTCGCCGGGAGCCATCTTTCTCAATACGTTCAAAAAAATGGCAGGCGTACGATCAGCTGATCGCCAGCCCAGATTACCGCCCTCTAAGGCGTCCTTGGCATCAGAAAATCCTGCAGCCACTTGAGCGAATTCCGCGCCACCGCGTAATTGTGCCAAGGCTTGATCGGCACGCTGTCGGGTAGCCTGGATTTTATCGGCACTGGCCTGCTCCGGTACCAGTACCAAAATGTGTGCTAAATGGAATTCCTCACCCTTACCTAATTGCTTAGCCTGGTTATTAAGGTAATTATCGACCTCACCCTCGCTAATCACCAATTTACTGTCAACTTCGCGCTCACGCAGACGAGCATAAATAATTTCGCCTCGAATTTCCTCTCGAAATTTCTTGAAGTTCACATTTTCTTTTTCCAGCTGGGCGCGAAATTCGGTCAATGAAGGGAATTTATTTTCCTTGGCGATGCGCTGCATGGTTTTGTCGAGCTGGATATCATCAATGCGGATGCCGGTTTCCTTGGCAAACTGGACTTGCAACATTTCCGTGATCATGCGTTCCAGCAACTGTTTTTTCAACATATCTATGTCTGGTAATGCTGTGCCCTGTTTTTTCAACTGACGCTCTACAATACCGAGCCGGTCTTCAAGCTCGTAGCGGGTAATGGCATCGTTGTTTACCACAGCCACAATCTGATCGATCAATATAGGTGCTGTTTGTACCGTGATTTTTTTTGTTATATCAGGAGTTTGCAAATCAACGGCAGGTGGTAAGGTTTGATTCTGCGACGATAGCTTTTTTGCTGTGTCCGGGGTCGGTACATTAGGTGCAGGATTTGCAGAAGGTGCGGGAGTTGTAGAGGGTGCAGTCTGAGTTTGCGCTTTGATTTTTTTTGTTGTACCGGAGGTTTTCTGCAAACCAGCGGCGGAGACGTTTGCCGTGCAGGCTAGTGACAGAAGGAGTGCCAGCACCAACTTGATATGCAGCATAATGATCTTTTTTCCTAAGTGAAAATTTGTTAACGCAATCCCTGCTCTGAACTTACAACTGGGGGTTGGTTCAATTTTGTAAAGCCGGCAATGCTCTGACGCAATGCATTCAATGGGTCGGAGCCTACTCTGACCAGACCATTTAATTCCAATTGTGCGAATATACCGGTTGAAAGCTCATTGGTGGCAGTGGCAAAACGTTGTACCACCAGTCGTGCTGTCCAACAGCTTTCATTATACTCGAGCCCGGTCAGCAGCTCCAAAATACGGTGATCCTGCAGAGAATAATTCCAGCGTGCCATCGCACTCCAACGTCTCGACAATGGCCACTGAGTGGATATGTCCACCTGTCTCAGGCTGTCACGCGTAAAGCGGTAACCTAGGTTGAGCACCTTGCCACTTTCCGGCTGGTAACGTGCTCCCACGTTTAATTTCTCTTCGCGTGCTTGGTTGGGGTTGTACTGGAAAGCGCTGTTCAGAGACAACTTCGGTGTAATCCGGCCTAAGACAGCAAGCAAAATGTCTGATTTGTTGTTGGTAGCTACCTCGGGGTTCACCAGATTTACCAGCGGTGTCTTAAAGCTGTAGCGCTGGCCTATGGCGACGCGCAACCGCTCTGCGCCGGTATTCGCTTCAAGCAGGCGGGAGGTAAGCGACAGCGTTACTTGCTTGGCGTCACCAATGCGATCGCTACCGAAAAAACGATTTTCGGTGAACATCTGGGCAAAGTTAAAGTCGGCCTGGGCTGTGTCGAAATTCGGCACCAGGTTTTGATTGCGGTAGGGGATGTATAAGAAATAAGCGCGCGGTTCCAGTGTCTGCACGTAATTCTTTTCGCCCACATTCCAATCACGTTCCAGCACCACGCCGCTGTCCAGACTAACAATCGGCAAGGTACGGTTGGTATCAGGTAGCGCCCCAGAATTGTTTGCACCCAGCGAATAATGAGTGTAGTGCACGCCAAATTTGGGAGTCACATAAAACGAGGGTGTGGCTATCAACGGATAGCTCATACTAGGATACATTACCAGACGCTGCCCATTAACGGCCGTGGGATGGCTGAAACTTACAAACTCTCCGGTAAACGCCATATTTGCCCCAGCCACTGGACGAAGCGCGCCCAAGGTTATTTGCGGCAAGCGGCGATATGGCTCCGCTACTGGCGCGGCCGGATCCTGCAAGGTTTGATAGCTCTGCATCCGCGCCGCTGCATTCCACCAGCCACCGCTATAGGACAGTACGCCTTCACGCACCAGATTGGTTAATGACGTACTGCTTATTGTGTTCGACAGATCACGGAAATAGGTGTGATCTGATACATAGTTGAAGTTTGTCGATGCGTTAAACCCATAACCCAGATTTTGTACATGCTTGAGTGATGTCCGCAAACGGGTGCTGTCAGTAAGCGCATCATTGGGTAATATGTCCAAATGAGCCTCACCGGCATAATTTTTGTCCATGTAACGTAATTCGTTGTTAAGCATTAATCCCCGTTTGACCATGGCGCGCGGCGCAATGGTTGCATCACGGTTGGGCGCGATATTCCAGTAAAAGGGCAGCGTCACTTCAGTACCACTCCGTGCAGTACTACCGAACACCGGGCCAAGGAAACCCGATTGACGTTTGTCACTGAGCGAAAAATCCATCCACGGCATATATAAAATAGGCACACCCAGAAACTCCACGCGGGCGTTGCGTGCCACCCCCACTTGGCGGCCGTTGTCAATTTCCAGTTGGCTTGCCTTTAACATCCAGTCGTCATTACCTATGGGGCAGATGGTGTAGGCCACATTCTGTACGGTGTATTTTTGCCGACCTTCCATAAGCAGGATATCGGCGCTCCCGCGCGAATTATTGGCGGCCAGTTGAAACGTCGGCTTCGTCATATCGCCGATATTTGTATCCAGATTAAGCTTCACATGCGGGCCCTGCATTTTGATGCCGTTCTGCTCCACGCGCACCGCACCATCGGCAATCAACTCTTTGCTGAGTTGCTGGTATACCACGCGATCGGCGAAGATAGCCTGCCCGCGCTTGCGCACCTCGACCTCGCCGCTGGCAACGATCTGGTTTTCAGTCTGACCTTCTACGCGCTGTGCCGAAATAAAAGCAGGAGTCTCTTCGTTGCCTTTTGGCAAATTCATGAAGGTACGATCGAGTTTCAGCAGCAATACTTCGCCTTCGGCATAAACCACAGGCATAAAAGCATAGAGTAAGGAAAACGCAACGAGGTTAAGGCGAAAATGCATTGAGCAGGGTCAACAAATTAAGGTGCTAAAATCGCACAAATCCACGATTTAGGCAATCCAAAATCAATAATGAAACGTCAACAACAGATTGAAACATGGCTGCATAGCAAATTTTCCGATAGTTTACTCGATATTTCGCCCGCTTCTGCTGATGCCAGCTTCCGCCGCTATTTTCGCGCTACTTTCGTCGATCGAACACTGATAGTGATGGATGCACCGCCTCAACATGAAGACTGTCGCCCGTTCATCCATGTCGCTCAACTGTTTGGTGCAGCAGGCGTGCATGTGCCGCAGGTGTTGGCACAGGACCTGGAACAAGGCTTTCTGCTGCTGACTGATTTGGGCAACACCACTTACCTGCAAGCACTTAATACCAGCAATGCACACGAACTATATGGTGCCGCTACCGATGCGTTGGTCACTATTCAACTAGCCAGCCGCGAATTTGCACTGCCACCCTACGACAAGGCACTGCTTATGCGCGAAATGTACCTGTTTCCGGAATGGTATGTCACTAAACATTTGCAGGTCATGCTGGACGAGAAACAAAACGCAGCGCTGGAAACCGTATTTCAGCGCATTCTTCAAAACAACTTGGCACAGCCGCGCGTGTTTGTTCATCGTGATTACCATTCACGTAACTTGATGGTCAGTACACCTAACCCGGGTATTCTGGATTTTCAGGATGCGGTCTATGGGCCGATTACATATGATTTAGCTTCGCTATTCAAAGATGCTTATATTCGTTGGGAAGAAGCGGAAGTGCTGGACTGGCTCATTCGTTATTGGGAAAAAGCGCGCAAGTCCGGGCTGCCGGTACACAGTGACTTTTCGGATTTTTTCCGGGATTATGAATGGATGGGCGTCCAGCGGCATTTGAAAGTTCTGGGTATCTTTGCGCGGCTGTATCATCGGGATAATAAGGACGGTTATCTGAAAGACTTACCGCTGGTGATGGATTATTTGCGCCGCGCTTGTGAACGTTACGTGGATTTAAAGCCGCTACTGCATATTCTGGACATTCTGGAGAAAAGGCAACCAGTCGTGGGGTACACCTTTTGAAAGCCATGCTGCTGGCTGCGGGACGTGGTGAACGCATGCGCCCGCTCACCGACCACACCCCCAAGCCCTTATTGCAGGCTGGTGGCAAAGCGCTCATCGTGTGGCATATCGAGAATATGGCAAGAGCGGGCATCTGTGATCTGGTAATAAATCACGCCTATCTCGGCCATCAAATCGAAGCGGCGTTGGGAGATGGCGGCCAGTTCGGCGTACGTATCCACTATTCAGCGGAGAATCCCGTTCTTGAAACGGCGGGGGGCATTGCTAATGCATTACCATTATTGGGTGATGCGCCGTTTGCCGTTATCAACAGCGACATTTACTGCGACTATGATTTTGTTCAATTTCCCGAACTCGCAGCTGCACTTGGAGCAAGCGGCGATACTGCGCATCTGGTGTTAGTCAATAATCCTACGCATCATCCCAACGGAGATTTTGGTTTAAGCAGTGGCAGAGTTGTCAATAATGCACCCGCATTTACCTTCAGTGGGATAGGAATTTACCAACCCGGCTTATTCGCAAATATCCCTCGCGGCACCATTGCACCTCTCGCGCCGCTGTTACGCGCCCAGATTGCGTTAGGTAAGGTGAGCGGCGAACATTACCGGGGCCGCTGGTTGGATGTGGGCACGCCGCAACGCCTTGAAAAACTCGACAACGAATTACGTTCACAGCACAATGCCACTCATGTTTAATACCTCTCTTTATGCTGGCCGTCGTAACCGCCTTATTAGTCAGATGCAGCGTGGCATTGCTGTTATTCCCACTGCACCCGAAGTACTACGTAATGGGGATGCGCATTATCCTTACCGTTTCGATAGTCACTTCCACTACCTTACTGGCTTTGATGAACCGGAAGCCGTACTCGTACTGATTGCTGGTGCCATCCCGCAGTCCATCCTGTTCTGTCGCGCGAAAGATATGGAGCGCGAAATATGGGATGGTTTTCGCCACGGACCAGACGGTGCGAAAGAAAAATTTGGTTTCGACGCTGCATTTCCCATTGCACAACTGGATGAAAAGCTCACCGGACTGATGGGCAACCAGCCCGTGTTGTTTCATCCACTTGGTGCTCAGGCTCAGTGGGACGACCGCATTCTTGTGCTGCGCGCAGGTGTGCAGGCAAAAATACGCAGCGGCATAACCGCGCCCAATGAGATTCACGACATACGCATGCTGCTTGATGAAATGCGTTTAATTAAAGATAGCAACGAACTTGCCATCATGCGACGTTCTGCCACTATTTCGGCTGCTGCGCATATCCGCGCGATGCGCGCCACTCGCCCCGGTAAAATGGAATACGAGATCGAGGCAGAGCTGTTGCACGAATTTCGCAAAAACGGTGCGCAAGCGCCCGCCTATACCTCAATCGTTGCCGGCGGTGCCAATGCCTGCGTACTGCACTACATTAGCAATAATGCACGATTACAAGACGGCGAATTATTGCTGATTGATGCGGCCTGCGAAGTCGATGGCTATGCTGCAGATATCACCCGTACCTTTCCGGTAAATGGTCGTTTTAACGGTGCACAAAAAGATATCTATGAGTTGGTATTGTCTGCACAGATCGCCGCCATTGCAGCCGCACGTCCCGACGCACACTGGAACGAACCGCATGACACTGCCGTGCGCGTGTTGGCGCAAGGCTTTGTCGATCTTAAGCTATGCCATGGCAGCGTCGACGCTGTGCTGGAAAGCGGTAGTTACAAACGCTTCTACATGCATCGGACCGGCCACTGGCTTGGCATGGATGTGCACGATGTCGGGACATACAAACTGGACAATAATTGGCGTGCGCTGCAACCCGGCATGGCACTTACGATCGAACCGGGCTGTTATATCCGTCCGGCAGAGGATGTGCCGCAAGCATTCTGGCATATCGGTATCCGTATTGAAGATGATGTGGCCATCACTACACATGGCTGCGAAGTGCTGACCGAAGCGGTACCCAAAGCTGTAACGGCCATTGAAGATTTGATGAGACAGTCATGAATGCACATTGCGACATCGCGATAATCGGGGGTGGCCCGGTTGGCACCGCGTTGATGCTCGCACTGCGTGACAGCGGATTGCAGATTGTCATGCTGGAAGCGCGCAAAATGGAACACGTGAGCGCTGACCCGCGTGCCTTGGCGTTGTCCAGTGGCAGCCGTCAGTTACTGGAGAAACTCGGTATATGGAAAGGCATCACGCAAGTTTCGTTGATCAAAACCATCCATGTTTCACAGAAAAATTCTTTCGGTCGCACCCTGTTACGTGCCGAAGAACTCAAGGTGCCGGAACTGGGCTATGTGCTGCCGTACACTGCGTTGCAAAATGCATTACAAAGTGCTGTAAACGGGAGCAAAACAACGTGTCTCACTGGCGCTGCTGTTACGCAACTACAAAGCACATCGAATGGCGCATCCATTAACTACCAGCATGCCGGGATTGACCACCAACTTGAAGCGCGTTTAGCAGTGGTAGCCGATGGAGGAAAGTTGCTGGAAGCTGCTCATCCGCCGGAAATTCGCGATTACGGTCAAACTGCCGTCATTACCCATGTTACCTGCACCCATCCGCAGCCGGATATGGCGTTCGAGCGTTTTACTATGCAGGGACCGTTGGCCCTGCTGCCGTTTCGGGACGGGTATGAACTGGTGTGGACTGCGCCACATGAAATGGCGCAGGAAATACTGCACTGGAATGATGCCGCTTTTCTTGCCCAATTACATCAACACTTCGGTGATCGAGCAGGGAAATTCTTAACTATTGGCAAACGCGCCTGCTTCCCTCTGCGGCTTAAACGCGCGCCCAAAATCACGCTGCCGCATACAGTATTGATCGGCAATGCTGCACAGACATTGCATCCTGTGGCCGGGCAAGGTTTCAACATGGGGCTGCGCGACGCGTGGGGGCTAGCGCAAGAGATTCTCAACTGTGAACCTGAGACACTCGGTTCAGATGCCATGCTTACCAACTATCGCAAACAACGTGAGTTTGACCGCCGGGCCGGTATACATTTTACCGATGGTCTGGTGCGTCTTTTCTCCAATGATCTGTTATTGCTTAAATCAGGGCGCGCGGCTGCACTTACGTTACTGGACTGTCTGCCGGGCGCGAAAAAATTCGTAGCAAGACGTATGATGTTCGGAACAAACGGGTAGAAAACCCTGCCCAGTCAGTCTTAAAATTTATGACCGTCGGGCAGTAATTGGCCAATTATCATAACCCGTTGAGACAATATTAATGACACCCGTTGATCATTTGCCTAAATAAAATCCCCCCACAAAGTTTGCAAAGTAGCTATGCCCGCCACAGCAGCTGTCTCAGTACGTAGCAAGCGTGCACCTAAACGGATAGAAATAAAACCAGCTTGCTGGGCAATCTGGACTTCGTCCGCACTGAACCCCCCTTCCGGTCCAATCAGCAGGGTCGCTTTCCCTTGCGGTTTCGGCTGCTCATGCAATGTTGTCACGGCTTCCGGCAACAGGATAAATTTGCTGCCCGGCGCATCGCATATAGTGGCAATCCACGAGCTGAATTCCAGCGGAGCATGAACCTCAGGTAACATGTTTCTGCCACATTGTTCACATGCCGCAATGGCAATGCCATGCCAATGTTGGGTGCGTTTTTCAGCGCGGTCTCCAGACAGCTTTACCACGCTACGTTGGGTCTGTACGGGCTGTATTTCGGTAGCACCGAGTTCAGTGGCCTTTTGTATTACCCAGTCCATTTTTTCGCTACTACACAGCGCCTGCGCCAGTACGATATTTAATGGAGACTCACGGTTGGCCGTGCAGGCTTGCAGTTTCTCCAGCACCACTTTTTTGCCTTCAATTTCGCAGATGTGCCCATGCAGTTCATTGCCTACACCATCAAATACCCGAATTTCATCATTAACGCGTAAACGTAAGACTCGACTGGCGTGATGTGCGGCAGCTTCCGGCAGCTCAAATTTGGTGTTTGCATGCAGCGGTGGGGGGCAATAAAAGCGTGGGGTAGTCATTGATCGATCAGGTATAAATGGTCTACATGATAATATAACGGCCATCTCTAAAAACTCAAATTCAAGTTAGACGAGGTATTTTTAGTTAACCTTAAGCTAAAATACTTAAACGATATTTTAAAATGAAAAAAATCGGTCGGAATGATCCTTGTCCTTGTGGCAGCGGTAAGAAATATAAATATTGCTGCCAGCCAAGCGGGGAAGCTCCTATAGCAAAAACGCACTCATCAGATTTATCAATCCCCCAAATTATCCAGATCGCACGGGAACACCATCAAGCTGGGCGTTTGTCTCAGGCAGAAGCTATTTATCAGAAAATACTCCAGGTAGAACCAAATCATCCGGATGCGCTACATTTATTAGGTTTGATAGCCCGTCAGGGGGGAAAGAACGGGATCGCTGTTGGACTTATTAGTAAGGCTATCCGTATAAATCCATCCAATCCAATTTATTACATTAATTTGGGGAATGCGCTCAAGGATCAAGGTCAGCTGGAAGAAGCCATCTTCAATTACCGCCAAGCGCTTTCGATCAAGTCGGATTTTGCCGAAGTGCACAACAACTTGGGGAATGCCCTCAAGGAACAAGGTAATTTGGAAGCGGCGATTGAGAGTTTCCGTCGGTCACTTGCGTTGAAGCCCGATTTTGCCGAGACGCATAGCAATCTGGGGAATGTGCTTAAGGACCAAGGTCAGCTGGAAGAAGCGATAGCCTGTTACGGCCAAGCACTTCTGCTCAAGCCGGATTATGCCGAGGCATACAATAATTTGGGAACTGCTCTCAAGGCGCAAAACAAGCTGGATGCAGCAGTCGGAAGTTACCGGAAGGCAATTTCGCTCAAGCCGGATTTTGTTGATGCGCATAACAACTTGGGGAATGCGCTCATGGCACAAGGTAAACTGGAAGCGGCGGTTGTGAGCTTCCACCAGTCGCTTTTATTCAAGTCGGATTTTACCGAAGCGCACAACAATTTGGGGAACGTGCTTAAAGATCAAGGCAAATTGGAAGCGGCGGTTGAGAGCTTCCGGAGGGCGCTCGCGTTCAAGCCGGATTTTGCCGAGGCGCACAGCAACCTCGGGCTTGCGCTTCAGAAACAAGGTAAATTGGACGAGGCGATTGCCTGTTACAACAAAGCGCTTTCAATCAAACCGGATTATGCCGAAGCGTACAACAACCTGGGACTTGCGCTACAAGAGCAAGGTAAATTGGAAGAAGCGATTGACAGCTACCGCAAAGCACTCGCGCTCAGGCCGGTTTATCCCAAGGCTCATAGCAACCTGCTTTTTACCCTGAGTTTTTATTCCAAGTGTTTGCCTGATAATTATCTCGCAGAAGCACGTCACTATGGCAATCAAGTGATGGCAAAGATCCAACCGTATATAAGTTGGCCCGTTTATCTAGAAAACACAGCGGAACGGGGTAGGCAGCCTTTGCGGGTTGGTCTGGTTTCCGGAGATTTTAGAGCGCATCCAGTTGGTTTTTTCCTGGAGGGCGTTCTCGCGAATTTGAACCCTGCTCGGGTAGAATTGGTTGCATATTCGACGTCTCCACAAGAGGACGAGCTCACCGCCCGCATCCAGCCTTGTTTTGTTGCCTGGAATATTATTGTGGGTCTTAGTGATGAAGCTGCGGCCCGGAAGATTCACGATGATGGAATTCATATTCTCATTGACCTGACGGGGCATACTGCCAGCAATCGTTTGCCGATGTTCGCACTGAAGCCTGCTCCGGTGCAAGTAAGTTGGCTGGGTTATTTCGCGACTACCGGGTTACCGACGATAGATTACCTGCTGGCAGACCCGGTATCGGTGCCGGAAACGCACCGGGAGCACTTTACTGAAACAGTGTGGTATCTGCCAGAAACCCGGCTTTGCTTCACTCCACCTGTGAATAGAACAGGGCTGGAGTTAACTCCCTTGCCGGCAGTGCAGAATGGCTATATCACTTTTGGTTGTTTCCAAAATCTTACCAAGGTAAATGACGCAGTGCTGGCTGCATGGGGACGAATTTTCCTCGCTTTACCAGAAGCTCGACTGCGGTTGCAAAGCAGTCAGCTGAATTGCTTAGCCGCGCGCGAATCTCTGCAGCATCGGCTCGCTCAAGTCGGGATAATGCCGGAGCGGGTAATAATGGAAGGACATGTTCCCAGAGAAGATTATCTCGCGGCATATGCTCATGTGGATATCATTCTGGACACGTTCCCTTATCCGGGAGGCACTACAACCTGCGAAGCTTCGTGGATGGGTGTGCCTACCCTGACCCTTGCTGGTGGCACATTGCTCGCCCGTCAAGGTGCCAGCATGCTAACCTGTGCCGGTCTGGAAGACTGGATTGCCAGTGATGAGGGTGACTATGTAAACCGGACTCTTTTTCACGCCACTGATATTAATCGTTTGGCGCAACTGAGGTCAGGGTTACGGCAGAAAGTGCTTGCTTCGCCACTTTTTAATGCCCCACGTTTTGCTCTGTATCTGGAGGATGCATTGCAAAAAATGTGGCAACAAAAGATGTACTCGGAAGCTGACCCTAAATGAACTGAGATGCATGCCGGAAGCAGATATCCCACAAATACTTGAGGTTTATGATCCCGTTAAAATGTTCTGATGTTTAATAATCCACTTGGATCTGAACTTTTCTGCATTGTTTTTGTCCCTTATCCTTAAATAAGTGCCGACAACCTAAAGTTCAATCTATTTGAGGACTTAACCTCTGTTATTCATATGCTAAACACATTATTCCGTGCTGAATTAGTCTATGTAGCGTGTATAATCTTCAGTTTTAATATTTCTTGAATTTGTGAGCCAACCTCCTTCCTTCACGGGTGAGCGCTTTTTGCCTGAGTGCAGCGGTGAAATCTGGTATGAACATTGGCATCGCTATGCCTTGGCACGCCAGTTAAGCCAACATTGCACAGTTTTGGATGTGGCCTGTGGTGAGGGCTATGGTGCCGCCATGGTGGCTGAAACCGCATATAAAGTGGTGGGTGTTGATTTATCCGTTGATGTAATTCAGCATGCCAAAAACAATTATAGGCATCATGCTAACCTGCAATTCGTTACGGCTTCATGTGAATGCTTGCCGTTTTCAGATGCGAGCTTTGACTTCGCAATTTCCTTTGAAACAATAGAGCATATTGAGAAACAGAAAGAATTTATTTCTGAACTCACGCGTGTTCTACGCCCAGACGGGGTATTGATCCTGTCCTCTCCAAACAAGCGCTTGTATTCCGATGCACATGATTATCACAATGAATTTCATGTTCGTGAATTGTATCGAAATGAGCTGGAAGAATTACTGCACGTGGCTTTTCCGCATATATTCTGGCTTGGCCAAAAATTATTGTTCCATTCTGCCATTTGGCCAGAAAACCAAGCCTGCGTTACGACAGAATACTTAGTTAATGACGATCGGAAAGTTACAGTAGTCAGTCATCCTTCTGTCGAGCCAATGTATTACATCGCAGTCTGTAGTCGTAACCCATCTATGTTGCCCACCGCGCTCAATAAACTTTCTTTGTTTAGTGATAGCGCCGAAATGGTTTATCAGGATTATGCTAAACAAACCAGGCGCGTGATGGAGCTGGATCAACTTCTCAAAGACCGTGAGTATCTGATTGTTGAACGTGATAATTTTCTTTCGCTCCGCACTCAACAAATGGAAGAACGCGAACACCTGATTGCTGAACGTGATGCATTTCTGAACATGCGTACTGAACAATTAAGTGCGCGCACCGAACAATTGAATGAATGTACTGGACAATTAAGTGAACGTACCGAAGCATTAAATATTTGTACCGGTCAATTAAATGAACATACTGAAGAAATAATCAAACTCAATGCGCTTCTCATACTACGCAATGAGCAAATTGCTGAACAGGAGCGTTTGAATGTTGCTCTCAACCAGCAAGTTAATTATCGCGCCAGTTTGGTCTGGTGGCTAAAGTCGCCGTTACGCTTCCTCAAACGTGCCATCAAAGGGAATTCTTGAATTAGCATGTTACCGCCAGCAATCGACATTATTATCCCGGTCTACAATGCATACGATGACTTGCAGCGCTGCCTCGACAGCGTGCTTCGCACCACCATGCTCCATCATCGCATCATCATGATCGACGATTGTTCGACGGATAGCCGCATCGCCGACTATTTTGAGATACAGCGTAGCAAGGCAGACACACGTCTGTGGCTGCTCCAGAATGATACAAATCTCGGCTTCGTCAGCACCGTTAACCGTGGTATGACGCTCAGTCAAAATGATGTCGTGTTGCTCAATTCCGATGCCATCGTTACTTCGGGCTGGTTGGAGAAACTTCGCTGTTGCGCTGATTCAGACCCGCTTATCGGCACAATCACGCCGTTTTCTAATAACGCCGAAATCTGCTCGTTCCCGAACTTTTGCCAAGATAACGCGTTGCCGCAAGGAATGAATGCGGAGGATGTCAATCGCGCCATTGAGGCAGCTGCTCCTCGCGTTTATCCTGACATACCCACCGGGGTCGGATTTTGCATGTTTATTCGGCGCCGCCTGCTTAATAAAATCGGTCTGTTCGATGCTGATACGTTCCGTCACGGTTACGGCGAGGAAAATGATTTCTGCATGCGGGCGCTGGCGGCTGGATGGCGCAATGTATTGTGCGACGATACTTTCGTTCAGCATGTCGGCAGCTGCTCCTTTAGTACGAAAAAAGAGACGCTGGTTGAAGAAAATATGCAGCGTTTGCTGGCTAAGCATCCAGATTATATGCAGCGTGTAATGGCTTTCATCGCGGCCGACCCGATCAAGCCGATCCGTCAGTTGGCACAGTCATTCCTGGCGCTCACCGGAGCGGCTGGTGATAAGCCCGGCATCCTGCATATCATGCACGGCCGTAGCGGCGGCACGGAGCAGCACACCCTTAGTTTGATGCACAGTGACGGCGAGGATTACCGTCATTATTTGCTGGTAACCATGGATGATGTCTGGCAACTCAAGGATGCCAATAGCGGTGAGTTGCTAACTTATCAATTCAACCGGCAACCCGATCAGCTGTGGACGGATTTTTTGGCCAGTCTGTGTGCCAGTTTTCGTATCCATTTGTGCCATGTACATCATCTGGCGGGCTGCCGGCCGGGCTTGCTGGAAGCGATGCGCAACCTTGGAATTCCATTTGGCTTTAGTGTGCACGATTTTTTTCTGGCTTGTCCGACTATCAATCTGCTCGACGCCACAGGAATTTATTGTGGCAGCGAAACGGATGCATCGCGCTGTCAGAATTGTCTTAACGCCCAATCAGATTTTCGCGGCATTGACATCGTTGCTTGGCGCGCAGTGCATGCGGATTTCATTGAGCGAGCAGTATTCGTGATTGCTCCCAGCGATTTGGCCGCCGAGATGTTCCGTCGCTATTTTCCGCGCGCTGATGTTCGCGTTATCCAGCATGGCGTTGATTTGACCGCCAACCGCGTTAATGTTCTGACATCGGCACTACTATTGCCGAAAGATACATACCAAAGTATCGGTGTATTGGGTGCGATTGGCCCGGTCAAAGGTGCCCGCCAACTGGAGCGTTTAGTGGCACGCAGCCGCGAACGTAAGCTGCCCTTTCGCTGGGTTGTGGTCGGCTATATGGATCGCCAGTTTCAGCCGTATCAGACTGCCGATACTTTATTGACAGTACATGGCCAATACACGCCCGATCATATGGAAGACTTGCTCGATCATTATCGAATTAACCTGGTGGTGTTCCCCTCCGCCGGCCCGGAAACCTATTGCTACACTTTGACCGAAGCCTGGATGGCTGGACGACCCGCATTGGTGCCGCCGATCGGCGCGCTGTATGAACGTGTGCAAACGAACGGCGCCGGTTGGATCATGCAAGACTGGTGTGATACGGACGCTATTTTAGATGACATCATTTCGATATTACGGCCGGAAAACAGCACCGATTTTGTGCACAAGCAAATGCAAGCGCGGGCAGTGCCGGTCACCTCGGTACGCGACATGGCTAACGCTACCGAAAGGGTTTACCACGAAGTTTTGTCGCGACAAGTCGTCAAGTTTGCCGCGCCGTTACCGCAAACCACCCTGTACACCGCGCTGCAAACTGCACTGGGGGTGGCTGCCGCCGACAAGCATCGTGCCCTATCAATAGGTCAGCACTGGTTGCTGCGGCTTGCACATCTTGGCTTGCGGTTGCGCTATACATTGCTTGGTCGCTGGCTATATCGCATTATCCCGGTCCGATGGCAACAAATCTTGAAGCAACGACTGTTGGCATAGACATCTTTATGACAGTTGTCTCTGAGCAACGCCTATAAATGTGGCGTATTTATTAGCTTTTTGCGATGTTCAAGTAATGTGGAATTTGCAAAAAATTGATCTATTTTGATCTACAGCGTACGAATTTCTTACAAAATAAAATCACGTAACTTGGAGCAAACTCCCGTTTATTTGACCTCTGAATCAATGGTAATGACGATGTCTTTTTGACCAATTTTTACCGGTTTCGAAAACCCTTCCAGATCTTTCGAGCTAGAAATTACATTCCCTGATTTTGATATACGCGCACCGACGATAACATTCGTCACAGAAGATAAGTTTAAACTTGGCACCATCGACATGCTGTCATCCAGTGTGAAATCAAACGGTAGATCCTTTACTGTCTTGCGTAAAACCGCTAACGGCGGTTTGCGTCCATCTTCCACAGCCCGGGCGAAAATAAAAACGGTGTCGGTATCTGCGATTCGCGCCTTGAAAGCAGGATCAAGACGTATCGTTCCACTCACTGATCCTTTTGCAACGTTTGACTGGGTTGCGGCTTTGCCACCGGCTGGAGCGGCAGCTACTGGGGGCAGTCCGGCCAATCCACGTGCCTCATTGATACTGGTGCTGACTGAGGCCACTACAGGAGAATCTGCCGGTAACAAATTGAGAATTTTTTCCCACCATTTAATGGCGTCTGAGTAGTTTTTACGTTCGAAAGCTGCAGAGCCTGCAAGAGACAGCGCCTTGAGGTTATCAGGATCAATTTTCAGTGCCTGCTGGATTATTTTTTCTGGCTCACCCTGTAAAGTCTGCTTGAGCATGGCCAGCATATCGGCGTGATCGGCCAGCACAGAGGCGTTGTTCGGTTGCAGCGCTACAGCACGGGCGTAAGCGGCACTGGCATCCTGATAGCGATTGAGGGCGGTGTAGGAGCGAGCAAGCATCACCCAGCCCTCGGCATTGTCCGGTTCTGCTTTCAACCGTTCCGCAAGCCACGTCACCATTGCCTCAAATTGCTCAGGTGTGGCCGGATGTGCTTCGTCCATGGCTGCTGTCGGAATTTGCGGCTTTAATCCGGCTGGCGTACCCAGTATGAAATATAGAGAAATTGCTAACAAAGGAACTGAAATTATTAGTGCCGCGATCGAAACATTGCCCCAGCGGCTATCAGTCGATGGCGCGGCGGTGATTTCAGCGGTGCCGGAATCTTCCAGCACGCGGCTTTCCAGATCGCTCCGCGCGTTTTGATATTGCACCTCATTCAGTGTCCCGGCTGCCAGATCTGCGTCTAATTCGCGTAACTGATCACGATAAACAGACAGATTCACCTCTGAAGGTGTGGTGGATATTGAGCTATTACTTCGTCTGAGTAATGGTGGCACCAGAACAAGCAAAGTAACAACAATCAGAACACCCACTATAAGCCAAAACGTTATCATAACTGTCCCTCGCCTCTTTTCTCAGACAACAGCGATGCCGCGCGGGCATGCTCATCTGTGCTCAGGGCGGGTGCCTGCTGCATCATTTTGCGGCGCTGGCGCAGAATAACGATGAGTACGCCCATCCCCACTACTAGCAGTAAAAGAGGACCGAACCAGAGCAGCCAGGTGGTTGATTTCACTAGTGGGCTGAACAGAACAAATTCACCATAGCGCTTGACCATATAATCCAATATTTCTTGCTCTGATTGTCCTTGCTGTAGCTTTTCGCGCACTTGATTTTTAAGGTCAACTGCGAGTTCTGCATTGGAATCGGCAATTGTTTGGTTTTGACAGACCAGGCAGCGAAGATGTGCAGACAGATCCATAACGCGTTTTTCCAGTATAGGATCGTCCTTCTTAATCACTGCTTGATCGGCATGAGCCAAGGGCATTAAAAGCAACAGTATAAGAAAGAGAAGTCTGCTATGCACCGTTCAACTCCTTAACGAGAGGAATTAGTTTGTTCTGTATGAGTTCAGGCGTGAGCGCTCCAATAAACTTGTGACGGATGAGACCTGATTTATCGATGACAAAAGTTTCCGGGACACCATAGACACCCCAGTCGATGCCAACGTTGCCTTCCCGGTCATAGGCTGACAGGGTATAGGGGTCACCTGAATTTCTTAACAAAGCTAAACCATCATCGCGATTGTCCTTGTAATTAAGCCCATAAATCGGTACCAATTTTTGCCGTCCTAACTCTACCAATAGAGGATGCTCTTGGCGGCAAGTCACGCACCACGAGGCCCAAACGTTAAGTAACCAAACCTTGCCGCGCAAGTCCTCCGGCCCAATAGTTTTAGCAGCGTCATGAAGTTGTGGCAGCCGAAAAGTCGGTGCTACCTTGTTGATTAAGGGCGATGGCACTTCCCTGGGATTGAGTGTGAGTCCGATCCATAAAAAAATAACGAGAACAATAAAAGCTCCCAGAGGAAGAAGAAAACGGTTCATCGGCTCCCCTTTCAGTGTTGTGCGGGTGGTTTTAATGGCAGGCGATAGCGACGGTCACTTACTGCCAACAGACCCCCCAAGGCCATGATTAAACATCCGCCCCAAATCCAGTTAACCATAGGTTTATGCTGGATGCGCATAACCCATTCGTCCCTACTGATTTGCTCTCCAAGTGCAACATAAAGGTCGCGGAACAGGCTCGTGTAAATAGCTCCTTCAGTCATAGCTGAATCCTGCATGGTATAAAGGCGCTTTTCAGGGTAGAGCGTATCTATCTTCGCTCCATCCAGAGTTACCTCCAGCGTGCCACGAATTCCGCTGTAATTTGGTCCTTTCATTTTCTCCATGGCTAGTAAGCGAAAGGCGTATCCATCCAGCGTGGTTACATCACCCACACGTAGACGCATTTCACTGCTGGTTTCATAGCCTTTGACCAAAGTCACGCCGAGAATAAACACACCTATCCCAGTGTGGGCGAGCAGCATGCCGTAAGTGGAGCGAGACGTGCCGCGCAGAGTTGCCCAAGCGTTCCCATTAGTAGATCCTCGCACCCGAGCGATCAGGTAGGCCATGCTTGTGAGTAATGCCCACATTCCCAAAGACGTCCCGGCTACCACTGGCGCCGTCCAGTGTCCGAACCAGAATGGCACAAGTATGCCTAATGCCACACTGACGATAAACCACGGCAGCAGATGTTTAAATACTTTCGCCACGCTGGCCTGTTGCCATGGTGTGCGTGGCCCGATACCCATCAAGAAAACAGCAATCGCCATGATAGGTGCAAATACAGCTTCAAAATAAGGGGGGCCGACTGAAATTTTACCCATATTTAATGCATCCAAAAATAAAGGATATAGCGTGCCAAGGAATACTGCGCCAGCGGCAGCGACCAGTAGCACATTATTCAAAAGTAGCATCGATTCGCGTGAAATTAATTCAAATCCGCTGCCCAGTCCCACTTTCGGCGCACGCCATGCAAATAGCGCAAGCGAACTGCCGACCACGATACTCAGGAATACCAAAATAAAAAGTCCGCGCGCTGGATCTGAAGCAAAAGAATGTACGGAGGTCAGCACTCCAGAACGCACAAGGAAGGTCCCGAGCAGACTTAAAGAAAAAGCGACAATAGCTAGCAATACGGTCCAGTTTTTGAACGCACCGCGTTTTTCCGTTACTGCCAGAGAGTGGATTAATGCAGTGCCCACCAGCCAGGGCATGAACGAAGCATTCTCGACTGGATCCCAGAACCACCAGCCGCCCCAGCCCAGCTCATAATAAGCCCACCAGCTACCTAGCATGATGCCCAGAGTAAGAAACATCCAGGCCACTGTGGTCCATGGCCGTGACCAGCGTGCCCAGGTGGCATCAAGCTTGCCGCCGATCAATGCCGCGATGGCGAAAGAAAAGGCCACCGAGAAACCTACGTAACCCATGTATAGCAAGGGCGGGTGGAATATCATGCCGGGATCCTGCAACAGCGGATTCAGATCACGGCCATCCATTGCGGCTGGAAGCAGGCGTTCAAAGGGGTTGGAGGTGAATAATGTGAAAGAAAGAAAGCCAACACTGATTAGCCCCATCACGCCTAATACGCGTGCCAACATTTCCTCCGGTAGACGCTTGCTGAACAGCGTCACCGCCAGCATCCATCCGCCGAGCATCAGCATCCATAAAAGTAGCGAGCCTTCATGCCCGCCCCACACCGCAGCGACGCGGTATTGAACCGGCAACAGTGAGTTGGAATGGGCGGCAACGTATTTAACCGAGAAATCGTTGGTAACAAAGGTGTAAACGAGGCAGCCGAAGGCGATAACGATGAAGGCTAGTTGTCCGCGAGCTGCCGGGCGAGCGAGTGCCATCAGCTGCCGATTACCGCGTAAGCTGCCCGTTATAGGTAGTACGCCCAGTATTAGCGCCAGCACGAGCGCCAGCATGAGGGAAAAATTACCGATCTCAGGTATCATTTTTCTGCCCCTTGTCCGCTATAAACGCAACCAATCGCTATCCATGGAATGAATGCAGTCCTGCTCGGTGTTGGTAGTGTGTTCATCTGCCTCATTTTTTCCAATTTTTCCTCCAATTCTTTCATCTTGCCCATCTTGATCCGACGATGTTTTTATTAACGAGGCCTCGAAAACTCCCTGTCCCCGTGAAGGTGAGAATGACAAATTCAGAATTTATTTATATAGATGCGGTTTTTAAATTCCCGCATCGTATGCTTCTCAGGACGTGGCACAGTTTTTGATTTTAACATGGACGTTCTAGTTTTTTTAAAACAACTTCAAGTAAGATCACGGTTACTGCCCAAAGGGGTAAGTGTCTCTTGTGTTATGGTCTCCTGAAATATTTAAGGTGGTACGTTTGCTTTAAGATTAATATCGTAATCCACCGTTAGCGGTGCATGGTCACTAAAGCGCTGTTCCATGTAGATACTGGCTGATCGCGCGGACTGTGCAATACCCGGCGTGGCAATATGGTAATCAATACGCCAGCCCACGTTTTTTGCCCAAGCCTGCCCACGATTTGACCACCATGTGTAAGCTTCCAATTCGGGATGCAGGTGACGGAACACGTCTATGAACCCAACTTCATTAAATAGTTCTGTAAGCCAGGCACGTTCTTCCGGCAAAAAGCCGGAATTCTTGCGGTTGCCGCGCCAATTTTTCAAATCTTTTTCGGTATGGGCTACGTTCCAGTCGCCGCATAACAAGACCTCACGTTCACTGGCGTGAAGTTCACGCAGATGCGGCATGAAGGCAGCCATAAATTTAAATTTCACCGCCTGGCGCTCGTCGCCGCTGGAACCGGAAGGAAGGTATAGCGACACGATACTTAAGTTGCCGAACCGCGTTTCAATATAACGCCCTTCGCTGTCGAATTCAGGTATGCCCAACCCTTCTATTACGGTTTGCGGCTTTTGCTTGCAATAGATGCCCACGCCGCTATACCCTTTTTTTTCGGCATAGTGGAAATAGCCGTGGTAACCGGATGGAGCTAACATTTCAGGTGTCATGTCAGCGGCTTGCGCTTTAAGTTCCTGCACGCAGACAATGTCAGCATCTTGCTGCGCCAGCCATGGCAATAATCCCTTGCTACAGGCAGAACGAATTCCATTAAGGTTAATGCTGATAACGCGCACTAAAGTTCTCCATAGGCAAAGCTTGTAATTATAATGGCGACACGTCTAAATTTTTGATCTATCTCTCATGTCTAATTTTCGCCAGGATTTCATCCGTTTCGCCATTGAGCAAAAGGTATTGTGTTTCGGTGAATTCAAAACCAAGGCTGGCCGTTTATCGCCCTATTTCTTTAATGCCGGTCTGTTCAATGACGGTGAATCGTTGAAACAGCTTACACAGTTTTACGCGCAGACCATCTTGTTTTCAAAAATTTCCTTCGATATGTTGTACGGCCCTGCTTATAAAGGTATTCCACTTGCCGCAGGAACGGCCATAGCTCTAGCAGAAAAAGGCCGCAATGTACCTTACTGCTTTAACCGCAAGGAGGCCAAAGACCATGGTGAAGGCGGTAGCACGGTAGGGGCGAAGCTGCAGGGACGTGTGCTGATTATCGATGATGTTATTTCTGCGGGTACCTCGGTACGAGAATCCATAGTCTTGATCCGTGCAGCGGGCGCGATGCCATGTGGCGTGGTTATTGCCCTGGATCGCATGGAGCTGGGACAACAAACAGAGCGGGATGAAGATGAACTTTCCGCAGCACAGGAAGTTCAGCGCAATTATGATATTCCGGTGGTGTCAATTGCTACACTGAATAATTTGCTCGGTTATTTGCAGGATAATCCCGCGATGGCGCAGAATCTGCAAGCAGTACAATCCTACCGTGATCGTTATGGGATAGAACGTAAATAAGATGAAAATTTTTAGTGCATGTTTGGTATTGATTGTAGTCGTCTTCAGTACAGTAGTTGAAGCGAAACTATACAAATGGGTGGATGACAAGGGTGTGACCCATTACGGTGAAGTCATCCCTCCGGAATATACCCACAAAAGTAATGTGCTATTAAACGATAAAGGGCGTTTAATCAAACGAAACGAGGAAATAAATAATACAGAGCGGCGCGCCAATGAAGAAGATGAGGCTAAGAAACGTATTGATAATGAAGCTAAAATTGAATTAAGTCGCAAAGACAAAGCGTTATTGAACACTTTCAGTAATGAGAAGGAAATTGACCTGGCGCGCGATCGCAACCTGCATCAAGTAGAATCACTCATCAGCAGCATACAGTCACTGCAAAGAGCAGCCCGGGAGAGCTTGAAAAATTACCAGCAGGAAGCAGAGGGAATAAAACGCGCTGGCAGAAAGATTCCCGTTTCATTGCAAGCCGATATTACTGAGGGTGAGAATAAATTAGCTAAATTGCAATTAGACTTGGTCAAAGCTCAAGAAAAGGCAGCTTCGGTTAAAGCGAGTTATGAAGCTGACAAGACGCGCTTCCGTGAGCTGAATGGAAGCGCCAAGAATAAGTAAAGTGAAGGGCACTTTAAATTTCCTATGCTCCTTCCCAATTTGCTGCATGACAAGGCCTTATTGATGATAGGCAAGGATTGGCCGAGCAGATAGAAGCGGAGAAGGCGTTATCCGTAACGCAACATAAAGGTTGGGTTTTGAGAGATAACCGCTTCAGCGTAGAAGTGCTAACTGAAAGGCAGGCAATGTTCCTGCTTGTACGGCAGGCTTATGAGAGAAACAACAGAACAAAATAAGCCGAGTTCGACTCTAGCTTTCTTCTGAAATATTTCAATAAGAGGCTTAATGCAGTGCCTCGAAGCTGGTCTTTAATGTTCCCTTTCGGATAAACACTAGATGGTATTTACAGTCTAACCTTAGATAGCTCAAATTTTAATTATTCACGAAAAATCCATGTTACTCAGGTGAAGCGGACAGCATTGTTACTTGCATTTTTGCCATGGCTTTTTGCTCAATCTGGCGTATGCGTTCGGCTGACACGCCAAATTCATTTGCGAGATCATGTAGCGTAACAGTGTTGTCCTCGCGAAGCCAACGAGCTTCAATGATGCGACGGCTGCGTTCGTCCAAGCTCGCCAGTGCGCGTGTTAAGCCTGTGTTTTGCTGCATTTCAAGTTGTTTGTGCTCAAGGACGCAAGATGGCTCGCTATCAGCAGCAGATGCCAAGTAGGTGATAGGCGCAAAGCTAGTATCATCTTCTTCGTTTGTAGCTGGCTCCAGCGCCACTTCATGACTATTGAAACGGGCTTCCATCTCTAACACGTCGCTTGTGCTGACCTTCAGCTGCTGGCCAATTACACTGGCTTCTTGCGGTTTAAGTGAGCCTAATCCCTGTTTCATGCTACGCAAATTGAAGAACAGCTTGCGTTGAGCTTTTGTGGTGGCAATCTTGACAAGGCGCCAGTTACGCAGAATATATTCATGCATCTCAGCGCGTATCCAGTGCAGTGCGAACGATACTAACCGCACACCATGATCTGGGTCGTAGCGTTTGACTGCTTTCATTAGGCCGATATTGCCCTCTTGGATTAAATCTGCTTGTGGTAAGCCATAACCAGCATAGCCGCGCGCCACGCTAACTACTACACGTAGGTGCGAGACGATAAGCTGGCGTGCCGATTCCAAGTCATTATCGCGACTGAAGCGGATTGCTAAGCCTAGCTCTTCATCATGTGTAAGTAACGGGAAACGATTCACGGCCTGTATATATTGGTCTAAGCTACCCACTGTCAAGGGTGTTGGCAACGTTAAAGTGTGATTCATGGTTATATCCTCTAAAGTGTAAATTTTAGCACTCAATGCCATCGAGTGCCAACTCGTCTTGTAAATTAAATTGGCGAACAGGCTACTTAGTTTCTAGTCACGGCAAATTTGTTCTCCAATTTAAATCACCACTCAGTCGAGTTGAGTTACAAGTCATCCCTAGATGATCGAATGCTAAATGTATTTTTGCATAACTGTTGTATTTTTGAGCAACGTGGGTTTTTTATTGGTGATTAGAATTGCATAACGCTGACCGCAAAATGGTACAGGTGGTAGATATTTTTGGGGTTGTTACTTGTGCGGATACGGCTTCGACTTTCATCGAGATTCCAATCGGTCACATAAATGATAGTGATTCAATTCGAGGATACGCATTGGCTGCGCTTGATTTAGTAGAGTATCGGCATGATGCCTTTGTCCTTGATATCGATGCCATCCAGCAGCGGAAGGAATATTCCGCTGAATTGAATTCGCTTAATCCGTCGGTCGCCACAGTTCAGCCTACTTTACAATGAGGTGTGCATCTATATGTACGAATCTTGGGAGTGAATCAAGCCTGTCAAAAAAATAGCAGAAACTTGATCTATATCAAATCGACTTTAATTTATCCGCGTAGATTCGCGATCATTCACTACCCGATTTTTGCTTCCATAAAAATCCGTATATTCAGGGTGTGACTGACTGTGGTATGTACTGAAAAATTAGTTTTTGCGGCATGAAATATTGTTGTTTTTTTGTTTCAAGTTAGAGTAGTGAATGAAAATTACTCGGATTGATGCCTTAACATAAAACCGAGAAAATAATTTAATTTAAATTAACATAGGGGTGACTAAATGATGGAAATCAAGAACAACATAGGCAGGCGCAGCTTTCTGAAGCTGTCTGCCACCGCCGGACTCGCTGTAATGGCCAATAACGCCTTTGCAGCTTCACCGTTTCTGAAGCCGTATGTCGTTGACAACCCTCTGAAGTCCTACCCGAATAGAGACTGGGAGAAGGTTTACCGGGACATGTTCCATGTTGACAGCGAATTTATATTTCTGTGTGCGCCGAATGACACGCACAACTGCCTGCTCAAGGCCCACGTAAAGAATGACGTCGTCATCCGCATCTCGCCGTCGTACGGCTACGGAGATGCCGAAGATATGGATGGAAACCGTTCCAGTCACCGGTGGGAGCCGCGGATCTGTAACAAGGGCATGGTCATGAACAGAAAGGCCTATTCTGACAGGCGGCCCAAGGGCGCGATGGTCAGAACCGGCTTCAAGGCTTGGGCAGAAGCGGGCTATCCGCGGACGGGCGCAAACGGCTTCCCCGATCAAAAGTATCTGCAACGCGGCAAAGAGCCCTTCATCAAGCTGCCCTGGACCGAGGCGTACGCGTTGGCCGCTGGCGCATTGGAGAACATCGCGCGGACCTATTCCGGCGACAAAGGCGCTGCATTGCTGACGCGTCAAGGCTATGACCCGGAGATGATTGCGTCGATGCACGGCTGCGGCTGTAAGACCATGAAATTCCGTGCGGGGATGGCCGCCCTGGGCGTGTTACGAATCTATTCGCTGAAGCGGTTTTCGCAAGGATTGGCACTGCTGGACGCCTATGTCAGAAATATTGGGCCGGACGAAGCGAGCGGCGCCAAAGTATTGGACAGCTACTCCTGGCATACCGATCTGGCGCCCGGATGTCCTATGGTGACTGGCCATCAGATGTTGGATTACGAGTTCATGGTTTATGAGCACGCCAAGCTGATTGTATTCTGGGGAAACAACTTCGTCTGTACCAAGATGCCTGACCTTCATTGGGTCAGCGAGTCACGGCTCAAGGGCTGCCATATCGTCGACATCTCCATCGACTACCACGCGACCGCGAACAAGGCGGATGACGTCATTATTATTCGGCCCGGTACGGATCCGGCGCTGGGTCTGGGTGTGTGCCATCTGCTCATCAAGAATAATCAGTACGACGAGAATTATCTGAGAGCCAATACGGACATGCCGCTGTTGATCAGAACGGATAACTGGAAAAACCTGAAGGCCTCGGACATTTTTCCGGACTACAAGCTGGCCGAACTGACGCACCATCTCAAGGTGATGAAGCCGGGTGAAAATCCGACGCAACCGGTGGCTTTCCAATCCACGGCCTTTGTTTCAGAAGAAGTCCGCAAGTTCTGGGGCGACAATGTAGTATGGGATAGAAAGACCAACAAAGCCGTGCCGCTGACGCGGGATGAATGCGGCGCGCGCTATGCGGCGAAGGGCGTTGACTCCGCGTTGACCGGCGATTATGAAGTGACCCTGGTCGACGGCAAGAAGATCAAGGTGACGACTGTGTTCCAGTTGCACAAAGAATACCTGGAGGAATACACGGCCGAGAACACCTCGATCATGACCGGCGCTCCGATGGAAGCCATTGTTGACCTGGCCAACCTGTTCCACAAGCACAGAGGGCAAGGCATCATCAGTACGGGTGCGGGTACCAATCACTACTTCAATTCGACCCTGAAGGATCGTGGCTTCATGCTGTTATCGGCCCTGAGCGATAACGTTGGCCATATTGGCGGATGTACGTTTGGTAACTACGTGGGTAACTACAGACAGTCCGTCTTTGGCGGGTTTGGTCAGTACCTTCTGGAAGATCCGTTCAATCCTGAGCTGGATGGCCGTAAGATGGTCACCAAATTGGCGCACTATACCGATGACGAATCGGCCCACTACTACAACTATGGCGATCGGCCTTTACGGAACGGAACCCGGTTGCTGACGGATCCCGGCCATATGCCGGCACCGACCAAGGTGTTGTGGCAAGCGAACTCCAACTCCTCACTGGGCAATGCCAAAGGTCACTACGACATGGTCGTCAATACCCTGCCGAGATGGGAAGCGATCTTCTACAGTGACTGGAACTGGACGGCATCGTGCGAATATTCCGACATCGTCTGGGGTGTGGACTCCTGGTTGGAAAACAAGCATACCGACATGGCCTGCTCCTGCTCCAACCCGTTCCTGACCGTTTCCCCGATCACCCCGTTGAGACGGTTCCAGGATACCGTAGGCGATGCTGAAGTGCCTGCTGGCATCTTCAGAGCCTTTACCGCGCTGACCGGTGATCAACGGTTTGCCGACTACTTCAAGTTTGTGGGCACCAACCCGGCCGGCAATCCGGCAGACCGGGATTCCGAAGTTTATGGCCAACGGGTTCTCAACGCCGGCTCTGCCACCCGCGGGATGGTTTTTGCTGAAATCCGCGAAAAAGCCAAGCGCGGCGTTCCGACCATCTTCATGGCCAGAACCTATCCGAGAATCAGCGGCTGGGAACAAACGGCTGAAGGCGGCGGCTTGCCCTGGTACACCAAGAGCGGTCGGTTGGAATTCTACATGGATGACCCGCGGTTGATTGATGGCGGCGAGAATCTTACCGTGTATCGTACCCCGATTGATTCAAGCCACTACGAGCCGAACGTCATCGTCGGTAACAGCCGTGCGTTTGCATTGATGGAAACCCCTGAAATGCGCGGTCTGGAAAGAATGGGCAACAGCCTCAAGATTGCCGAGAACCGGCAAGGTCGAAATGTCATCCTGACGACCAAAGAGCTGATGGCGACCACCCATCCGCTGCGGCCGCACGGGTATGAGTTCTGCTTCAATTCACCGAAGTACCGGCACGGCGCGCACACCACTCCGATTGATACGGACTTGATGACCCTGTGGTGGGGACCGTTTGGCGACATCTACCGTCATGACAAGCGTCAACCGTCCGTGGGTGAAGGATTCGTGGACGTCAACCCGCTCGACGCCAAGCGCTTTGGTATCGATGAAGGCGACTACATCTGGGTGGATGCGGATCCTGGCGACCGTCCTTACAAAGGCTGGAAAGAAGGCACCCCGGAGTATGCGCTGGCCCGGTTCATGGTCAGATGCAGATACTTCCCCGGTATGTCGCAAGGTTCCATGCGGATGTACTACAACGCCTATGCTGCCACGTATGGCAGTATGGAAGGTGCGCGGACCCGGGCGGATGGATTGGCGAAGAGCCCGCGGACCAACTATCAGGCCATGTTCCGCTCCGGAAACCACCAAAGCTGCACCCGCGCGTGGATTAACCCGACTAACACGACGGACACCGTGGCCAACAAGAAGGTCTTCGGGCAGGAAATCATTATCGGGATGCAGAATGACGTCCACTGCGCCAATGGTTCTCCCAAGGAATCGTATGTGAAGATCGAGCTGGCTGAAAAGGGCGGTGTCAACGGCGGTGTTTGGCATATTGCCGCTAAAGGCTACCGGCCGACCTACGAGAGCCTTCAGATGAGGACCTATCTCCAGGGCGGGTTTATCAGCCGCTAATGACGGTGTGCAGCCGCCGCCCTGAAGCGGGGCGGCGTTCTTGAAATTGTGAAATAATTTTGTAAATGGAGATCTACAATGGCAAAAGTTAGAAATTGGCAGCTGGGCAGGGAAATGGATTACCCCTACGAAGAAAACAGGCCAGGTCGGCAAGTATCGATGCTGTTCGACCTGAATAAATGTATCGCCTGTCAGTCGTGTACCATGGCGTGCAAAACGACCTGGACGGCCGGTAAAGGCCAGGAAACCATCTTCTGGAATAACGTGGAATCGAAGCCTTATGGATTCTATCCGCTGGCCTGGGATGTGAAGGTTCTGGCCCTGCTGGGAGAACAGGCGCAACCGTGGTCGGGTAACAAGTACAACGGCACGACGATCTTTGAAGACCTGGGCATGAACCAGCGGATCAAGGGCTATCTGCCGGATGAAATGGACTATGCGCATCCGAACCTGGGTGAAGATGAGTGTCTTAAGATCCTGGATGGCGAAGGGGACTATATCAAGGGCCCGACGCATAAGAACTGGGGTTTTTTCTTCCCGCGGATATGTAACCACTGTACCTTCCCTGGCTGCCTGGCGGCGTGCCCGAGAAAGGCGATCTACAAGCGTCAGGAAGACGGGATCGTGTTGATTGATGCGTCCCGCTGCCGCGGATACAGAGAATGTGTTGCAGCCTGCCCGTACAAGAAGTCGTTTTACAACGACACCACCCGGACCGGTGAAAAGTGCATCTCGTGCTATCCGAAAGTAGAAGCGGGATTGATGACGCAATGCGTGACGCAATGCATCGGAAAGATCCGTCTGTTTGGCTTCAAGTCAGCCGATTACGATAAGATCAACAGCAAGCAAGTGCGGGAAAACAACCCGATCGACTTCCTGGTGCACGTGCGGAAGATTGCACTGCCGATCTATCCACAGTTTGGTACTGAGCCGAACAACATGTACCTGCCGCCTGTTCATGTTAACCCTGATTTCCTGTCCCAGGTATTTGGCCCCGGCGTTGAGAACTCCATCAAGCAATACCGGAATGCTGGCAAGGACAAGGAGCTTCTGGCCGCGTTGTTACTCTTTGGAACGACTGAACGGATCTGCGACACGTTCAAGCTTGAGGGTAATGAGACGGTTGGTTATGATCCACAAGGCAAAGAAATTATCCGGGTTCCGTTGACTGAGCCTGTCTACATCAGGCAGGTCAAGAACTTGAAGACCGGCGCATTTCTTACCAATAACTCATAAGGGGCGGATGATGAAAAAACTATTAATAGCTGCGTCACTCTTGATGATTCCGGTTGCGACTCCCGCCTTTGGGAGTGCTGCTGCGCACGGGCCGGCACAAG
This sequence comes from Candidatus Nitrotoga sp. AM1P, assembly GCF_013168275.1. Taxonomy (GTDB): domain Bacteria; phylum Pseudomonadota; class Gammaproteobacteria; order Burkholderiales; family Gallionellaceae; genus Nitrotoga. The sequence continues at coordinate 1,926,381 of NZ_AP019547.1, read as the reverse complement.
ATTTGGCGATTCCAATTATTGCGGTTGATAACCCTGGCCAGTATGGGGGTCACGCGTTCCATGGTTCCTTCAAAAGGCTCCCACCCGTCCGTCTGGATGGGGGGGAAACGTATAACGAGGGCGTCATCAAGTCCAAGGCAGTCAAGGGAGAAATCCCGATGGACCCGCTGAACCGGACCTGGCATCAGGAAGATCCAGTCAGGGAAACGTCTTATAATCAGTACAATCAAAGCTGGGAGCAAGCCCCGGCCACGATCTGGAGTGATGCTTCGGCCACTGAAGTTCCCATGGGGCCGCAGAACATCGTGATGCCGGGTTTAGTCGTGGCGTCCGTGCCCTTGGTGAAGATCAAGTCTATCCATAATGACAAGGATATTGCCTTCTTGTTGACGTGGTATGACGCAACCAAGTCTGAAACGGAAGTCATGGAAGACAAGTTCTCTGATGCGATCGCCATTATGTTCCCGGTGAATGCAGGATCGGAGCCCTCCTTCATGATGGGTGACGAAGAGAATCCGGTTCACATTGTTTACTGGAAGGCCGCCTGGGAAAGGGATATCGAGTTTGGATATCAAGACGTCAGGGATGCTTACCCCAATTACAACTATGATATGTATCCGGAAGTGATCCCGGCAATTGGTCAAACAATTGACACCCCTATCAGACGTTATAATGAAGGTCAGCGGCAATATCTGGCGGCCTTCAAGCTCAGAAACCTCAGCAGAGTTGACCCTGAGCGGTTAACACCGGTGGAAGAGCTCAATGCGGTTGGCTACGGAACACTGACCCGGCAGGCTCAGAATAATGCAACCGCCAATGGCGTCAGACGGTTTGGCTACTGGTCGGTTGTCATCAAACGTCCGTTAAACTCCGGTGATGCTCAGGATGCCGTGCTGAAGCCTGGCTCCAAAACCATGATGGCGATTGCTGCCTGGGATGGCAAAAATCACAATAATGGCGCTGGCGGCAACAGGGGACCACGCAAGAACTATTCAAACGGAGGCTGGATACCGCTTGAAATTGAATAGTCGTAATTGATTGACATGAGGGGGGCGGCGTTAAAACGCCGCCCCACTTTTTATTTAAGGGGATAGAATGTTAACGACGAAATCGGAAACAGAGTTGGCCCTCGCGAGGGCAGATGTTTACAGGTTTTTATCAATGGCCTTTGTCTATCCAGACAAAGATAGACTCGCCACTTTGCACGAACTTGCCGCCGATCTGGATAGTTCAATCAACCTGCTTCCTTATGATATGAAGGAAGAGTACCAGGCCTTTACCAGTCTGATCGAGACCGTCGACGTGACCGCGCTCCAGCCGGATTTTACCGAAATGTTTTTAACCCGTATGTTTTGCCCGTCGAGTGAAACCACCTATGGGAAAAACAGCTTCAATCAGCCGAATATTCTGGGCGACATCAGTGGCTTCTATAAAGCCTTTGGTTTTGTGATGAAAGACGATGCCGGGGTTTCATTTGATCAGATCACCGTCGAGCTTGAGTTCATGAGCTTTCTGGAATTGAAGATCGCCTATGCCCTGGACCAGGCGATGGAAGAAAATATCGATATCTGCCTGTCTGCGGAAAGACGGTTTCTTGAGCAGCATATCGGGAAATGGACCGGCGTGTTCGGTGAAAATCTGGCGGCGAGAGCGAATGAAGCCTATTACCGGAACCTGGGTCTGTTGTTATCAAAGTTCATGGGTTCGGAACTCAAGTTCTTTGGCATTGAAGTAGACAGCCGAATAAAAGAATTGCCCAAATCTGATTATGAGGGACCGGTGGATTGTCCTCAACAGACCGGTAACGAAATGGATGAGCCGTTGCCGCTGCATTAGGGGGGTATTCGTACCATTTAAATTGTGTATATGTATAGTAGCCGAGAGCTCGGTTGTGTGTCGTGCTAATGTCATTTTGTAGATCTTTTTTTGAAAAAAATGTATCTTACTGTCCGATCGCTGAATTAAGGAGTTATTCATGGACAATGGCAACGTGATGGGAAGGCGCAAGTTCTTTAGCAGATTTTTCCCTGTTCTTACAGAAACGATCGTTGAAAAAACTAAAGACGAGACAAAAATATCGACCAATACGAGCGTTATCAGGCAAACGCCTACCCTCGATAAGATCGAAGTGGTGGAGGGAGCTCAGGAGGATGTCGGAAGAAAGTACCCTTGGGTTGGGATGTGACCTCATTTATGGAATTGAAAGGGTCGCATGCTGGGAAAGCTACATATAATAAAGTCAAAATAGGTTGTCAGCCTTGAGCAATGTGTTGGCTAAAATGATTATAAAAATAATTGTTTAGTCTTTAATAACCAGAGAGCGATTGAAGATGGGGTGATCAACCCTATCATGAAGATAATTATTTATATCACGAGAATGTTTAAATGACGAAAACTATTGAAATAAAGAATATGAGGGACACCCGGACAGTGGCTGCGCCAGCGAAGGATTGCGGATATTTCCATGGCTGTCAAACATGTGACGAAAATGATACGTGTAAGCTGGATCGTGCTGCTCATAAAAAATGGTTGATTAATAAGCGGATGGCGGATATTAAGTATAAAGTTCTTGTCGGCAGTAACAAGGGCGGCGTGGGCAAAAGTACCACCACGGTTAACCTCGCCTGTGCCTTGGAAAAACTGGGTTACAAGGTTGGCTTGGCGGATGCCGATCTTCATGGGCCAAATATTCCAAAAATGCTTGGAATTGAAAATGTAAGACTTCGCGGGGATAAAGACGGTATAGCTCCGCACATCATGCCTGCAGGGTTAAAGGTTGCGTCTTTGGGTTTGTTGATAGAAGACCAGAACGAGCCAGTTGTCTGGAGAGATGCGGTAAAGTACGAATTTATCATTGAGCTCCTTGGGAATATTACTTGGGGGAAGCTCGATTTCCTGATAATAGATCTACCACCCGGCACGGGAAATGAACATATTACGATCATGGATTTTATTCCCAATCTGGATGGGGTTGTTGTTGTAAGCACTCCGCAGGATGTTGCGCTTCTTGATGCAAGGAAAATGATCTCTTTTGTAAAAGAAAGAAATACACCCATTATCGGAATTGTTGAAAACATGAGCGGCTTGATCTGTCCACATTGTAGTGGTGAGATTGACGTATTCAAGAAGGGCGGAGGAGAACGGGTCGCGAATGAACTGGGCGTGCCCTTTATTGGCGCAATCCCGCTCGATAGCGAGATAACCATTTGTGCGGATAAAGGTGTTCCCGTTGTGCTGGCTTATCCAGAGTCTCCTTCAACCAAGGCATTTATGGCGGTTGCCGAAAGATGTGCGAGATTTTTAGGCGCTCATCCAGAACAGGAGGGCAGTGGGGCGGCTGCGGAATTCAGTCAGGTTGCGAATGTAACCGCAGGGGCTGCAGTTCAATCAATAGTGAGTTAAGGAATGAATATTCATGCTGTTCGCCGGTGGCATGGCCTTGTTGGAGCTGCTATCGTATTTTTTTTAGTTTATCTTTTGGTGTCAGGGTTAGCTATAAATCATGTCGAGATACTTAAATTAGATAAGCGGGAAGTAAGCTCTCCTTGGCTCATGCGTTGGTACGGGATTCATGTTGCTGATCCAACTCAAGGGTATTTGCTTGGTAAAAATTATTTATCTTGGGATGACGATAAATGGGTTTTAGACGATAAATTATTGTCCAGTAGCGTGGGACAACCAATTGGAGCAGTCGAGGTTGGGGGTATTAATTATATTGCGACTGCCACTGCCCTTTATGGGTATCAATCGGATGGACAGTTGCTAAATAAGGTGGAAAAGCAATCGTTACCCGCTTACCCAATTTTGGCGCTGGGTAAAATGGGTAGCAATGTGATGCTGCAAACTCCTTCTGCCGTATTTGCTAGTGTTGATGGTCTGAATTGGGAAAAATCAAGTAGTACCGGAATGACGTTATCTGCTTTACAAGATCTTCCTGCTGATGTTAAGCGCCGTTCGGCTGACATTCTTGCATCGGGTATACCGCTACAGCGTATATTGCTGGATGTGCATAGCGGCCGTATTTTTGGGCGCTATGCGATATGGGTGATGGACATTGCGTCGCTTGTATTGTTTGTATTGGGTTTAAGCGGATTTTGGCTTTACTGGAGGCTAAGGTAACTGGGTTTAAGCGGTTTTTTATACTTTTGTTTACAGATAATTTTTATTGTAAATAAGCCAAGTTGGCACGAGAATACGAGCTTCATTATTGTAGTTAAGATTAAAAAGTCATGCGAATTCAAATTCGGCATGTAAATTAGTATATGGCTGGGAGCTGGTTTATCCCGATTTATAACCTATGGTGTCTGCTTTTCTCGCATCGTTTTTATACGTGCACTGTCGATCTGAACATTAACCTGAGGTGCAATTTATTTGCAGGACGAGTTTCTGAATATAGATATTGCAGCAAAGTCACATTAAAATGATGTCGTATTGCTCTTGGCTATATAAGCTTTCTACCTGTAGTGACACCGGTTTGCCGATAAGATCAGAAAGCTGAGCTAAGCTTTGTGATTCTTCGTCGAGAAACAGATCGATGACCAGTTGCGAAGCCAGAATGCGATATTCACGAGCGTTAAATTGACGCGCTTCGCGCATAATTTCACGCACAATTTCGTAGCATATGGTCTGTGCGGTTTTTACTTCACCTCGTCCATCGCAGGTGGGGCAGGATTCGCACAGTATGTGAGCCAGACTTTCGCGTGTGCGTTTGCGTGTCATTTCCACCAGCCCCAAAGCGGAGAAACCATTTACTGTTATACGGGTGTGATCGTTCGCCAGCGACTTCTTGAATTCTTCCAGTACGGCATCCTGATGTCCCTGATTATGCATGTCAATAAAGTCGCAAATGATAATGCCGCCCAAATTTCGCAGGCGTAACTGGCGCGCGATGACTTGTGCAGCATCCAGATTTGTCTTGAAGATTGTGTCGTCAAAATTACGCGAGCCAACGAAGCCACCGGTGTTAACGTCGACCGTGGTGAGTGCTTCGGTCTGGTCAATGATGATATATCCCCCCGACTTGAGGTTTACGCGGCGTGATAGCGCACGCTCAATTTCCTCTTCTACTCCATACAATTCAAATAGCGACCGCTCGCCGATATAGTGCTCCAGCCGCGACATCGCACTGGAGATAAAATCCTGTGCGAAAGCAGCCATTCGCTGATAAGTTTCGTGTGAATCCACCAAGATGCGTGTGGTGCTTTCGTTAACGAAATCGCGCAACACGCAGAGGCTAATGTTGAGTTCTTGATATAGTAAAAAAGGAGCTGTGGATGTTTTCGCCTGTTCTTGGAGCTTGATCCACAGCTTGTTGAGATATCCCATATCGGCGAGCAACTCTTTGTCTGTCGCAGACTCTGCCATGGTACGGATGATATAGCCTCCGCTGCTATTATCAGGCAGTAACTGTTGCAGCCTGGTGCGCAGTAGTTCGCGTTCGGCTTCATTCTCAATGCGTTGCGATACGCCGATGTGCGATTCCTGCGGCAGAAACACCAGCAGACGTCCGGCGATACTGATCTGAGTGGAAAGTCTGGCCCCCTTGCTGCCGATGGAGTCCTTGATAACCTGTACCAGCAGGCTCTGTCCCTCATACAGCATTTTCTCGATGGGCTTAGCCGTATCGCTGTTATTACGGTTTTCCCAGATATCGGCAACATGCAGGAAAGCAGAGCGTTCCAGTCCAATATCGATGAAGGCGGATTGCATGCCCGGTAGTACGCGTTTGACGCGCCCGACGTACACATTGCTGACAATTCCCAGATGACTGTCGCGCTCAATGTGGAGTTGTTGCACGATTCCCTGTTGCATTACTGCAACGCGGGTTTCTTGCGGGGTGACGTTGATTAGAATTTCGTCATTCACAGAATGGGATAACCGAATATTTGTAGCAGCTCAGCCGTTTCGAATAGGGGTAGGCCCATTACACCTGAGTAGCTGCCGTCTATGTGTTGTATGAATGCCGCAGCGTAACCTTGGATGGCATACGCACCAGCTTTATCTAGTGGTTCGCTGGTGAGGATGTAGCGCCGGATGCGCTCTTCGCTAAGCGTGGCAATAGTAACTGTACTGATCGATAAACGTATTTCTGTACGTTCTTCGAAGGTAACTGCGACCGCACTCAATACTTGGTGTTGACGTCCCGAAAGAACTCGTAATGTAGCCGAAGCTTGTTCACGACCTTGCGGCTTGCCAATAATCTTGCCGTCCAGAATAACGCTGGTGTCGGCAGCCAGAACTGGGAGTGGGGGTAAATTGCGGAATTGCAGAAACCTCCATCCAGCATTCACTTTCTCCTGGCAAACCCTTCGCACGTAAACTTCTGGTGATTCATCTGTGTGCGGAGTTTCATCCACATCCATCTTGCGGGATGTGTTGGAACGTAATAACAGCGTTTCAAAATTAACCCCGATTTGCTTTAGCAGTTCTCGGCGGCGCGGGCTTTGCGAGGAGAGATAGATGCGAGGGTGGGAAATCATGGCTCTTAAAATCCTGTATTAGCGGGCCGCATTATTCACGATGATAAGGGTGATTGTGCAACAAGCTGTGGGCGCGATACAACTGTTCCGCCAGCAATACGCGCACCAGGCCATGCGGCAGTGTCATAATCGACAGCGCTAGCAGCTGCTGCGCACTGTTTTTTACTGACTCGTGCAAGCCATCCGCTCCCCCAATGATGAAGGCCACATCGCATCCGCTGCCCATCCAACCTTGCATTTGTTGCGCTAACTGTTTGGTGGAGGACTGTGCGCCGTGCTCATCCAACGCGATGCGCAGAACATCCTTCGGCAGAGCGGCTAATATACGCTGCGCTTCTGCCTCCATCATCTGCATTACGCTTTTGCCGGTGGTTCGCGGCTCCGGCTTTATTTCTATAAGTTCGATATGAGCCTCGCGTGCCATACGCTTGGCATATTCGGTGAAACCTGCGGTAATCCAAGCTGGCATCTTGTGCCCGACTGCCACCAACCACAGTTTCATTTTGGCTCGCTAGCCGCTTTAGGCGGCAGATGCCTCATACTCCATAGCTCTTCCAACTGGTAGTAGGCGCGCACTGCAGGCTGCATGATATGCACCACCACTTCGCCAAAATCAACTAGTACCCACTCCCCGCTTTCTTCGCCTTCTATGCTGAGTGCTGGCTCGCCGCGCAGCTTGAGTTGCTTGGATACATGGTCAGCTAAAGCTCTGGTTTGACGCGGTGAATTGGCGCTGGCGATCACCATGCGCTCGAATAGCTGACTCTTTTTGCTGGTATCGAGTACACTGATATCATTGGCCTTTATATCTTCCAATGCGGTTACTACGGCCAGGATTTTTTCTTCAATGGTTAGCATGTTAGGTATATAGGTGATGTAATTGAATGTAATCGGCTACTACGTCTGGTAGCAGGTAATGTATGTTTTTATTTTCGGCACAACGTTTACGAATATCAGTGGCGGAAATTTCCAGGGCAGGCATATTCACCACCAGGATCGCTCCGGCAGGCGAGTCACGCAGAATGCGGGGCGCCGGAGCGAGGCGAGCCCTGTATTCATCGCGCAAAGCCTCGTTAGCCCCATTTATGGCATTGCCAAGTGGGTGTCCGACACGCTGCATGACCACTATGTGCGACAGTTCAAATAAGCTTTTCCATTCATGCCAAGAGTGTAACAGCAGGAAGGCATCGCCGCCCATCAACAAACACAGCGGCTGCTGCATACCGTGCTCGGCACGCAGCGCAGTAAGCGTCTCCACCGTATAACACGGATCGATGCGATAAATTTCGCGTTCATCCAGCATGAATGCCGCGTTGCCTTGTAAGGCCAGACGAACCATATCCAGACGTTGTACTGCGCTTGCATGCGGCGCATTGCGGTGCGGCGGCGTACCGCTGGGAATGAAGTGTATCGCAGCCAGATTGCATTGCTCCAGCGCTTCCTGTGCCAAGCGCAGATGACCATTATGGACGGGATCAAACGTGCCGCCCAAGATACCGATGGGGGCTTGGTTCACAGGTTATAGCACCAATCGGCGAACATCCGACAATACTTTGCCAAGATAACTCGTGAAACGTACTGCCTCCGCACCATCGATTACGCGATGATCATATGACAGCGACAGTGGCAACATTAGCCGCGGTACGAATTCCCCCTCTTTGAACACTGGCTTTATGCTCGCCTTGGACACACCCAGAATAGCCACTTCTGGCGCATTAATAATAGGTGTAAACGCTGTCCCGCCGATCCCGCCCAAACTGGAAATAGTGAAACAGCCACCTTGCATGGCGGTTGCGGGAAGCTTTTTCTCCCGTGCCTTAGTGCTAATCTCGCCCAACTCCTTGGCCAGTTGAACGATGCCCTTTTGATCCACATCACGTAACACGGGCACCATCAAGCCATCCGGTGTATCCACTGCCACGCCGATGTGAAAATATTTTTTCAGCACCAAGTTTTCACCGCTAGCATCCAATGATGAATTGAAATCCGGGTATTGTTGCATAGCTGTCACCACCGCCTTGAGTAAGAAAGCCAGCGGAGTAATTTTAATTCCCTGTTTTGTGTATTCCTCGCCAAGCTCCTTGCGGAAAGCTTCCATCTCAGTGATATCAGCCTCATCGTGCTGGGTAATGTGCGGTATGGAGACCCAGTTGCGATGAAGATTGGCACCAGAAAGCTTTTTGATGCGCGAGAGCGGCTTGGTTTCGATGGCACCGAACCTGGAAAAATCCACTACCGGCATAGCTGATATCTGCAAACCGCTGCTACCCGAGCCGCCTTGCGGTTGTGCAAGCGCAACTTTAACGAAGCCCTGTACATCATTTTTGGTAATGCGTCCCTTTTCTCCGCTGCCTTTTACGCGCGTAAGGTCAACCCCCAGTTCACGCGCAAAATGCCGAATGGACGGACTGGCATGCGCCTTGCCTGTAGGGCTGCTTTGAAAACCGGTTGGCGCCACAATGGGCGTGGCAGTCGGTGCTGTAACAGGAGTTGCGGCAGCTGGATTTGCAGCTTCTTTTACCGGAGCCGGTGTTGTGGGGAGGCTAACTACAGCTGACGTTTCCGTTGCACTGGTTTCCATCGATAAAATCAGTGTACCTTCTGATATTTTGTCGCCCACTTTAACGCTAACATTCTTCACCACCCCATCAAATGGGGCAGGTACATCCATCGTAGCTTTGTCAGTTTCCAGGGTAAGCAGGGACTGCTCAGCCTTAACCGTATCACCCGCTTTTACCATTACTTCTATTACCGGCACATCTTTAGAATCACCAATGTCCGGCATCAGTACTTGTTTGATTTCTGCCACGCGTGTCTCCTGTCCGCTCAGACCGTAGTTGGATTCGGTTTGTCGGGATTGATATTGTACAGTTTGAGTGCCTTGCTGACTTCGCTCATGGCTACCGTGCCTTCGTCAGCCAGCGCTTTCAGCGCGGCGACTGCTACATAATAACGATCAACTTCGAAGAAATGGCGTAACTTTTTACGCGTATCAGAGCGGCCAAAACCGTCGGTGCCCAATACTTTGTAAGTGCCGGGCAAGAAGGCACGAATCTGGTCAGCGTAGCTTTTAATGTAATCGGTCGCAGCAATGACAGGCCCCTTGCGCTTGCCCAAGCATTGCTCGGCGTAGCTTACGCGTGGTACAGCTTCGGGATGCAGCATGTTCCAGCGCTCACAATCCAGACCATCCCGACGTAATTCATTGAAGCTGGTTACGCTCCAGATGTCGGAAGCTACACCAAAATCCTTCACCAATAATTCAGCTGCTGCGATGACTTCGCGCAGAATAGTTCCGCTGCCTAGAAGTTGCACCGTGGGTGTTGTGGCGGATTGAGTTTTACCTTCGTTAAACAAATACATACCACTGATAATGCCGATCTCCGCACCCTCAGGCATGGCCGGATGCGCGTAATTTTCATTCATCACAGTGAGGTAATAGAAGACATCCTCTTGTTCCTGATACATGCGGCGCATACCATCCTGAATAATCACCGCCAACTCGTAAGCAAAGGTTGGATCGTAGGACACACAGTTAGGAATGGTCGCCGCCATCAGATGGCTGTGGCCGTCTTGATGTTGCAGACCTTCGCCATTTAATGTGGTGCGCCCGGCCGTGCCGCCCAGCAGAAAGCCGCGTGCACGCTGGTCGCCCGCCGCCCACATCAAATCGCCGACACGCTGAAAGCCAAACATGGAATAGTAGATATAGAACGGTACCATCGCTACCCCATGGTTGGCGTAGGCCGTGGATGCGGCAATCCACGAGGACATCGCGCCCGCTTCATTAATGCCTTCCTGTAAAATCTGTCCGGCCTTGTCTTCCTTGTAAAACATTAACTGATCGGCATCCTGCGGTGTATACAACTGGCCAACTTGAGAAAAAATGCTGAGCTGGCGGAACAATCCTTCCATGCCGAAAGTGCGTGATTCGTCCGGCACGATGGGCACCACGAGCTTGCCAATATTTTTGTCCTTCACCAGAATGCCCAGCATGCGCACAAAAGCCATGGTGGTGGAAATCTCACGCTCTTCAGTGCCTTTAAGCAATACTTCAAAGGCATCCAGACCTGGTATTTGCAAAGGCTTGGCTACTGTTTTTCGATCGGGTACTGTGCCCATGGCTTTGCTGCGCTCGCGCAGATAGCTCATTTCCAAACTGTCATCGGGTGGACGACAGAATGGCAATTTGCTGAGCTGATCATCGGTCACTGGAATATTGAAGCGATCACGGAATTTGCGTAATGCTTCACCGCCCACTTTCTTTTGCTGGTGAGTGATGTTTTGGGCTTCACCAGCTTCACCCATGCCATAGCCCTTTATGGTCTTGGCTAGAATGACGGTGGGTTGTCCCTTATGATTTGCTGCGGCCGCGTAAGCGGCAAAAACTTTATGTGGATCGTGGCCGCCACGATCAAGATACCAGATTTCATCGTCCGACATATCGGCGACCAGTTCCAGTAACTCAGGGTATTTGCCGAAAAAATGCTGGCGCACATAGGCGCCATTTTTGGATTTGTATGTCTGATATTCGCCGTCTACCACTTCTTCCATGCGCTTCAGCAAAAGTCCGGTCTTGTCCTTCGCGAACAAACGATCCCATTTCCCTCCCCATACCACCTTGATCACGTTCCAGCCCGCGCCACGGAATACACCTTCCAGCTCCTGAATAATTTTGCCATTGCCCCGGACGGGGCCATCCAGTCGTTGCAGGTTACAGTTAATGACAAAAATCAGATTATCCAGTTTTTCGCGCGCGGCCATTGAAATCGCTCCCAGCGATTCCGGTTCATCCGTTTCACCATCACCGAGGAACGCCCATATTTTACGTCCTTCAGTACTGACGATGCCTCGAGACTCCAGATAGCGCATGAAACGCGCTTGGTAGATAGCCATTAGCGGGCCCAAACCCATGGAAACAGTGGGGAACTGCCAGAAATCGGGCATCAACCAAGGATGCGGGTAAGAAGATAAGCCGCCACCATTTACTTCCTGGCGGAAATTGTACAATTGCTCCTCGCTGAGGCGCCCCTCAAGGAAAGCGCGTGCGTACATGCCGGGCGATGCATGCCCCTGGAAATAAACCAGGTCACCGCCGTGATTTTCGGTCTTGCCATGGAAAAAATGGTTGAAACCCACGTCATACAGCGTAGCCGCAGAAGCGAAGGTAGCGATGTGGCCACCCAGTTCAGATGACTCGCGATTGGCGTTTAACACAATAGCCATTGCGTTCCATCGCGTTAAGGCACGAATGCGATGCTCGAGCTCATAGTTGCCGACCGAACGTTGCTCCTTGTCGAGCGGTATGGTGTTCAGGTAAGGCGTGATTGTATTAATCGGTAAAGCGACCCCAGCCAACTGCGCTTTTCGAACCAGTTGGCTGATCAGGTAATGAGCGCGTTCCGCGCTTTCATGCTCTAGGACGGAGTCCAGTGCGTCCAGCCACTCTTGTGTTTCCTGTGGATCGTTATCAGGTAAATCTGCCATATATCTACTCTCTATCACTTATTGTTGTTGGTCGGTGCATTTACGCACTAAGCTGTTTATTTTGTGATGACGCACAAACATGCGCTATCTGTCTATATGCATATCAGAAACGCACTGTATCGTCTCGTTCTCCGTCACCACCCATTCCACTTTATGGTCGGTGGTTTCCTGCGGTATACCTTCGACCAGCTGGATAGCAAATGCCCCGGCAATCAGCACAGGTCGGCAGCTTTGGTTCGCAGCCTTAATTCGCGCCAGCAGCTTGTCATAAAATCCGCCGCCGTAACCTAGTCGCGCACCGTTGCGTCCGAATGCTACTCCCGGCAGTAAGATAAAATCCACTTCCTTCAAAGCATCCATTCTGGCACAGCGCTCAGCTAATGGTTCGCGTATACCCCACTGGCCGGGTGCCAAATCATGCTGCAAGTTGGTCACGCGATAAATATCCAATTCTTTCGTGGCGCGGTTCACCTTTGGCAACAGTAAGCACTTGTTATCGCGCAATGCCTGCTGCACCCATTGGTCGGTGGAGAACTCTGCGCCGAAGCTCATATAAGCCAACACCGTATTGGCCGTACGATAAGCATTCAGGTTGGCGATGCGCTCTGAGATGGCATGGCTCAAGCACGCCCTCTCAGCTGCGGTTAATTGTTCGCGGTCTGTAATTATACGTTGTCTGATAGCCTGTTTCATAACCTGTATTGTCATGGGCAGATTATCCTTGCTCATATATTCAAGTGGATGATTTTTTAGAATATTGATGGAAATTTCGCAGTAGTTGTTCAAATTTTTTCGGTGAACGTGGCAACATGGTCACACGCTGACTCGAATAATCCGTCAAGGAATTCGGTTGAGTTTTTGGAACGCTATCCAGAATGACAAAAATTATTTTTCTCCATATCAATCACAAAGCCGAAGTATAGCGCTACCGTGAATGGTATCCACGATACTGAATCGTTTCAGCGTGAACTTTTGGAAGATAGCGGCGGGTTATTATGGATAAGGACAAATTCAAATTTGCTCGCATTATTGCAGTTTAACCGTCAGCTCAAGAATAGTTTGTATGCCGGATTATCGCTTTCATCCCAATAGCGATAACCCAGATTATCCAGGAAAATTCGCAGTGGTTTCTTGTCATGATTTGGTACTTGCATGCCGATCAGCACGCGGCCGTAATCCGCACCATGATTGCGATAGTGGAACAAGCTGATATTCCAGCTATGGTTCATGCTATTGAGGAAAGTCATCAATGCGCCAGGACGTTCCGGAAATTCAAAGCGAAACAGGATTTCATCCTGCAAACCAGGCGCGTGTCCCCCTACCAGATGACGTACATGCAGCTTGGCCATCTCGTTGTCAGTGAAATTCAGCGTGGATAGTTTATGTTTCCTCAGCGTGGTAACAAGCTTGGTCGTTTCAGACTGATCTTTTACCTGCACTCCGACGAATACATGCGCTTCCTTGGAGTTTGCATAACGGTAGTTGAATTCAGTGATGTTACGGTGACCCAGCAAAGAACAAAATTTGCGAAAGCTGCCGGGCGTTTCCGGGATGCTCACTGCCAGAATAGCTTCGCGTTTTTCGCCGAGCTCTGCTCGCTCCGCGATGAAACGTAAGCGATCGAAATTCATGTTGGCACCACTAGCAATTGCCACCAGCGTTTTGCCCTTTAGTTTATCGCGCTCCGCATACAATTTTGCACCTGCAATAGCCAGCGCTCCGGCAGGCTCAAGATTGGTGCGGGTATCTTCGAACACATCCTTGATCGCTGCACAGATGGCGTCGGTGTCTACCAGTATAATTTCGTCCACCAATTCGCGGCATAAACGGAAAGTTTCTTGCCCGACCTGTTTCACTGCCACGCCATCTGCGAACAAGCCAACATGCTCGAGCTTGACGCGCCGACCTGCCTTAATCGAGCGGCTCATGGCATCGGACTCTACGGGTTGCACGCCAATAATTTTGATCTCTGGGCGCACCGCTTTGACATAAGCGGCAACGCCTGAAATTAGCCCGCCACCACCGATGGGCGCGAAGATTGCATGGATGGGCTGGCTATACTGCCGCAGTATTTCCATGCCAATCGTTCCCTGTCCGGCGATTACGTCAGCATCGTCATAAGGGTGGACGAAGGTAAGTTTGAGTTTTTGCTCCAGCTCCAATGCATGCAGATAGGCATCAGAATAAGAATCGCCATGCAATATTGTTTTTGCACCGCGGCTGGCAACTGCCTCCACTTTAATCTGCGGTGTCGTTACGGGCATGACGATGATGGCCTTGCAGCCCAGCTTTTGTGCCGATAGCGCCACGCCTTGCGCGTGGTTACCAGCAGAGGCAGCAATGACACCGCGCTTAAGCTGTGCCGACGTCAACTTCGACATTTTATTATAGGCACCGCGCAGCTTGAAAGAAAATACCGGCTGCATGTCTTCACGCTTTAGCAAAACATTGTTGCCGATGCGAACGGACAAATTGGGTGCAACATCCAATGGGCTTTCAACAGCTACGTCATAAACGCGAGCGGTGAGGATGCGGTTCAAGTAACTTTGCATGGCTGATTCACGAAATAATTTATGAGCAGATTATGATGCAAGACTAGCAGGAATTGTGTGCAGTTCGAAAGGGTTTCCGTAATTCCTCCACCAATTTTGGTCGTCATTTAGGTAGTCCTTGTTTTCATCCTATTGCTCGTAAGATTTTGCGTGCGTATCCAGTCAGCATCCACAATGCTTTGAGCTGAATTGATGCCGAGCAAAAGATCCAATCAAAGCGCCATGCGATCTTCCCGCATAAATCAAGAGTCATTGTTTGCGTAAAACGTGTTGTGTTATGCGGCTGCATGGGCCGTCAATGCGACTTCCAGCAATCCGATATTGTTACTCGCAGGTGTGCACGTGTTTATTCATTTATACTCTTTCTACGTGGTTGTTTAAGAGGCTACTATGCTAACGCAGTTGGGCTCTCGAACAATCTTACAAAATGATAATAGTAGAACCGCATGATTCTAAAATTGCAAAATAGTTGCCCTTTGCTTGTCCTTATTACCGTAGCCTTATTTCTGGCTGCTTGCACCACCACAATACCTGATAAAAACAGCAAGCATATTCCACAACAGAGTGATCGTAATTTGCTTAGTCAGCTGGGTAAATCAGATATTGATCGTTTGGCTGATGTAGAGATGCGTGAAAATACCCAAATTCTGAGTATGTTAATGACAAAATTATACAAGCGTAATCCGCGCGAACTCAGAAAGAACACCACCGCTACTGCAGAAGATGCGGTGAAATCAATATTCGAAAACCAGCATGGCTGGCGGTTCAAAGAAATTGGCGAAGTGCAGGGTTCCTATGCTATTCAACAGGCGTTTCGGCCTGACTATGAAGGTGACCGGGTAATGTCGTTGATTGTAGGCCTACAAACGATGTTGATCAAAGCGCATGGCGGAAAAACTGAGTTCTATTTTACCGATACCATTGAGCCACAAAATATATTTAATGCCGCGCGTAATGTCGAAATCGTCGTGTGGCAGCTCTCCAATGCACGCGATGACAAAGGACAACTTAAGTTATTAACCAATGAATTGAATGACCATGAGCGTAATCTTAGTTTTGAACGTGAGTTCGGGAAAATTATCGGTAGCCTGGATTTGTTCGCAATTACATTATCGGAAAAATTACAGCGCGGCATTACACGTGTGGTGCAGACTTTATCCACAGCATTGTTCTTGCCATTTTGATCTTATCCATTTTTAACACCCCACCTTCTATAGATTCGGCCCATCAATAGATAACTTTATTTGCAATGACTGGATGGGTGTCTGGTGATTTAAAGCACGTGGTAAGACCGGTATCAGCCGGTACACATGGTGTGTTGCATGATTAAGGGTGACAACTAGAGTTCGTGCGGTGCTCTATATGGCCACCGTTGCGGGAACACCTTACAACCTACACGTCAAAGCGGTTTATGATGTTTGCTTTAAGGTACTAAAAACCCAACAGTTGTATTACACGATTCCATGATAACTGACTGATAATAAAGATGATATTTACCAAGCTGTAATTGGTAAAATCAGAGATTAAGTTTGTAGCATGGTAATATTTATGCGGAACTATGAGACCACAATGAGGTGCACTAATGAATCAATTTAGTAGTATGTTTTTAGTGGGATTGTTACTGTTATTGCAGGCATGTGGAGTGACTCCGCCACTGGAAGCGAGACATCAGCCCTCTGGTTTAAATACTCAGTTCAATAGTGGTCAGTTGAAGTTTTCGGATTACGTGGCAGATAGCCGTGCAATGATTACCAAAGTACGCTCGGAAAGTAATGTGGCCGAATTGGACAAAGTAGTCAATGGCAATGCTCCTTTTGAATTAAAGCCAGCGGAGAATTGCCCAAAAGGAAGTGGGAAACCCTATCGACGCGGCGTTCTGCTTACCCATGGATTGACCGACGCACCTTATTCCATGCACTCACTGGCATCCTTTTTTCAGGAAAATTGCTTCCGTGTCATGGCAATACTTTTGCCCGGACATGGCACGCAGCCTGGGGATTTGCTTGATGTAACGTGGCAGGAGTGGGCAAAGGCGGAAGCCTATGGTACCGATAAGCTCGCTGCTGAAGTTGATGAAATTTATCTGGCTGGGTTTTCTACTGGCGGCACGTTAAGTGTTTACCAAGCCTTGGGAGATAACAGGATACGCGGATTGTTCCTTTTTTCTCCTGCGTTGAAAATTACGCCAAAGGCTTCCTTGGCCACTGTTCATAAGATTTATAGTTGGTTGATACCATCAGCAAAGTGGATCAGTATTATGCCCGACAAGGCTATCTACAAATATGAATCGTTCCCTAATAATGCCGCTGCCCAGATATACGCGTTGATACAGGAAGTACAAGCTCAATTGCATGAGCATGCGGTTAATATTCCCGTATTTACCGCTGCAAGTCAGGATGATACGACTGTTTATACTTCGGCCACTTTAGATTTTATGGTTCATGCGCCTCATACATCAAATAAATTAGTACTTTATACTATCGATACCAAGAAAGTTCCGCCCAATATTCCAGTAGGGAAATTGGAGTTGGTTAATAGCGTTTTTCCTGAACAAAAAATATTAAGTTCTGCACACACGTCGATGACCTTGCCTCTAGATGATGCGTACTATGGAATGATGGGAGAGTATTCAAGTTGCATACACTATTACCCAGATGATATTAAAAAATATGATGCTTGTAACAAAACCCCTGAACAAGATTTGCAGGGCGAGTTAACTGAGGAAAACCTTAAGGCCGGTACGCTACGCCGTTTAATGGTTAACCCGAATTTTGCAACGCTTAAAATTTCCATGAAAAAGTTTATTGATAATTTGCCATGATCATTGCATATGGCAGACAGTCTCTATATTTGTGTATCCCTTAGTAGGTGCCAGGGGTGCCAACAGGTTTGCGCTAAAATTAGCTCATGGTTTCAGAATTCAAGTTGATCCGTCGTTTCTTCACCCGTGCCACGCCCGGCGCGGTGTTGGGCGTGGGCGATGATGCCGCGCTTCTACACGTAAGGAGTGGTATGGAGTTGGCAGTGTCAACCGACATGCTCGTGAGTGGGACACATTTCTTTCCGGATACCGAGCCTTTTTTTCTTGGTTACAAGGCCCTGGCAGTAAACCTGTCTGACATGGCGGCGATGGCGGCGCAGCCGCGTTGGGCGACTTTGGCTTTGTCACTGCCCGAGGTAGATGAGGCGTGGTTGGAAAAATTCAGCGCGGGGTTATTTGCGTTGGCAGATGAACATCACGTAGAGCTGATTGGCGGCGATACAACTCGTGGGCCGCTTAATCTGTGCATCACTATCATGGGTGAAGTGCCGCACGGTGCGGCGTTGCGTCGTTCGGGTGCGCAGGTGGGTGACGATGTTTGGGTGTCCGGCGTATTGGGTGATGCTGCGCTGGCTTTGGCGCATATGCAAGGGCGTATGCAATTGGCTGCGAAGGATTTTGCGGTCTGTGCTTCGGCATTGCACCAACCCATGCCGCGTGTGGCACTTGGGCTGGCACTCCGCGGTGTGGCGCACAGTGCAATAGATATTTCGGATGGGTTGCTGGCAGATCTCGGCCACATACTGAACTGCTCTAATGTTGGTGCCGAAATTGCATTCGACGCTCTGCCAATTTCCTCCTCATTGCAACTTTATCTTGAGCAACCATTGGGCAAGCATTGTTTGCTGGCCGGGGGTGATGATTATGAGCTTTGCTTTACAGTAGCCGTTGCGTATCGTTTTGAAATTGAGAAAATTGCCGCCAATCTCGGTTTGCTGTTGACACGCATTGGCACTATCACGGCGGAAAAGAAGTGCACAGTGCGTGCTGCGGATGGCAGTATTATCAATATTGAGGAATCAGGCTATGACCACTTCCGCTGATTTTCGCGTGCAACCCTCGTGGCGCTTTATCTTTAGCCACCCCGCACATTTCCTTTCCTTTGGTTTCGGCAGTGGCCTGTTTCCCGGATCCCCGGGTACAGCGGGCACATTGGTTGCTTTCCCGATTTATTGGTACCTTGTAGAACGCCTCACTGATGCGCAATTTATTCTAGTGTTAATCTTGGCCTTCGCTGTGGGTGTGTGGATGTGTGAGAAGACCGGGAAGGCGCTGGGTGTGCCAGACCACGGAGGAATGGTGTGGGACGAGATTGTAGCTTTTTTGCTAGTGCTGATTTTTACACCCGAAGGTTTTTTTTGGCAATTGCTGGCGTTTTTACTGTTTCGGTTTTTCGACATAGTCAAGCCACCGCCCATTCGTCACTTTGACCGGACATGGCACGGAGGTCTTGGCGTCATGTTCGACGATATTCTTGCGGCAGGCTACACGCTGCTGAGCTTGGCGCTGGTGAAAAGCGCGCTGTTGTGAAGAGCATCCTTGAAATTGGATGGGTAGCTGTTCTATTTCTACTCGGTACACTCAATGCAGCTTACGCTGAAGAATTTTCAGCCAAGGTTATCGTCGTGCTGGATGGCGATACTGTGCTTATATTGCGCGACAATATGCCGATTAAAGTGAGGCTGGCTGAGATCGATGCGCCGGAAAAAGCGCAGGCGTTCGGTGAAAATTCCATGCAATCGCTGGTCGAGTTGGTACTAAATAAACAGGTGCGTGTGGATAGCCAAGCAATAGATGATTATGGCCGGTTGGTAGCACTAATCAAAGTAGATGAATTGAACGTTAGCTACGAACAAGTGCAACGCGGAATGGCGTGGGTGTATTCTCGTTTTAACAAGAGCGAAGTATTACTGGGTTTGCAAAACGGTGCTAAAAAAACTAAGCGCGGGTTATGGGCGCAGAC
The DNA here is from genome assembly GCF_013168275.1 of Candidatus Nitrotoga sp. AM1P. Taxonomy (GTDB): domain Bacteria; phylum Pseudomonadota; class Gammaproteobacteria; order Burkholderiales; family Gallionellaceae; genus Nitrotoga. Next base: position 1,907,079 of record NZ_AP019547.1, on the reverse strand, counting down.
TGATCCGATACCGCCGAATAAATGGCGAAAGGATAATATAACGTCTCAGCAACAATATGTTGCGCAGAATGCTACATGTGGTAGTAAGCGAAAGTGTTCACAAATGAACTCTTGCGACGAAGCAAATTTTCATCTATCCCAATGTAATGTTAAATCCTTGGACAGAGATAATGATGGCGTGCCGTGCGAAAATTGGTGCGGTGCTACAGAGTAATCGTTTCCCAACTGCACCCTACTACATCGCAGCGCAAGGCATTCCCTGTATTGTGCCAGTCTCCTAGCACCCAGCGCTCGCAATTATGGCCATCTACCGTATGCAGGTGGCGCTTTAGCCGATGAGTGTGCCCATGGATCATGCGCGGATAATGATACTGACGTAGCATGCTTGCAACTGCATCCAGATTGACGTCCATGATATTTTCATTCTTGTGTTTTTTTGCATTCTCGCTCCGTGCACGCAGTTGCGCAATGGCGGCTTTGCGCTGCGCCAGCGGCTGGTCAAGAAAGTTTTGCTGCCATATGGGTTCATGGACTTGTTTACGGAAATCTTGATAAGCAATATCGTCAGTGCACAGGAGGTCGCCATGGGTGAGCAAGGTTGGCGTGCCATATAGGTCGAGCAGTGTAGGGTCAGTTAGCAGCGTGGCGCCGCTCGCTTGTGCGAGTTTCTGACCCATTAGCAGATCGCGGTTGCCATGCATCATGCTGATGGCAGTGCCGCTAACGGAAAGTGTGTGCAAAGCATGGGTAATCTGGCGATTAAATGGGTCGTCGATGTCATCGTCGCCGGCCCAGTATTCGAATAAATCACCCAGTATGAAGAGTACCTCGGCTCCAGGCGCAATCTTTTGAATGAAATGCAAAAATATCTGCATGCTGTGCGGTTGTTCCGCGCACAGGTGCAGGTCAGAAATAATTAAACTGTAGGCCACGGAATGGATGGAGTCTTAAAGGACTTAAAATAAATTTACTATGAAAGCGTTTGTCGGTCCAAGTTTCGCCGCATTTTGGGTTATTCAATTAAAACGCGACGAAATTTATTCCCGCCCAGCTATTTTTGCTTCGATACTTCCAGTTAGGCAGACTTGTTTAGTCTACCGTTCTGTAAGTTATTGCACTACTTCCGCTTTGGTGAGGACCACATCCTCCAGCGGCACGTCTTGGTGCCCCGATTTATTACCCGTCTTGACTTTGCGGATAGCATCCAGCACTTCTGTACCTGACACCACTTTCCCGAATACGCAATAACCATAACCTTGGCTACTGGATGCAGTGTAGTCGAGAAACATGTTGTCCTTTAAGTTAATGAAAAACTGCGCTGTGGCAGAGTGCGGATCGGAAGTACGAGCCATGGCGATGGTATATTTATCGTTCGTCAAGCCATTCGCTGCCTCGTTTCGAATGGTTGCCTTGGTGGCTTTTTCTTTCATGCCGGGCTCGAAGCCGCCGCCTTGAATCATGAAGCCATCGATTACGCGATGGAACAGCGTGTTATCATAAAATCCGCTGTTCACGTAGTCGAGGAAATTTTTGACGGTGACAGGTGCTTTTTCAGCATCCAATTCGATAGTGATATTGCCGTGGTTGGTGTGCAGTTTGACCATGCTGATTTTTCCTTTTTGTGCTGAGTGTTGTTGAGAAATGGGGGCTGCTTGTGCTGTGCACAATAGCAGGCAACTGAGCAGCAGAGTAGTGAATATTTGTTGAAGTTTCATTATTTGATTTCCTCGTAAATGATCTGAAAGCGGTTGCCGCATTTAACGTCTTATAGGTAACGCTCATGCCGTTTAATGATTGTTGCCTATGATTTTACTTACAGCCTAATGTTGTAGGCTTTTATTTTTTAAGGCCGACCGGCTCAGGGGCGACATTTTTCATTATTGCACTTCTTCTGCTTTTTTGAGCACGACATCTTCTAATGGGACGTTCTCGAGTCCATAGCGATCGCCGGTCTGCACCTTGCTGATAGCATCCACAACTTCTGTGCCCGCCACTACTTTGCCAAATACGCAATAGCCATAGCCTTGCTTATCGGCTGCAGTGTAATTCAGGGAATTGTTATCCTTTAAGTTAATGAAGAATTGAGATGTGGCGGAATGAGGGGCGGATGAGCGCGCCATGGCGATCGTATACTTGTCGTTTTTCAGGCCATTTGCAGCCTCATTTTTTATGGGCGAATTGGTAGATTTTAGTGCCATTTTTGCAATGCTGCTCATCGAGACTGTTCCCAACGAGTAGTTATAGCCGCCACCCTGGATTACGAATCCATCGATCACGCGATGAAATAAGGTCTTGTAGTAAAAACCGCTGTTAACATATTCGAGGAAATTTTTAACAGTGGCAGGCGCTTTTTCGGCATCCAGTTCAAGAGTGATTATTCCATAATTGGTATGTAGTTTAACCATGCTAGATTTTCCATTGATTGCTGAAGGTTGAGAAGAGTGCCAGCTGCTGTGGTGCACCATCGTATGCAACTAAGCAGCAGGGAGAATGGTAGGTTTGAAGTTTCATTATGCTACTTCTTATATGCGTATATATAGCGGCATAGGGTTTAAATTTCCGGTAAATAGGAGATATGGATTGAAATAGGGATATCGGTGCAAGAGTCATGGTCAGAGACTGGGAGACGCCGGTAGCTAGGCTGAAGAACATGTTAAATTATTTTGCGGCACGCTCTTCTTGAATGAGCCATTTATTGTTTGATTTTACCAGAAGCATGATTTTGTCGAAGGATGTATTGAGGTAGTCGGAGCGATAGGATTGATGAAAAGTAATGGTGGCGTGGTTTTCATCCGGGAAGCTGACTTTTTCATTGCTGACATTGATCTCGATATATTTAGGCGTGCTGATACGTGCATTGCTTTCGGTTTCCCACTGGTCACGGTTTTCGCCATTCGGAGTTTTGAAATCGGTAGCATAGAAATCTAAATATTTTTTGACATTTTGGGACGACCATACTTCGGCCCATTCATGTAACGTTTTTAGCACTTCAGCGCTATTGTTGACAACCGGCTTTTTAATAAGTGCGGGTTTGGTGGACGAAGCGGATTCGGGTACGGCTGTGACTATTTTGGATGGTACCGGTGTTGTTTCGGGAGCCGCGGCTTGCTGCTTGGGTGCATTAACAGTGGCGGTACTGGGTTTATTTTTAGGGAATAGATCATTAATTAGAGCGAGCTTGGTCTGTGTGGTGGCATTGTTTCGGTCCAGTTGTAGCGCGCGCTCATAAGCCTGGCTTGCCATTTTAGCGTAGATATCGCCCAAATTTTCTTGGGCGGTGGCATAGTTCGGGTGGTTGTGGATTGCCGTTTCCAGTGCGACCTTGGCTTTGTCGTATTGGCCTAGTCCAGCGTATAGCACGGCGAGGTTGTTATATGGCTCCGGCAGTTCCGGGTAATCTTCAGTCAGCGATGAGAATATGCTGATCGCGTCAGTGGTTTTGCGCTGTGTGGTGAGAATTAGACCTTTCAGGAAGCGTGCCTGTGCATCCTTGGGCTTGTTGGCGAGATAGGTGTCAACCCGCTTCAGTGCCTGCGCATGTTGATTCTGCTTGAACAACTTATTGATATCCTGGATTTCATCCGCGCCTGAGGTGAGGCTGAAGCACAGTAACAGTGCGCCTCCGAATAGTACTGCGTGGAGGCCAAAACGGTTGAAATTGTCCATTATGTGGTACTTTCCCGCAATGATTATGACTGATATGTAAGATTTTGTTCGCTTGGGCGTATAAATAATTACGCCACGTTTTTACCAAAATTTTCCTATCAGTCAATCTTGCGTGATCATCACGCGAAATTTATGAAGCATTCAGAATAAATGGGTTACCCAAGGAAACTGGATTCTATCAAATCTGCTCATTTTTTTCACAGCTTATCGTATCAATTGGCAAGGTCATCCATGCTTCATCTATTTGAGTAAGGAGATTTTCGGGTAAAATCATTGCTCTTGCCTTGAAAGAACCGCCGAATAATGAGCAGCCACACACAAGCACCCATTCCCCACTTCATCCGCAATATTATTGAGGCCGATCTGGCAAGTGGTAAACATACAAATATTTTCACACGCTTCCCGCCGGAGCCGAATGGATATCTTCATATTGGCCATGCCAAGTCAATTTGCCTGAATTTTGGTTTAGCACTCGACTATCCGGGCCACTGCAATTTGCGCTTTGACGACACTAATCCGGAAAAGGAAAGCGAGGAATATGCACGTGCTATTCAGGAGGATGTTCAATGGTTGGGCTTTCAATGGCAAGGGGAGGTGCGATGGGCGTCTGATTACTTCGAACAGCTTTACGACTTTGCGGTCGAGCTGATCAAGCAGGGCAAGGCTTACGTGGATGATCTCAGTGCAGAGGAAATGCGGGAGTATCGCGGCACGCTCACTCATCCGGGCAAACCCAGTCCGTACCGCGAGCGCTCTGTAGCGGAAAACCTTGATCTGTTTCAGCGCATGCGCGCAGGTGAGTTTGCTGATGGTGCCAAAGTACTGCGCGCTAAGATCGATATGGCTTCTGGCAATATCAACTTGCGCGACCCGGCGATTTACCGCATTCGTCGCGCGCATCATATTCGTACGGGTGATGTTTGGTGCATCTATCCGATGTATGACTACACTCACTGTATTTCCGATGCGCTGGAATGCATTACTCACTCGCTATGTACGCTGGAGTTTGAAGACCACCGACCCTTATATGACTGGGTGCTGGATCAGTTGGCTGTACCATCGCATCCCCGACAAATTGAATTCTCGCGTTTGGAATTACGCTACACCATAACCAGCAAGCGCAAGCTGTTACAACTTGTCACCGAGCAACATGTATCCGGCTGGGATGATCCACGGATGCCGACCATTATCGGTATGCGTAGACGCGGATACACACCGCAAGGCATCCGCGAGTTTACGCGCAGAATTGGTATTTCCAAGAGCGAAAACGTGGTTGACATGGCTGTGCTGGAGGCCTGCATCCGTGAAGATTTAGAGGCGCGTGCGGCGCGCGTGATGGCGGTGGTTAAACCGCTGAAGGTGATTATCAGCAATTTTGTGACGGGTGAGAGCCAATCACGCGAAGCTGGTTTTCATCCGGAACACCCGGAATTCGGGAGCCGTATAGTGCCGTTCAGCAAAGAGATTTGGATTGAGATCGATGACTTTACCGAGAACGCGCCCGCTGGCTGGCAGCGTTTGACACCCGGTGGTGAAGTGCGTTTACGCTATAGTTATGTGATGCGCTGTGATGAAGTCGTAAAAGATATTGCCGGTAACGTAATCGAACTTCGTTGCTCTATTGACCAAGATACGCTGGGCAAAAATCCGACAGGGCGCAAGGTGAAGGGCGTGATCCACTGGCTGTCCGCTGAACATGCACTACCCGCGGAGATTCGTTTGTATGACCGCTTATTCACTGTGCCGGAACCGGACAGCGACAAGACGCGTGATTTCTGTGAATTCATTAATCCAGCGTCGCTGACCGTGGTTCAGGGCTGGGTTGAACCTGCCGTGCGTGACGCGGCACCTGAAACACATTACCAGTTTGAGCGTCTCGGATATTTCTGCACCGATCGACATGAGCACCAGCCCGGTGGAAAACTGACGTTCAATCGTACCGTGACCCTCAAAGATTCGTGGGCAAAAGACCAGGGTTAAGCAGGAGGCATCAATGTATAAGCGTATGGTAGTGGCGGTCGATGGTAGTGAAACTTCCGGTAAGGCGTTAGACGAAGCAACCAAGCTGGCTCGAGAAATGAGTTCTATAATTTTGCTGCTGCATGTGTGTGAAGAAATGCCCATCATGTGGGACCCCGACGGTATGAATATGATCTTGATGCAGAATAGTTTGAAAGCAGTTGCTGATGCAGGTAAGGAATTGCTGGAAAAGCATAGAAGACAGCTTGTAGAGCAAGGCATGACGGTCGAAACGAAACTGGTTGAGACCTATGGTGGCGGCATCGGTAGTGCCATAGCAGAGGAGGCTCAGAAATGGAATGCCGATTTGCTGGTAGTGGGAACGCACGGTCGTAAGGGTATTGCACATTTATTGATGGGCAGTGTGGCAGAAGGTGTAACCCGTTCCGCATCCATGCCGGTGCTGCTGGTGCGAAGATAGTTGAAAAAAGTTTGCTTTAAAGGTTTTTGATGCTGAAAATTTACAATACTCTTACCCGCGACAAGCAGGACTTTATTCCCATCGAACCCGGCAAGGTTCGAATGTATGTATGCGGTATGACGGTGTATGACTATTGCCATCTCGGTCATGCGCGGGTGATGGTGGTATTCGACATGGTATATCGCTGGCTTAAGGCGAGGGGGCTGGACGTAATCTATGTGCGAAATATCACCGACATTGACGATAAGATTATCAAGCGTGCGGTGGAGAATGATGAATCTATCTATGTGCTCACGCAGCGTTTCATTGATGCGATGCATGAAGATGAACGTGCACTGAGCATCCTGCCACCGGATTTTGAACCAAAAGCTACTCAATATATACCGCAAATGCTGGACATGATCGCCAAGCTGGAAGCTAATGGGTTAGCCTATCAAGCCACTGATGGAGACATGAACTATGCGGTGCGTAAGTTTGCTAATTACGGCAAATTATCTGGCAAAGCATTGGCGGATTTGCGTGCCGGCGAGCGCGTGGAGGTGAATGATGGCAAGCTTGATCCGCTTGATTTCGTACTGTGGAAACATGCCAAAGATAGCGAGCCTGACGAAGTAAAATTGGATTCTCCGTGGGGGAAAGGGCGACCTGGTTGGCATATTGAATGTTCGGCGATGAGCCTGGCAACGCTGGGTAAACATTTCGACATTCACGGTGGGGGTGCCGACTTGCAGTTTCCGCACCACGAAAATGAGATTGCTCAAAGTGAGGGCGCACATCAGTGCAAGTATGTAAATGTCTGGATGCACAATGGCTTCGTGCGCGTAGACAATGAGAAGATGTCGAAAAGCCTTGGTAATTTCTTCACTATCCGCGAGGTGCTGAATAAATATGATGCGGAAGTAGTACGCTTTTTTATCCTGCGCGCGCACTATCGTAGTCAGCTGAATTATTCCGATGCGCATCTGGACGATGCCAAACAGTCGTTGAACCGCCTGTACACGGCATTGGGCAAAATTTCTGTGCCTATCGAAACGAGTTCAATCGACTGGGACGAGCCCTACTCACAACGTTTTAAAACGGCAATGGACGATGATTTCAACACGTCTGAAGCGATGGCAGTCCTGTTCGATCTGGCAAATGAGGTGAATCGCAGCCGATCAGTAGAAACTGCAAAGAAACTTAAGATGTTAGGTGAAGTGCTTGGCTTGTTACAGCAGAGTCCTGATGATTATCTGCAAGGAAGGTATCGTGGTAGCAACATTCAATTTGCTACCACAGCAAACAAGGCAACGAGCAGCGCAACTGTGACAGGAATAGCTGACTTTACTCCATCGGGCATGACTAAGAGTGTCCTAGTTCTAATTGCCGAACGAACTGCCGCTAAACAGTCCAAAAACTTTGCTGAATCCGACCGCATCCGTAAGGAGTTATTAGAGGCGGGAATTATATTGGAAGACTATGCGTCCGGCACTACTTGGCGACGAGCGTAGTCAGGAATTGGAACAGGAACAATGATTTATAGATGTGTCTTTCATAATTTCAAAAAACGTCCACAGTATTTTTAATATTTTGTGTATAGCTATCCATGTCAAAAGTGCTGCCTTAATTGGAGCTGAATGTCTAAATTTGAGTGAAACAAAAAAGTAGCGTTTTTAAATATTGAGCATGAAATTTTAAATGCCGCGCTCGCGGCATTCGGCTTTACACTCATGGAAATTTATACGGTCGAGTTTTTGCGGTATCCACTAAAAGAAAATGTTTAATCAAAATATCCTTTAGGCATAAAACCCCTTATAGATTAAATAACAATCCCATAAGATCGATTTGGAACTTTAAATAAATCAATGGCATTCGTTTCTAATGAAAAATTTGTGTTTAAAAATTTCATTAGCCAAAAATTAAGGAATTTTCTTATTTACTTTTTATATTTTCCATCCTACTATTTGCATTGTAGGAATGCGGTGACTTTCGCCCCTGCTCAACTATCCTCATAAATTTTTTATTAAGGAGCTAATCATGAATAAAGTTATTATTAATTTTGCTATTGTTTCCTGTTTTGCATTAGGAGCAACGTTAGTGCACGCTGATAACGGCAAAGCGGGAAAGAGCGTTAATTATTATCAAGCATATGATCCGCATGGTGTTGCGCAAACGGGCCCTGGAGGCGCTCAGGGGGTCATGCATCCTAAACATCCTATTCAAATGGAGTCCGATGAGGGAGTCGCTTCTCCTAATGCACCTACTCCCCCAGTTAAAGATATGACTCATCCAGGGCACAGAAAAGTAGACGGTGCATAAGCTGAACAAAAGTTGATGCCGAAAGTTTGCACCTCAGGTCGTGCCCTCCCATAACACATAGGGAGGGCTTAATGAAAGTGATAGTACGAAGGCCCTAATAAACTATCGAGACTGTAAGAAATCCCCTCCCCGCTTCTCTAGGCCTTGTGTTCAGTGTTCGAATCCAACTCACCGTAGCTCTGCTAAACAAAATAGCAAAAAACTATCGTTTGTCCGAAATTATTCGGCCACTACAGCTGGATTTAGTCGATGGAATAAATAGAAATACAGTGTTGTCATCATATTCTATTAGATTCATTCTCTCTTTCGTTGAGCACAGATCAGTGATCTCGATGATGTCTAAATGTAATTTATTGAATTGGTACAGTAGCGTTGAATAGGTAAATACCCTCCGCAAGGAACTTGAACAAATAAACCTTTCGGGGATCTCTGGTTACCGAGATAAGAAACCAGTGAAGTGTTGCGTACCTTTCTGCAAGATTCCAGATTGTTTCGTTTACTGTTACAGGTTGATTTGATGTGGGCGTGCGTCCCCAGTTTTTAATTTGCCACTTAAATTAACTTATGAAAGTTACCCTTTAGTGTTGAGTCTGCCCGTGGATGCTGGATTGAATTAGCATAACTTTAAATTTTTGCGAAAATTTAAAGTTTACGAATTGCAATTGACCATGTAGAAACGCATATACGCACTGTTGAATGATATTATTAGGTGCATGATTGTATGGGGACGATTGCAGTATTCGCAATGCACAAAACCATGATTAAAAAATAAAATTTTGGCAATATAAAAATTATATAGGTATCAAAAACAATTCAACCTACACCACAACACGAACAGGAGAATAGAACCATGGCATTTGTGAATGAATATGTCCCAGAGGAGGACATTAAGAAATACGGATTAGAGGAAATTAATCAGTGTTATGGTAAAGCGAATGTGCGGCCTGATTGGACTATTGATCGTGAAAATGACATCTATCTTCGATGGATCATGTCAGGCGAAGAGGAGTTCCGGAATCAGCACGACTTCACTTTTTACTGGAAAGGAACATTGATATTTGTCCGGCTTCGGATTAGCAATGGAAAAGTACTGGGTTCCAGAGGTTGGGCAAACTGGAGGCTGGTTATAATGAACCTGCCAGATGAATTACAGGAAAGAAAACCGGAGATCATTACTGACTTGCAAGCAGCTCTGACGGTTTATAAAGATTTCGGGGTTTATTCGACCTTGACGGAACACACAGCTTCTTTTGAATTCTAAAAAATTACAGTTGATGGTTATGTAATTGCGATTTGACATGCCGGCATTCCAAAGCACCTAAAAAAATAGGTGCTGTATGTATAAGTGCTTTTTATTTGATTCGAAAAAACGCTTGTTTAGGGCCACTCAGTTTATAAAGCATACGGTACTGGCTTATTAAACATCAAAGCTTATATTGAAAGCGTGCGCGCCACTCTTTTTATTTCGTTTGGGACAAATTTTCAGAAGTAAGTAGGCTCTCCGGTTCCAATGTGCTGCTATTTATCAGCACTATTTTATGGCGTGACAGTGCCCCTTGCTTTAGCTCGACGTTGCGTAGTGGAACATTAAAGCTATCAGCAATGAAGCGCAGCAGCGCTTCATTGGCACGCCCCTCAATGGGTGGTGCGGCTAGGCGAATTTTGAGCGCATCACCATGCAAGCCGATCACCTCAGTACGTTTGGCTCCCGGCTGAACATGCAATACCAGGGTGATGACATCTCCTTCGCGGCGATACCACACGTTCAAAACGGACTATTGACTAAGCTTTCCAACCAACGCAGCGGCACGATGAGGATGAGTTGGCACACGATAAGTAGTAGTAGCAAGGTGAAATCTATATTGCCCAAGGGTGGGATACGCCGTTGCAGGGGTAGAAGGAAAGGCTGCGTTACCGCGGCCATCAAACCGGCCATCGGTGAATGGGGATTAAACCACGATAAGAGTGCCTGAATAAACAGCGCCGCCATGAGCAAATATAGGCTGAGCTTGAGTAGTTTGACCGCTGTCCACATAAGCAGTCCGAGCACGGGGAAGCCAATAGGCAAACCTTGTAACCAGAGCGTGGCGGCGAGATAAATCGCTTCCACCACAAAAGCCAGCAGCAAGGTGGCGATATCGAAACCACGGGCAGAAGGAATAAACCGGCGCGCTCGCAGTACCAGAAAATTGGTAATCGTCATAATGAATGCACCCAGCGGGTTGCGCATCGGCGCGCGTAACCATTGCAAGTGGAAGCGCAGTAGCAATATGACAGCGAACGGCTGCAACAAAGTGTCAAACAAAAATTGTAGTGCTTCACTCAGCATGACGCATTCCCCAGTTCGTCACCCATTTCCTTGGCGCGTTTGGCTGCCGCTTGCACTGCTGTAACAATATGTTGCTTAACCGAATTGGCTTCCATGCTGAGCAGGGCGCGCTCGGTCGTGCCATTTTTAGAAGTAACGCGTGCGCGTAGCACGCTCACATCATCGCTACTGGCATCGGCAAGTTTAACTGCACCGCTGAAAGTATTGATTGCCAAATGGCGTGCCGTTTCTGCATCGAAGCCAAGTTCGGTGGCCGCCTGTTGCAACGCCTCGATAAAATAAAACACATAGGCGGGGCCGCTGCCAGACACCGCGGTAACCGCATCCATCATTACTTCGTCCTTTAGCCATGTCGTGCTGCCCACCGCACCGAGTATGGTTTGCGTTGTGTCGCACTGCACTTGGCTTACCGCTGGTAGCGCATATAAGCCAGTAATTCCGCTCTGAATTAAAGCGGGCGTGTTGGGCATGGCACGCACAATATTTTGCGAACCCAGCCAATGCGCCAGATCAGCGGCGCGAATACCGGCCGCTATCGATATAAGCAATTGCCCAGTTAACAATGGAGCCAGGCTGGTTGCGACCCCATGCAATTGCTGCGGCTTGACCGCTAATACAATGACATCACTGCCCGCCACCCCCGCTTCCAGTTCGGTTACCGCTTGCACCCCAAATTCATTGTGTAACTTGGCATGATGGCTGACATCGATTTCCACTACGCTTACCTGCGCGGCAACAAAGTTCTGTTTAAGCAAACCGCCAATGAGTGCGGTCGCCATGTTGCCGCCCCCGATAAAACAAACTTTCATTGATTCCCTCCGTAGTTTCTTTCGCCAAAGATTGCCGTGCCGATGCGCACGATGGTCGCTCCTTCCAATATTGCTGCATTGAAATCATGCGACATTCCCATTGATAAAGTATCCAGTGCCAATCCTTGCGTATTGATCTGTTGCATAAGCTCATGCAGTTTTAAAAATGGTATACGTTGGGCTTCCATTCCTTCAGCAGGCGCAGGAATGGCCATCAGCCCACGCAATTTAAGTTGTGGAAAACTCGCCACAGCCTGTGCCAGTTCCACCAATCCGTCAGGTGTTACACCGCTCTTGCTATTTTCTCCGCTCACATTAACCTGTATACATACATTGAGTGGCGGTAAACCGGCTGGCCGCTGTGCTGACAGGCGTTCAGCGATTTTCAGCCGGTTGACGCTGTGTACCCATGCGAAATGCGTTGCAATGGCCCGCGTTTTATTACTCTGTACCGGCCCGATGAAATGCCACTGTAGCGGCAAATTACGTAGCAGCTCAATTTTATCCAAGGCTTCCTGGATGTAACTTTCACCGAAAGCGCGTTGCCCGACCTCGTATGCTTCGCGCACTGCATCAGCAGAAAACCCCTTGCTCACCGCCAGTAGCTCAATACTTTCCTTGCGCCGATGAGCCATGTACACAGCCTGTGTAATAGCATGATTGACAGCTTGCAAGTTGGAAGTAATCGCGGTCATAATTAACTGGTCGTTGAATCGAATGCTTCATTAATTTTTGATGGTTGCACAGTATCTTGTCTGATAGGCATCAATGAAGATACGGTAGGGGCGCTATTAGTCGCGTTCCTGACTTATTTTCATGCGATAGTTCAGTTCTGCGAATTAACTAGGATTATATATGGACATTACCGAACTGCTTGCTTTTGGTGTCAAAAACAAGGCTTCTGATTTGCACCTGTCTGCTGGATTACCGCCGATGATTCGTGTGCATGGCGACATACGCAAAATCAACCTGCCGGTGATGTTACATACCGAAGTGCATGCCATGGTATATGACATCATGAATGACGGGCAGCGCAAAATTTATGAAGAAAATAAAGAAATCGATTTTTCTTTTGAGATTCCGGGGCTCGCACGTTTTCGCGTAAATGCCTTTGTTCATCAGCGCGGTGCGGGTGCGGTGATGCGTACCATTCCATCTAAAATATTGACCTTGGCAGACCTCAAAGCTCCAAAAATTTTTGAGACTATTTCCGATTACCCGCGTGGCATGGTGTTAGTGACAGGCCCAACCGGATCGGGTAAGTCCACCACGTTGGCAGCGATGGTAAATCATCGCAACGAACATGAAATGGGGCACATTTTGACTGTGGAGGATCCGATTGAATTTGTGCATGAAAGTAAAAAGTGTTTGGTCAACCAGCGCGAAGTTGGCGCGCATACACTTTCATTTCAAAACGCTTTACGTAGCGCATTGCGCGAAGATCCAGACATTATCCTGGTAGGTGAAATGCGCGACTTGGAAACTATACGTCTGGCCATGTCCGCGGCTGAAACAGGTCATTTGGTATTTGGAACACTGCATACCAGTTCTGCGGCCAAGACCATCGACCGCATCATTGACGTTTTCCCCGCGGACGAAAAAGAAATGGTGCGCGCCATGTTGTCAGAATCATTGCGAGCAGTTATTTCCCAAACCTTACTTAAAACCAAAGATGGTGCCGGGCGTGTGGCAGCCCATGAAATTATGATTTGTACTCCAGCCATCCGCAATCTGATTCGGGAAGCCAAGGTGCCACAGATGTATTCTTCCATCCAGACCGGCGGTGCTCTCGGAATGCAGACGCTGGATCAATGCCTGCAAGATCTGGTCAAACGCAACGTTGTATCATCTGCAGAAGCGCGCACCAAGGCAGCTAACAAGGATACGTTTGTCGGTTAATCAGTGGATTATCAGGGGTTCATCATGGAAAGAGATCAGGCTACCGAGCTAATGCATAATCTGTTGCGAGGGATGATTACCCAGAAGGCCTCCGACCTGTTTATTACAACCGGATTCCCGCCCGCATTCAAGGTGGACGGCAAGATGACCCCCGTTTCACAACAGGTGCTGACACCACAACACACTATGGAATTAGCGAACAGCATCATGAACGACCGTCAAGCCGCTGAATTCGAAGCGTCACACGAATGTAACTTTGCGATCAGTCCGGCTGGCATTGGCCGCTTCCGCGTTAATGTGTTTATGCAACAGCAGCGTATAGGCATGGTGTTGCGCACCATCACCACCAAGATTCCTGATCTTACTCAAATGGGGATGCCAGAAGTACTAAAGGATGTGGCAATGACCAAACGCGGGCTGGTCATCCTGGTCGGTGGTACTGGCAGCGGCAAATCTACAACATTGGCAGCCATGCTTGGCTACCGTAACCAGAATACTTACGGTCACATCATCACTATTGAAGATCCGGTAGAGTTTGTGCATGAGCACATCAACTGCCTCATCACTCACCGCGAAGTTGGGGTGGACACGGATTCTTGGCACGTCGCATTGAAAAACACGTTGCGTCAAGCGCCGGATGTCATTTTCATCGGTGAGATACGCGACCGTGAAACCATGGAATATGCTGTGACGTTTGCCGAGACTGGCCATCTGTGTATGGCCACTCTACACGCTAACAGTGCGAATCAGGCACTGGATCGCATTATCAACTTCTTCCCGGAAGAGCGTCGCGAGCAATTGTTAATGGATTTGTCTCTCAATATCAAGGCACTTATTTCACAGCGCCTAATCCCGCGTGTGGATGGGATAGGCCGTTCAGTGGCCATGGAAATCATGCTCAATTCACCGCTCATCTCTGATTTGATTTTCAAGGGTGAGGTGCTTGCAATCAAGGGCGTGATGTCTAAATCGCGTGAGCTTGGGATGCAGACCTTTGATCAAGCGCTGTTCGATCTGCACGAAGCCAATCTGATCAGTTATGAAGAAGCGCTAAAGAATGCTGATTCGGTCAATGACCTGCGCCTGCGTATTAAGCTGGAAAGTCAAAGTTCCAAGGATATCGACATAATGGCGGGGCTGGATCACTTGCAGATGACTTGATAGCCTGGATACGCAGATATTCCAGCTTACTAAGATTGGTAAGAGCTCAATTCCCGGGGAACGTTTTTGCCGGTGACAGCTATAAAATTGAAGTTAATTACTGCGGGTATGAACTTCTCGAACAAGAGATTGTTTCCTGCCATGATGATGGTGTGTAAGCGTACTTCCGGCAAGTTACTCTAAAACTTCGCGCTCAATTTCTTCCACGGTGACATGGCGCACGTCCTTACCCTTGACCATATAAACCACATATTCGGACATGTTCTTGGCATGATCACCAATGCGCTCAATGGCCTTGGCGACGAACAGAATTTCCAATGCAGTGGAGATGGTGCGCGGGTCTTCCATCATGAAGGTGATGAGGTAGCGCATGATGGTGCGGAATTCCTCATCCACCAACTCATCTTGACGTACCACCTGAGCAGCGTAGGCAAGATCAAGACGAGCAAAGGCATCCAGCGATTTACGTAGCATGTCCAGAGCGAGGTCTGCGGCATGCTTGATCTCCGTATAACGCGGCAGGATAAGACTGTTTCTCTGTGACAGCAGCTTGCCCATGCGTGCAATTTTTTCCGCTTCGTCGCCGATACGTTCGAGATCAGTAATCGTCTTGATCACCGTCATCACCATACGCAAGTCACCTGCGGCCGGCTGGCGGCGAGCAATAATCTGGTTACAGCTCTCGTCGATTTCTACTTCCATCGCGTTAACACGATGATCATCATTAATAATGCGATTCATCAGCGGCACATCGCCATTAACCAGCGCCTCAATAGCGAATCGAATTTGACTCTCCACCAGTCCACCCATTTGTAATACGCGCGCACGCACCGCTTCCAGTTCGGCATCAAATTGCTTGGAGGTATGTTCAGTGGAGACCATGATTCAGATCCTTTTAATGGCTAGATTAGGCGATACTACTCGCGTGCTGTGACAATTTTGTCACAGACTAAGCAGTAAGAGTCTGTACTCCGCTTGCAGTTCCCAGTAGCAGTACGTCCGCTCCACGACGCGCAAACAGGCCATTGGTGACCACCCCTGTAATATTATTTATTGTCATTTCCAGCTCTATCGGATTTAATATTTTTAGGCCAGATACATCAAGAATGAGGTTGCCGTTGTCAGTCACAAAACCCTCACGCAATTTGGGCTGACCACCCAGCAACACCATCTGGCGTGCCACATAACTGCTGGCCATGGGGATCACCTCCAGCGGCAATGGGAAGTTTCCAAGAACATCCACTAGCTTGCTGGAATCGCACAAACAAACAAACTTTTTGCTCGCAGCGGCTACTATTTTTTCGCGCGTCAACGCGCCGCCACCGCCCTTAATCATATGCAAATGACGTGTAATCTCGTCTGCTCCATCCACATAAATAGATAAGCTACCTATATCATTCAGCGAAACCACTTGGATGTCATGTTCTTTTAAGCGTTGCGCTGAAGCCTCGGAGCTGGCCACTGCACCGCATATTTTTTTCTTGATTTTTCCCAGTTCGTCTATAAAGAAATTGGCCGTCGAGCCGGTACCCACGCCCACGATACAATTCGCCGGGACATATGCTATTGCGGCTTGTGCCACCGCGAGTTTTAACTCATCTTGGGTCATGATTTGCTGCCTCAATTTAACAAATATTGTTTCTTGCCCCGGATTATTGCAGGAATTAACACTTTTAGAAACACTTGGTATCTTGCATATTTATGATATCTTCAGAAAATTATTGTGCGGTCTGGTCAAGCAGGCTGTCACCAGCAAAATGGTGACCTTACCTTACTACAAGAATGTATTTTCCGAGCAAAGTTAACTTTAACCATGCAGTTGAAGTGCTTCACGGAGCTAACGCCATTTTAGAAATGACAAAACATAACGGAAACACTGCTCCATTACAACCCGAGGGGATTCCATCGCCATGGATTTGTCACTATGCTAAATTGATTCGTAGCGGCGGTCAGGTGCTCGATTTAGCTTGTGGCAGTGGACGCCATGCGCGCTGGCTTGCGGCTAACAACTGGCGAGTAAATGCTGTGGATCGTGATGCGACTGCTCTTGCCGGGCTACAACAGCTATCTAATGTGTCAACCAAAATCGCAGACTTGGAGAATGATATTTGGCCATATGCCGACCATCGTTTCGATGGCATAGTTGTCAGCCGTTATTTGCATCGGCCACTATTACCACGACTGATCGAGTCGCTAAATGCTGGTGGGGTGCTGATTTACGAAACTTTCATGGAAGGTAATGAGCGCTTTGGGCGACCAAAAAACCCGGATTTTTTGCTGCGTTCTAACGAGCTATTGGAGGTTTTTTTTCCGCATCTGACCGTAATTGCCTATCAGCAAGGTGAATTTCAAGAGCCAGGTCCCACCGTCATGCAGCGTATTTGTGCAGTGTCCGAAAGGTGCAACAATTAATTCGAGGCTTAAACATTAAAATAAATATGACTTTTATAGCTCAAGCTGTATTTATTTCCTATTGGAATTGTTAATTTTCGTCCAGACCCTTCTTGGTGAACTTAACATCGAGTTGTTTTAATTTGCGATATAAATGGGTGCGTTCCAAGCCAACGTTCTTCGCCACACGGGATATATTGCCGTTTTCTTTATGCATATGATAATTGAAATACAGGCTGTCAAAATGATCACGCGCTTCGCGTAATGGCAAGTCGAGTGGCAATGGGAATTGTGCCGCAGTCTCCCAAAGGGTCGCCATGCTTCCTCGATCAGTTAAATTTGCTGATGTAATTTCCTGCCGAGTAGTTGGTGTTGCACCCAGCCTGATTGCCTTGGCAACAGCATTAAGCAGTTTCTGTAACGCAATGGGTTTTTCAAGGAAATCCACCGCACCAATGCGCGTCGCCTCAAGTGCTGTTTCTATGGTGCCATGCCCTGACATCATGATCACTGGCATAGTCAACAAGTTCTGTCCCACCCACTCTTTAAGCAGACTGACGCCATCGGTATTCGGCATCCAGATGTCCAGCAACACCAAATCCGGTGCCTGCCGGTTGCGAAAATCGCGGGCCTCAATAGCATTTTCAGCCAGATGCACGTGATAACCTTCGTCAAACAAGATTTCGGAGAGCAACTCGCGTATTCCGATTTCATCATCTACCACTAGAATTTCTTTAGTTGCCATTTTCACGCGACCTCTATTAATAAGGGCAAGGTAACACTTACTTTCGTTCCACCCGTTGTCACATTTTCAATAACAATACTGCCACCGTGTTCTTCCACAATTTTCTTCACGATTGCCAAACCTAGCCCAGTACCCTTGGGCTTAGTCGTTCTGTAAGGTTCGAAAGCACGCGCCAGCAAATGTTCAGGAAAACCGCTGCCATTATCTTGCACACACAATTTTAATGCGCTGCCTTCCTCTGCCGTGCTCAGGATAATTTCCCGTTGAGTAACGTTTTGTAAAGCGTCATACGAATTTTGCAACAAATTATGAATCACTTGGCGCAAGCGCGTCGCATCTCCTTTCACCCAAGTTTGGGTCGCATTCAAACGTAAGGTAATTGGACTGCTGTTAGCTTCATATAATCCAAGTACTTCGCGTAGTAGCTGGTGCATATCCAGCACTACCAGCTTGGGAGCGGGTGCCCGGGCATAATCAGCGAATTCGGTTACCATGTTTTTCATTGCTGCCACTTGACTCACGATAGTCTGTGTGGCCCGCTGCAATAACTGTGCGTCGCTACCGTCCAGCTTGGTGCTCAATTTGTGCTGAAGGCGCTCTGCAGACAGCTGAATAGGGGTAAGTGGATTCTTAATTTCGTGCGCCAAACGGCGCGCCACTTCGCCCCACGCGGCTTGACGTTCTGCTTGCAGCAAATAGGTAATATCGTCGAACACAACGACGTAGCTATTGTCTGTCGCTGTGGATAACCGAGTGCCGCGCATCAATAATATCTGATCACCATTCTTGCTTAGCCGCTCAATTTGGCGCTGCCATTCGCCGCTTGTCACTTCATTAAAGGCCTGCATGATCGCATCGGAAAAAGGACGTAGCAGGGGGTGACGCACGGCAATTTCCGCTAACGGCACATCCTGCATATCCAGGAGCGACGCCCCAAGTATCTGCGCCGCACTACTGTTGACAGAACGCAGCTTGAATTGTTCATCTACCACTAAAACTCCAGACGATAGGTGTGCCAGCATGCTTTCCAGGTAGGCTTTAGCATCTTCCGCTTGGCGTTGTTGCTGCTCGCTCGTGGTTTTCGCATCGGCCAGTTGTAATGTCATCTGGTTGAACAGTCCGGTGAGCGCTCCCAGCTCATCACGGCTTTTAATGGGATGTTGACGTGAAAAGTCACCCTGTGCTACCGCCCGTGTTCCTTCGGCCAGTGCTGCGAGCGGTGCGCTTAGGCGATCACTGATAAAAAAAGCAGCTGACACCGCACTCAACAATACAATCAACAGCGATAGCGTCAGCGTGATGCCATACAAGCGCTTCAATCCTAAACGAGACAACGACAGCTCCTGGTAATCGCGATAAACCGCCCGTACCATTTCTGCGTCAGCGGCAAGCTGTTTGGGCACTGGTTGTGTCAGCTGCAGAATACGCGCGCCGGCTGACAGTTGCAGTGGCTTAACCAGCACCAGCACACGCAATATCAGGCTGTTATCAGGCAGTGTATCAATAATGCTATGAAGCTCCTGCTGGCTTGCCTCCCGCAGCATTTCGGCAGTTGGTGTATCGGGAGGCGGCTTGCGGTTGCTACTGGCAAACGCAAGTAGCTTTCCGCTTTTGTTAAACAACGCAGCATCATGGGCAGATCCTTTGCCTATTAGCTGGCCCAACGTTTTTGTATATTGCTCTGGAGATTGTTTGGCAAGTAACAGGGCGGTGGACTGACCTTTCTTGCTCAATTCCGTAAGACCCGTTTCCAGCGCATTTCGGCCCAGGTTCAAACCGCCCTCCAACGCTTTTTCTACCCGAAGGTCGAACCACGATTCGATGCTTTTATCAAGAAACTGTACCGAAACAGCATACACCAGTAAACCTGGCAGGATCGCAATCAAAATGAAAAACAACGTTAAACGCAGAGTGAGTTTCGCACCAAATACCTGTGCCTTAAGTTTGCCGCGCAACTGCCATAATTGATAGCCAACCAGCACGGTTAGATACACGGCTAAGACCCCGGCCAAAGCCAGCAGTACATAATAGTTGCGCGAAAACAACTCAGTATTAGCGCTGGCGCTTGACAGCAAATAAAGCAGGAAACTGCCAAGCAGTGCGCTGATGAAAATCAGATACTTCACTGCCTACTCACTTTCGCGGTCTGCAGCAGATACAATGGGGCGAACTATCCAACGGTACCAACCGGAATCAAAGTTCCAGTCTTGGGTGGCCAACGCATTGACTTGCAACGGTTTGGGTAATTGCGTTACATCCAGACGCATTCGCGTGGCAGCAATGTAGTCCCCCTTTTGGGGCAACAGCGCTGTAATATAATCATTGTTTTTCTGAAGCAACGAAGCATCAATAGGGGCAGCAGACTGATGACTGATAATACGCAGTGCATCGCCCAGGCTAGAAAAGTTTTGGAACAGCGAGCCACGCGTGATGCGGTACTGGCGCGTCAGTTTGTTGTAAGATAGTTTGGCAGTCTGTTCATTTTTTGCGATAACTTCGTCCAGCCAGTACCAACGTGGACGAATCAGGGTGAACTCGCTAATGAAATATAAAGGTACCCCGCGCGTCAGTGCTTGATCTACAACAAAATTTAAGCTGATGTCGAAATCAGCCGAAAACTGGTAACTGCCCTCAGAAAACCGTGCCTCCGTTTTACGCACTGTAATACCCTCGGCACAGACGATTGAAATGCCTAGCCAGAATGCCAGCAGCACAGCCAGCAATCGTGCCAGGTTATGCCTGCTTTTGCAGTAATGCATAAAAGAAACCATCATGCTGGTCATTGGGGAATATTTGACCTTCATTTAAATTGGGCATGGACAATGGCAATTGTTTGCCATCATCATGCTGATTTAAAAACTCATTGATAACTTGCTGGTTTTCTTGCGCAAAAATGGAACAGGTTACATATAGTAGCTTTCCATCTTTTTCCAGCAACCGCCATAACGAGCAAAGAATATGTAATTGTTGTTGTGCGAATCCATTAATATCACCCGGACGACGCAGCCACTTTATATCGGGATGGCGCCGCACCACACCAGAGGCGGAGCAGGGTACATCGGCCAAGATTCGATGGAATGGTTTGCCATCCCACCAGCTATCGGGCTGTGCCGCATCACCGTTTTGCAACTGCGCATGCAATTGCAGGCGTTGCAGGTTTTCACGTACCAGTTCCAAACGTTGCGAATTTTTGTCCAAAGCAAGTAGATCAAGTTGCGCCAGCTCCAGTAGATGAGTACTCTTTCCGCCCGGTGCAGCACACGCATCAAGCACTCGCATACCGTCCTGCACGTCCAATAGGCGCGCTGCGTATTGCGCACCCGCATCCTGCACTGAAACCAGACCATCGAAGAATCCTGGTAATTTATTTACCGGGAGAGGGTATTTCAACAGCACAGCCTCTGGCTCGATCAGACTGGCTTGAATATCCTGCTGTGCAAGCAGGGCCAGATAATCTGCTGTACTGATATATCGACAATTCACACGCAGTGTCATAGGGGGATGCTGGTTACCCGCTAGCAAGATAGCCTCCGAATGTCTTCCATATTGCGCCTGGACTGCAGTTATCCACCATTGCGGATAGGCATAGCGACCTTCCTCGCTAGTGACTGCGGCGGCAACTAACGTCTCGCGGTTGCGCAAAAAATTGCGCAGCACCGCATTTGTCAGCCCTCCAGCTGCTGCATTGCACTTTCGCACCGCGCGCACGGCATGATCTACCACCGCATGGGGCGCAGCTTTGGTATGTAGCAGTTGATACAATGCCACTAATAACAGGCAGCGTAGTTGCGAATCCTGTAAGGGTTTGTGCAACAATTGATCCAGCACGCGCACTAACTGACCGTAAAAACGCAGCGTACCATAACTTAAATCCTGTAGCGCACCACGTTGTTGTGGTGTTAATTCGGGCATAATTTGTCCAGGCGTAGTCTGCAAAGCTGTACTCAATGTCTGACTCAGGTTGCGCCCGGCCAACACTTGGCAGACAACTTGGCTGGCACCTCTTTGTGCGATATGCATGTTAGAGGAATGAAGTGCAACGGTCGCCGGGATGCATTGCAAATCCTTGGATAAACTGTGCCGCAGGTAATGCCTTGGCATTCTGGCGCTGCAATATTTCAAGGCATAATGCCCCTTGGCCGCATGCCACAATAATGCCGTTTTTTTCTATAGCCAATACAGTTCCCGCTTCACCTTCAGGCTCCTCGCGCACGCTGGCCTGCCAGATTTTGACAGGTTCCCCATTAAGAATGGTATATGCGATAGGGAAAGGGTTGTAGGCATGCACCGCACGTATGATTTGTGTGGCATGGTTTGACCAGTCAATTAGCGCTTCTGTTTTGTTGAGCTTGGCAGCATAAGTTGCTTCGGCCGCATTTTGCGACACAGGTTTTAATTGCCCTTGCTCCAGCAGGCACAGTGTTTTGACGATCGCTTCAGCGCCCAACGTTGCCAATTTGTCATGCAACGTTTGTGTGGTGTCATGTGCAGTGATCGAACAGGTTTTTTTAAGCAACATATCGCCCGTATCGAGCCCTGTATCCATTTGCATAATGGTGATACCGGTTTTGTCGTCACCCGCCAGAATAGCGCGCTGAATAGGCGCCGCACCGCGCCAACGCGGTAATAATGAAGCGTGAATATTCAAGCACCCGTAGCGTGGCAATTGCAGTAGCGCTGCTGGCAGGATTAGTCCATAAGCCGCCACCACCATTACATCCGCCGCATAATTGGCAAGCTCTTGTTGTACATCGGCAGATTTTAATGTAACAGGCTGTAGCAGCGGCAGGCTATGCGCCAAGGCAAGTTGCTTAACGGGGCTGGCTGTGAGTCGCATACCGCGGCCCGCCGGCCTGTCGGGCTGGGTTAACACTGCGACTACAGAAAATTGTTGTACCAGTAACGCTTCTAGCGCGGTGGTGGCGAAGTCTGGAGTGCCGGCAAAAATGATCTTTAGGGGAGAGTTGATTATCAGGATACCTTTAGATTAAGGATGGCTTTTATTCAAGGCAAGACGCAACGCAGTAGCTTGAGAAAAACATATTTTGAAGTGCCTACATTGTTTCACGGCGGTGCTTCTTAAGCTTGGCTCGGAGACGCGATTGCTTGAGCGGCGAAAGATATTCAACAAACACCTTGCCCTTAAGGTGATCCATCTCATGCTGTATACAGATCGCTAACAACCCGTCTGCTTCAAGCGTGAAAGATTCACCGTGCATATTGAGTGCGCGCACGGTGACATGTTCGGCGCGGCGTATTTTTTCATATACTCCAGGAACCGACAGACAGCCCTCTTCGCAGAGGCTCTCACCACTACTGGCAATAATTTCGGGATTAACGAACACCAACAATTGATTCTGGGTCTCGGAAATGTCCATCACAATAATCTGTTGATGTACATTCACCTGAGTCGCGGCCAACCCCACTCCCGGCGCAGCATACATTGTTTCGGCCATATCAGAGGCCAGCTTGCGGGTGGCTGCAGTTACTACCGGCACTTGAGCTGCGACGGTATGTAACCGTTCATCCGGATATTGCAATATTTGTAAAATTGCCATAAATACTTGCTAATTTAAATAACTAGGGGCAGAATTTAAAACGTTTTGCACGAAATATTGTGCAAAACTTGTTGTTCTCAGCCTGGCTTCTAAAAACTGGGTTTCCACGCAAAATGGAGTTTCCATGCAAAAGATTATTATATCGCTGATTTGCTGTTTATTGCCCACCTTCGCCTTTGCTGATACGGTTAAAATTCATGAGAATGCACCGGATAGTCACATTGTGATGAAAGGAGATACCCTGTGGGATATCTCCGCTAAGTTTTTCAAGGATCCATGGCAATGGCCTCAAATCTGGGGTTTAAATAAAAATACCATTAAAGATCCGCACTGGATTTATCCTGGTGATGTGGTTCATCTGGATCGTGCAAGCGGTACATTGCACATAGGCCAAATAAAAAAAAGCGAAGAAACAGGAGCAGGCAAATCTGACAGTACGAAACTTTTCCCTCGTGTACACTTTCAAAGCAGTGAACATAATGCAATCCCCAGTATTTCAGCTAGTGCCATCGAACCATTTCTTAGCAGACCACTCATAATTGAGAAAAATGGGCTATCTAACGCACCAACTATAGTTGGTACTTACGAGAAACGCGTCCTTTTGGCCACTGGAGATATAGCATACGCTAAAGACCTATCCAAAGAGCAGGGGTTGCTGTGGCAAATTTACCGTCCGGGAAAAACATTGCTTGATCCGGAAAACAACGAAGTGTTGGGATACGAGGCAATGTACTTGGGGGATGCAGAGGTTGAAAAAATTGCCGATATCAGCACGCTTAAGATCGTCAAGTCGCTTAAGGAAATTAACAAAGGGGATCAACTGGTCGTAGCTTCCGACGGATTCGTCGGAAGCTACGTGCCACGCGTCCCAGATAGCCAGATTGCAGCTCGCGTGATTTCTATTTATGGCGGCGTTTCTCAAGCGGGGCAACATTCCATCGTAACACTCAACAAGGGGCTTCGTGATGGCCTTGAAAATGGTCATGTACTGGCGCTATATCGCAAGGGAGATGTGATAAAGGAAAAAGGGGAAACACACACTCTACCGGATATGCGCTACGGCCTGTTATTTGTATTCCGCACTTTTGACAAAGTAGCCTACGCTCTGGTGATGCGAACCCGACTGCCCGTGCAGTTGTTGGATAGTGCGCTGACGCCTTGACTCCCTATGCTTATGGACGCTGAGCTTGCGTCATGGCTTGCCCTGAATCAGATACCTGGTTTAGGCAATGAAGGTTTGCGTCGTCTGCTGCACGCTTTTGGTACTCCAACCCAAGTCTTCGCCACGCCAGTACATACTCTTCAGCAAGTGGTCCAGCCAGCAATTGCTGCAATTATCACGCAAGGCTGGGATGAAGAAAAATTCGCACCCATTGCCAGTTGGTTAGCTGAGCCGCACAACTATATTGTCACACTGGCAGACCCTGATTATCCGCAGGCGCTACTTAACATTTCCGATCCACCCCTACTGCTGTATGTAAAAGGACGGCTTGAATTGCTTAATCACTCGGCACTCGCCGTTGTTGGCAGTCGTAACGCCACCCCACAAGGGCTGAGCAATGCGGAGGCTTTTGCTCAGGCAGCGAGCGCTGCTGGACTGTGCATAATCAGTGGCATGGCGCATGGCATAGACGCCGCAGCACATCGCGGAGGGTTGCGCGAATACGGTTCCAGCATAGGCGTCGTTGGCACGGGGCTGGACAAAGTTTACCCTGCCGCCAACCGCCAGCTGGCGCACCAATTGGCACAGGAAGGTGCATTGATTTCCGAGTTTTCATTAGGAACTCCGCCATTAGCGGCAAATTTTCCGCGCCGCAATCGCATTATTAGCGGCCTTAGCTTAGGGTGTTTAGTGGTTGAAGCTTCTCTGCAAAGCGGTTCACTGATTACCGCCCGTATGGCCTTGGAACAAGGGCGTGACGTTTTTGCTATTCCCGGTTCCATCCACGCCCCACAGACAAAAGGATGTCATCATTTGATCAAGCAGGGCGCTAAACTGGTAGAGTGCGCGCAAGATGTTCTAGAGGAACTGGGACATTTTCCCGCCACCACGACCCTGCAATCTTCCGTACTCGAGAAACATCCTTTATTAATGCATTTAGGTTTCGATCCGGTAGATATGGACAGCTTGAGTCAGCGCAGTGGCTTGACGATTGGGGCGCTATCCGCCATCCTGTTGCAACTGGAACTGGATGGTGACATCGCAACTTTACCAGGCGGGCTTTATCAACGTATAAGTTAAAATTTTAATTGTTCTGATTTGGTAGAACAATATCTTCCACAGGAGAAGAAAAAATTATAACTATTCATAATCCCTTGCTCTTGGTTTAATTACTCCTAGTTTAATAATTACCTAACAATCAATTTTTATCGGGGCATTATGTTTGACATTTTAATGTTTTTATTTGAAAGTTATTTTCATGCTGGCCGTTATCCCAATTCCGACAAGTTATCCCGCAAATTATCTGCCGCCGGATTTGAAGATGAGGACATTCATTTGGCGCTGACCTGGTTGTCTGGCCTTGAGCAGTTAAACAAAGCAAACTACCCGTCCACCATTAATGATAGCAGTGGACGCTTTTATGCTGACTTGGAAATCAAGCGCATGAGCTTTGAAGTACGCTGTTTTCTGACATTTTGGGAACAAAATAAAATAATTACACCCGTGGAGCGGGAAATGATCCTCGACCGTGCGGTTGCATTGAACCGTGAAAATCTACCACTGGACAAAATCAAACTTATCACTCTCATGGTGTTGTGGAATCAACGTCAAGACTTGGACCCTTTAATAGTCGAAGACCTGCTTACTCCGGCCGATTCCAGTTATTTACATTAAACATTAAACAAAAATACAATCATGGCGAGCAATCTACTAATCGTTGAGTCCCCGGCCAAAGCCGTCACCCTGAAAAAATATCTGGGTAAAGATTTTGAGATTCTGGCGACCTATGGGCATGTGCGCGACCTGATACCTAAATCAGGTGCGATTGATACTGAACATGATTTTGCCATGCAGTATGAAATTATTGCGCGAAACAGCAAACATGTAGATGCCATTGCCAAAGCCGCTGCTCAGGCAGACCACATCTATCTGGCACCTGACCCGGATCGTGAAGGGGAAGCCATTGCCTGGCATGTTGCTGAGTTACTGAAAAGCAAGCGCAATTTGAAAAATAAATCCATGCAGCGCGTGGTGTTCTACGAAATAACTCAGTCTGCGGTGCGCGAAGCGGTTGCTCATCCGCGTGAGATTTCTATTCCCTTGGTGAACGCGCAACAGGCGCGACGTGCGCTGGATTATTTGGTGGGTTTCAATCTTTCGCCGCTACTATGGCGCAAAATACGCCCCGGGCTTTCTGCCGGGCGTGTGCAAAGCCCCGCGTTGCGCCTGATCGTGGAACGTGAATTAGAAATCGAGGTATTCCGCTCTCAGGAATATTGGACTGTACATCTCGACAGCCAGAAGAATAGTCAACCATTTACCGCCAAACTGTTTCAATATCAAGGGAAAAAACTAGAGCAGCTGGGTATAGCCAGCGAGACGGAATACCAGAAAATTTTTGACAACATCAGTGCGGCCAAATTGCCGCCGCGCGTAGTGCGCGTGGAAAAGAAAGCCAAGCAGCGCTATGCCGCTGCTCCATTTACTACCTCCACGCTGCAACAGGAGGCAGCACGCAAACTAGGCATGCCCACTGACCGCACTATGCGTATCGCCCAACAGCTGTATGAAGGTATCGACATCGGCGGTCAAACTGTAGGACTGATCAGTTATATGC
Source organism: Candidatus Nitrotoga sp. AM1P (assembly GCF_013168275.1). Lineage (GTDB taxonomy): Bacteria > Pseudomonadota > Gammaproteobacteria > Burkholderiales > Gallionellaceae > Nitrotoga. Next base: position 1,880,004 of record NZ_AP019547.1, on the reverse strand, counting down.
GTACTGATTCCGTCACGCTGGCACAGGAAGCTCTGCAGGAAATACGTGGTTATATCGCTGCACAATTTGCACCGGACTATTTGCCTAAAACGGCACCGGTCTATAAAAGCAAAGCCAAGAATGCGCAGGAGGCTCACGAAGCCATACGGCCGACCTCGATTGCACGCACCCCGGATAGCATGCGGGAATTTCTCACCATAGATCAAGCGCGGCTCTATGAAATGATCTGGAAGCGTACCCTCGCCTGTCAAATGGCCCCCGCACGTTTCGATACAGTCAGTCTTGATATTCGCCTCGGCGGGGATGACACTCTGTTTCGCGCCAGTGGCCAAACCCTCATATTCCCTGGCTTTATCGCTGTCTATCAGGAAAGCACGGATGACAGCGAAGAAGAAGAAAACAAAAAACTGCCACCTTTGGAAGAGGGAGAGACCATTCCTCTTGACAAACTGTATGGTGAGCAGCATTTTACCCAGCCGCCACCGCGATTTTCCGAAGCCAGTTTAGTAAAAACTTTAGAAGAGCATGGCATCGGGCGTCCTTCAACTTACGCCAGCATCATTTCCACGCTTCAGGCTCGTGAATATGCAATGCTGGACAAAAAACGATTCAAGCCGACCGATGTCGGACGTGTTGTTATCCGTTTCCTCACTGAACATTTTACGCGCTATGTCGATTACGGATTTACTGCGCAAATGGAGGATGAACTGGATGAAATTTCCGATGGCAAGCGTGACTGGATTCCAGTATTAAACGATTTCTGGCATCCTTTCACTGCGCTTATACAAGATAAGAAAAACATCGAGCGTAAAGATGTAACCCAAGAATTAATTGATGAAGCCTGCCCCAAGTGCGGCAAGCCTTTAGCCACCCGCTTGGGCAAACGTGGCAACTTTATTGGCTGCACAGCCTTCCCGGAGTGCGACTACACACGCAACCTCACAGGTGAAGCCGATACCGCGGAAGCGCGCAAGGAATTGGGGAGCGATCCAGTCAGTGGCTTGCCAGTGTTATTGTTGCGCGGTCCTTATGGTTATTACATACAACTTGGCGAAGTAGAGGCAGGTTCCAAAACAAAACCGAAGCGTATTTCCTGGCCGAAGGAATTACCCCCAGACACTGCAGACCTTGCTGCTGCCACACAATTACTGCAACTTCCCAAGGAATTGGGGCTCCACCCTGAAAGCGGCAAAAAAATTATCGTCAACATTGGGCGCTTCGGGCCTTATGTCGGGCATGATGGAAAATTTAAATCCATTCCCAGGGGAGACAGTGTTTTCACCATACAGTTGGAACGTGCAGTAGCGCTGTTAGCTGAGGCAAGAACTTCCAATGCGGTGTTGCGGGAGCTGGGCGCGCATCCGGATGATCAAAAGCCGGTGGAGGTCTGCAATGGCCGCTATGGGCCATACGTAAAACATGGGAAGGTTAACGCCACTCTGCCTAAAGACCTATCCCCGGAAGAAATAACATTGCAAGAAGGCTTGGCGCTGCTGGCAGAACGTGTGGCAAAAGGGCCCTCCCTAAAAAAAACCACAGCTAAGAAGTCTGTTGTGCCAAAAGAGTCCGTTGCTCCGAAAAAGACTGCTGCTCCGAAAAAGCCCGCTGCTTCGAAAAAGTCCGCTGCTTCGAAAAAGTCCGTTGCTACGAAAAAGTCCGTTGCTACGAAAAAGTCCGCTGCTACGAAAAAGTCCGCTGCTACGAAAAAGTCCGCTGCTACGAAGTAACTCGTCCGTTATGTTGAACCAGCTTCTCAAAAACAATCCTCGGTCTCGCAATCAGAACTCGAAGATAAATGAGTTGATAAATAAAGTCAGTGCCTTGCAGGCTTCATTGTTTTAAATAAGGTATTGAATATAATTGTTTGCATGTTTAACTGGACGTTTGAAGTTCTGAATAAGCTGAATTTATTTTTATGTGACATTTTTGCAATTTTTCGGCAAAGTTGTCCAAAAAAGTATACGATCATTACCTGAGTTTATGCAGTTCAGTTTTAAGCGCTTCAACATTCTTCTCGTGTAATGTTACCTGCCCCTGCAAGCTTTTTATATTTTCTTCATATTTGGCATCATTTCGATAGCTCCTACCGTCTTTGTTCTTGAGAGTTTCTGAGTTTTCTTTTCCATTTATCAGGTTCTGACGAGCTTCTTCGACCAGCTTTTGCTCTGTTGACAATTCTTCTTCAAGTATCTTGTGACGCAAGTTATCGCGATTTTTTTGTGTATCTGAATCTACTTTAAAGAAATCGGGAGGGGTAGCGTTATTGCGTGCACGCGCAGGAGACGGCACGATAGTCAGTGGTCCCAGATCAAGTTTTTTGGAGCCTTTTGTAGGTGTGCTGGAATAAGTGACATGCCCATCCGCATCGACTTTTTTATATATTTCCGCCTGTGCCCAGCCGATATAACCCGTACACAGCAAAACTAACAGGTAATGTGACTTCATCATGGTGCCTTACAAGAATTATTTAGTTGCAGTATAGAGCCAACGTCAGAGTGAGTGATAAACATGAGGATTCTGAATATTCAAGACAATACTTCTCTCGTTGGCTGATCGTCCGACATCCGATTGACGAGTCGATCTAATAAATATTTTTATAATAAACGTGACTTATCACCCGACACAAAGCCACACAAAGGCATATCCACTCCCTTGCCCAGAGCAATTATTTTAAATAGCTCACCCATTTCAGTAGGGCTAGTTAGTTTTTGCAGTTGTGCAGAGAGCGGAAAATAGTCGCGAGTATTTTCAGAATCGATTTCTGCTAATAAGTCCGTGATGCCGCTGTTAATCAGGAAATAGGCTTGCGTTGTATAACCATACAGGTGCAATCCTGCATCAATGGCCACTTCCGCTACGGCAGTAAAATCGACATGCGCGGTAATGTCCTGCAAGCCGGGCAGGAAGAACGGATCGTCATGTGCATGATGGCGGTAGTGGCACATGAGAGTGCCTTGTGTGCGCTGTGGATGGTAATACTCGCGCGCGCCAAAACCATAATCAATAAATAGCAGCACTCCTTGATGCAAGCGCTCGCTCAGGCTGCTGACCAAGCCACGTACGGCAAGTGACACGTCACTGAGCGTGTCATCAGGTACCTTGATCTGTTGGGCAATCTTCAGTAACACGGAGTTTTCCGGCAGACGTTCTTGCCATACAAAGTTTTTCCCTTTGCTTGTCACGCCACGTTCAACAATATTCGCATCAGTCCAACGCACCAAATGTACGGGTAATGCATCTAATACTTCGTTGGCAATAAGTACTCCAGAAATGCTGTCCGGGGGTGCATCGAGCCAATGCACCCGGTTAATTAAATGGGGCAAGCGTGCTTGCAGCAATGCTTGTTGCCGCTCGCGCAAGTCGGCACTGACTTCCAGGATGTCGTAACGTTCGGGCAGACTATTCTGCCGTTCCAGCTCGCTTAATATATCAACAGCCAGCTGGCCGCTACCCGCGCCGAGTTCGATAATATGCGAAGTACTTTGCGCCATAATTTCAACTAATTGTCGCGCCAATGTTCGACCAAATAACGAAGAAATTTCCGGTGCAGTGACAAAATCTCCGGCTGCGCCAAACTTGCGTGCCCCGGCACTGTAATAGCCCATTCCCGGCGCATATAACGCTAACTCCATAAAACGCGAAAATGGGATCCATCCTCCTTGCCGCATGATGTCCTGATGAATCAGATCACGTAATTGATCGCTGTGCGCCTGAGCTTCGGGGGATGGCAAGGGCAGTGAGGACATGATTGAGCGATGGGGATGTGTTAAATTACAAGCCGTAAGTTTAGTGGAGAGCGCCATGCAAGGTAAAGTGGTATTAGTGACGGGTGGCGCAAAGCGCGTGGGGGCCGCGATCTGTCGCAAGCTGCACGCAGCGGGGGCGAACATCGCGCTGCACTACCGTTCTTCTGCGCAGGATGCATTGGCTTTACAGTCAGAATTACAAGCTGAGCGTCCCGACTCTGTGCTGCACATACAAGCAGATCTGCTGGACCCGCAAGCTCTGTCCCGGCTGGTAGAGGTAACTATCAGTCACTTTGGGCGGTTGGATGCGCTGGTTAACAACGCCTCCAGTTTTTTTCCTACGTCACTGGGCGATGTTAACGATCAAAACTGGAATGACCTGGTTGGCACCAACCTGAAAGCCCCGCTCCTGCTCGCTCAAGCGGCAGCGAGGGAGTTGCGTCACAACCACGGCGTCATTGTCAACATTGTCGACATTCATGCCGAACGACCCATGCCCGGTTATCTGTTGTATAGCATAGCAAAGGGCGGGTTGGCGGCGCTCACACGCGCTCTGGCGCAGGAAATGGCCCCATATGTGCGCGTTAACGCTATTGCCCCCGGCGTCATTGTGTGGCCTGAAAGCGCGGAATGGAGCGATGAGGCGCGGCGGAGGCAGATCATCGCACACACCTTGCTCAAGCGTGAAGGCGAGCCGGACGACATTGCTCGTACCGTGAAATTTTTATTAAATGATGCGCCCTACATTACCGGACAAATTATTGCGGTGGATGGCGGACGCAGTATTAACCTTTAAAATGAACAATATGAACGCAATTACACACCCCATCCATTTTGAGCATCACTCCAGCAATTTTAACCGTCTGCGCGGACGACTGGAACAGCAAGTTGGCCGTGCTATCGGCGACTTCAACATGATCGAGGAAGGCGACACCATAATGGTGTGCATGTCCGGTGGTAAGGATTCATACACGCTGCTGGAAATTTTGTTAACGCTGCAAAAACGCGCGCCGGTTAATTTTCGTCTGATTGCCATGAATCTGGATCAGAAGCAGCCGGGTTTTCCGGAACATATCCTGCCGGACTATTTCAAATCCATTGGCATCGAGTATCACATTGAAACCCAGGACACCTATTCCATAGTCAAGGAGAAAATTCCGGAAGGCAAAACTACCTGTTCACTCTGCTCGCGTTTACGTCGCGGCATCATCTATCGTGTGGCCGGAGAGCTGGGCGCGAACAAGATCGCATTGGGTCACCACCGCGACGACATGATAGAGACGCTGTTTCTGAATATATTTTTTGGCGGAAAACTCAAGGCTATGCCACCGAAGCTGGTTACGGATAAGGGCGGCCACGTGGTGATTCGTCCACTGGCTTATTGTGCCGAGAAAGACGTTGCCAGTTTTGCCCGCACCCTGAAATTTCCCATCATCCCGTGCAATCTGTGCGGTGCACAGGAAAATCTGCAACGCCAGAATATCAAGGAAATGTTAATAGCGTGGGAGCGTCAGTATCCCGGCCGCAGCCAGTCCATCTTCACCGCTATGCAAAACGTGAAACCCTCACACCTGATGGACAGCACGCTGTTTGACTTCAAGAGCATCAATGTGGGAGACATGGTGGATGAAGGAGATGTGGCATTTGATGGGTAAGTATTCAGTACCGCCAGTTAGGATACATGGATTCAGGTTGAAAAAATGTTGAAGATCAACTCAAAAATTACGGAGTTACGATAATGTTGACAGCAACCCAAAAGAAAACCGCCGAGGCTCTTGTAAATATTTTTGAGACCGGCGAGGTGCTAGGCGATTACAGCCAAGTGACACTGATTGCGGGTGACACGGGACATCTCACATTCGGCCGATCGCAGACCACACTGGGCTCAGGTAATTTAAATGAATTAATGCAGCGCTATTGTGCGAACTCGGGTGCCCGCTTCGGCACCCGTTTAGCATCATACCTGCCGCGTTTTGTGGCACGCGACCTTAAGCTGGATAAAGAATTAAAGCTGCACAACCTGCTACGTGCCAGTGCTGACGATAACGTTATGCGCGATACGCAGGATACCTTTTTTGATGAGACCTATTGGCAGCCCGCCGCTCAAACTGCAGAGCGCTTAAAGATTAAAAGTCCGCTTGGCGTGGCGGTGGTCTACGATAGCTTTGTACACGGTTCATGGAAATTAATGCGCACCCGCACCACACAGCAGGTCGGCGATATCTCCAGTGTCAACGAGCAGAAATGGATTGCCGCTTACATAGCCATTCGTCGTGCTTGGCTGGCTGAAAATACGCGCGCCGATTTACGCGCCACTGTCTATCGTATGGATACTTTTCAGCGCCTGATTGATCAGGGTTACTGGGGGCTAGAGCTACCACTGGTTGTACGCGGTCACGAAATTTCCAGCGTAACGCTGTCAGCTACTCCGCGCGGCTGTTACGATGGCCCGCAGCCGGGAACGCGTTCATTGGCTCTGCAATCACCTCTGCAACGCGGGCTGGATGTGCGCCTTCTCCAGCTTGGACTGTCGGATTGCGGTGTGGACATTAAAGCGGATGGAATATTCGGTCAAACCTCACAGCAACTCATTAAAGAATACCAGACTACTCATGGCCTGCCGATGACCGGTGTCGCTGACGTGGCGCTGATCGCCCAGCTTGTTGCATAAACTATTAACGACATCCCCACTTGCGACCCTTTGGGTATCGAAAGTAGTACATGCTTGCTTTCCCTTCTCATTTACAGTAATTTGTTTGCTTGCGTAGGGGTCCTCGTCATTAATGCGACGAGGTGAGAAATACCCTTTGAACCTGTACGGATAATGCCGTCGTAGGGAAGCGTCAGTTGTTACTGATTGATGCTCCTTGCTTTTTTGGAGCAACCCACCATGAATGCCCATCCCAAGTTTTTAAGCCAAGCTGCCCACGTTGACGAAGCGGCAGTACAACCTTTACCGAATTCACGCAAAATTTATGTTGCGGGGTCACGCCCCGACATTCAAGTGCCGATGCGCGAAATATCGCAATCGGACACGCCAGCAAGTATGAACGCAGAAAAAAATCCGCCGATAGTTGTGTATGACTGCTCGGGCCCTTACACCGATCCGGCTGCCAATATAGACATCCGTTCCGGTCTGCCAACGCCACGCATGCCGTGGATTATCGAGCGCAACGACACCGATGAATTACCCGGCCCGACTTCGCAATATGGCACTGCACGTCTGAATGATCCCGATCTGGCCGAACTACGCTTCAATCTGCTGCGCAAACCGCGTCGCGCGAAAGCGGGCGCTAACGTGTCACAAATGCACTACGCTCGTTTGGGCATCATCACGCCGGAGATGGAATTTGTCGCAATCCGCGAAAATATGCGTCGCAAAGAGTATCTCGAAGAATTAAAAGCATCCGGCCCGCTGGGAAATAAATTGGCCAATTTAATGGGTCGCCAACATCCCGGCCAATCTTTCGGCGCCAGCATTCCGGCCGAAATTACGCCCGAGTTCGTACGCGATGAAATTGCCCGTGGCCGCGCCATTATTCCCGCCAATATCAATCATCCTGAAGTAGAGCCGATGATTATCGGCCGTAATTTTCTGGTAAAAATAAACGCCAATATCGGCAACTCGGCCGTCACTTCCAGCATCGGCGAGGAAGTTGAAAAGCTGACTTGGGCGATTCGCTGGGGTGCCGACAACGTAATGGATCTCTCCACCGGCAAGCATATCCACGAGACGCGTGAATGGATCATTCGCAATTCACCGGTGCCGATCGGCACGGTGCCAATTTATCAGGCACTGGAGAAAGTCAACGGCAAAGCCGAAGATCTGACTTGGGAAATCTATCGTGACACGCTGATTGAGCAAGCCGAGCAAGGCGTCGATTACTTTACGATTCATGCCGGAGTGTTGCTGCGTTACGTTCCATTAACGGCCAACCGCATGACGGGCATCGTATCGCGCGGCGGTTCAATCATGGCCAAATGGTGTTTGGCCCATCATAAAGAGTCGTTCCTGTACGAACATTTCGAAGATATCTGCGAAATCATGAAGGCTTATGACGTCAGCTTCAGTCTCGGCGATGGCCTGCGTCCCGGCTCGATCTTTGATGCCAATGACGAAGCCCAACTGGGTGAATTGAAAACGCTAGGTGAACTCACTCAAATTGCATGGAAACATGATGTACAGGTGATGATCGAGGGCCCCGGTCATGTGCCCATGCACCTGATCAAAGAGAACATGGAGCTACAACTGGAACAATGCCATGAAGCGCCGTTCTATACACTGGGGCCGCTCACTACCGACATTGCGCCGGGTTACGACCACATCACCTCCGGTATCGGAGCGGCAATGATCGGCTGGTACGGCACGGCAATGCTGTGCTATGTGACACCAAAGGAACACCTCGGCTTGCCGAATAAAGCTGATGTCAAAGAAGGCGTCATCACCTATAAGCTCGCTGCGCATGCCGCCGACCTCGCCAAGGGCCATCCCGGCGCACAGATTCGCGATAATGCGCTATCCAAGGCACGCTTTGAATTCCGCTGGGAAGATCAGTTCAATCTTGGCCTCGACCCTGACAAGGCGCGCGAATTCCATGACGAAACACTACCCAAGGATTCCGCCAAGGTCGCGCATTTCTGCTCCATGTGCGGACCTCACTTCTGTTCGATGAAAATCTCGCAGGAAGTACGAGACTATGCCGCTACTCAAGGCGTAGATGAACAAACTGCCCTGCAAAAAGGAATGGAACAAAAAGCGGTTGAATTCGTGCAGCAGGGGACGAATATTTATAGCAAGGCATAATCATGTGTCGCATCCGAAATCATCTGCTGAACGGAAGTAACGAGTCAAAAGGAAGTAACGAGAAACGGGGCAAGCCCCTGGATCATTAAATACAAGCAAGGATGTCTAATTGACGAATGCAGTAGAAGATGTCTGTAAATTTTTTATTAATTAAGTAACTTGTTCTTACACTGTCAGCAGAGTGCTCCATAAAACTTCGCTAAAAAATGTATGATTGAGAGACTTGACTCCGTTGCTCTTTGCTAACCTTTGCCCTTGGGCGTCTTCCGCCTGAAGCGTCAAAATGTGGCAAAATATTTCACTTTTTGTGTTGACTGAACCGGAATATAGTCATTTTCGATCGATTACACAGTGTTTGACAGGCGAGCCAGCTTTCAGTACATTCAATGCTCCTGAAAAAGGAGCTTTTATTTTCCCTAATACTTGGCTTGAGAGGCTGGGTGTTATACACAATTTAAGCGCGCTGCTTAATTAAAAATTAGCGCTTTCGAAAATGTTGAAATAGAAGTTGTGCCCTGCACTTTGGCAGGTTAAGCTTGTGCTCAAATGTTACCCAAAATCAAGTGGTTTTGAATCATGTCTAAAATTTATTGCCATTTACACCTTGATGTATTCTAATGCTCTTGTTACATAAAAATCTATATTGTATATTCACAAACTTGATTCAATAATACTATAGGAAAAAAATCATGAGAAAAGTAAAGAGTTTTGTATTCATTTTGTTATCTGTTTTTTTTGTATCTCCAGCATTTGCAGATATAAAAGATATGGTTGGGACGAACACTTTGGTAATATGTGAAAGTGACAATCCCAACAAATCGCCCGGGGCAGATTTTCTCAAGTTATACCCAAAAATAGCGATTACAATGAATGGCTACCGGAAAAAAGGTATTATTGGAGACACTTATTTTATGCAAAAGCTTGATGAAGGTACTGTATTTTTTGTAACCAACAAGCATGGTAATTCACAGGCCAATGCGGAAGAAATTATCTCTAAACTGGATGAAATTTTCAAAGCAGGAGAGTCAGGGCGAAGTCTTAAATGCACCACCCGTACCATTGGCCCGAAAAGGAAATAACTACCCGCAGAGCGGGTGTCCATCACAACTAACACCACGTTTGCTGATCATCGATAAAGTTGGCTACTTACTGTTCGGTCGAGATCAAGCCGATCAATTCTTTTTGTTCGTCGCAAAGTCTAATGTTCTAGCAGCAACAGGGTAAGGTCTTGCAATATAGTATTAAAGTATTGCAAGACTGGCACCTATAGCAGGACCACTCAGAATAGAATTAGCCAGCGGGTTTTATCCTGTGGGAGCAAGATTCAATTCACTTCATACGGGTGTGGCTTAGTGAGCGTTTGCTCAAGCTATCAGAAACAAAACATAAGCACGTTTGAGTCGGATAATCCTCCGTGGTGTTTCGTTTGTGCTAGATAGTACAAGCCTCACATCGTTCCGGCGTGCCTCTCAACGCGCGCGAATCAATGGGATCTAGTGATGAAATTTAATACTAAACTCGTACAGATTTACACGCGTTTCAACAGATAAAGTAAAGATCAAGGATTGCGGGTAATAGCAGGTTGATCGATAGAAGTTAAGTATCTATTTTTCTTTTCCGTTTAAAAAAGAAAGAAAAGAGGTAATAAATTGAAGCCAATATCCCCTGATTTTGCTTGGTTAAATCTACCTAATCTGCCGACACCCGTCAAAGTGCTTTTTTCCGGTTATCTGCTCGCGATTGGGCTGGGCTTATGTATGGCTGGTCTACAGATCATGCTGACACACGGCATGGCAGACGGCAAGCCGGGGCTTTCCTTGGATGATATCGTGTACAGCTATTATGGAAATCGAAGTGGGAGCATGCTGGAAAGCAAGCTCAATGGATCTATGAAAGAGATGGGGACATCAGAAGCACGTCTCGACATCATTAAATGGGTTCGCAACGGGGCACCCGAGGCAGAATGGGAACCACATTTCAAGAATACCTTTAAACAACATTGCGTGCAGTGCCATGGTTCTATTCCGGGGATTGCTGATTTCAGCAAGTATGAGGAGGCCAAAAAGGTAGCCAAGATTGACGAAGGCGCAAGCATTCAAACTTTGACCAGATCGTCGCACATCCATTTATGCGGGATCAGCTTCATTTTCTTTTTTGTGGGATTTATTTTCAGCTTTGCGGTAGGCGTGCCGAAATGGTTGAAGATTTCAGCCATTGCCATTCCCTTCGTCTTTTTGATCTTAGACGTTTTCTCGTGGTGGCTTACAAAATGGAATCCCAACTTTGCATGGCTCACGCTGATTGGCGGCTTTGGTTACAGTGTTGCAGCAACCATAATGTGGTTTATTAGTATGTACCAAATGTTTATCTTGTCACGCAACGGAAAAATATATGGCAATGCTTGGGAAGCAGATTTGAAATAGTGGAAGTGCTCTATAAGGCAGATACACTTGTATTATTGATGTTGCAAAAGATAGGCATGTATCTGTAGCAAATAATTCTTACGTACATTCACGAAAAAACAGATGGAAAATCCAATATATATCACTACAAAGTCCCCCAGCCTGTTGAGCAAGGTTGCCAAGATTGTTGTATCTGTAGTTTTGATTGGTTTGGCCTTGATGTTTTCTGTGCTGTTATTTGTGGCCATCTTGGTTGTCGGCGCAATGGCATGGGGCTATGTGTGGTGGAGAACCCGTGACCTGAGAAAACAAATGCGTCAATATTCCCCAAGCGATGTTGTGGTCGAGGGTGATGTGATTGAGGGAGAAGTGATTAGGCGCGAGGTGAACAAAATATCTGAGAAACCTGGAGACGATGGAATCAAATAGTTTATTCAGGCTACCGGCAATTCCACAATAAATTCATCACCTCCCTTTCAAGCGAACCAATCAATTTACCGAAATTATTTCTTGCACGCCCAACAACGGCAACTTCGGAATTTGTACCAATAGCGTTTCGGATGAGTTATTCGTTATCGTTTATTCATGTAGAAAAATAGGGTGTCATCTTATGGTAAGTTTATTGCCTTGTTATAAAAGTAGAGGCAACATCAAATAGATACAGCGTGTTGTATAAATATTGAGGGCAATCAATAATGAAAACCACATTGATTACTGGCGCTAACCGTGGGATCGGACTGGAGTTTTGCAGGCAATATGCTGTGGATGGCTGGAGTGTTTTGGCTTGTACTCGGAATCCAGGAAAATCAGATGAGCTCAATAAACTGGCAGCCAAATATCCTGAGCTTATAAAAGTTCTGGCTCTTGATGTCTCTGACCATGGGCAAATTGAGCGCTTGGCCCAGGAACTGTCCGATGAGTCTATTGATCTGATCATTAACAATGCGGGTATCTATCCGAAATCGGGCGTGAATAGTTTTGGTCATACCGATTATGAGGAATGGATGCGGTTATTTCGCATTAATACCATGGCACCACTCAAAATGGCCGAAGCATTTGCGACTCGACTCGCTCGCAGTGAGCACAAAACTTTTGTGGCCATCACTAGCAAAATGGGTAGCATTGAGGACAATAGCGGCGGTGGGAGTTACCTTTATCGTTCAAGCAAAACAGCGGTAAATATGGTCGTAAAGAGCCTTGCAATTGATCTGCGGTCAGCCGGAATCACTTCGATAGTAATTCATCCAGGTTGGGTCAAAACTGATATGGGCGGGCCGAACGCTTTGATCTCTACCGAGCAAAGCGTTTCAGGCATGCGACAAGTGATCAGCAGCCTTTCAATGACCGACTCAGGAAAATTCTTTAATTATAACGGTCAAGAAATCCCTTGGTAATTTAATGACCTCCGTCAAAGCCGGAGGCTTTATTGGGTCAATCCTTTAAGGAGTCAATAAACCGTTGGGTTTATCTCGGTGAGTTACAAAATATGAATTCTTGCGTGGTTGAAATTGCCGTTGGTGTGTTGTTGCGCGAGGTTAATGGCGAATCAGATGCGCCCATTGCGGGGTCCACCTTGCGAGGGCGATACACATATAGCAGTTTCCTGCTGACGCAGCGACCGGAAGGCAAGCCTTACGCAGGCTACTGGGAGTTTCCGGGCGGTAAAGTTGAAGTGGGTGAAACACTGCTGCATGCGCTGGAACGAGAATTGTACGAAGAGTTAGGTATTAAAATTGAGGGGGCTTATCCTTGGCTGACACGCTTGCACATTTATACCCAGGCTACCGTTCGACTCAATTTCTTTCGTATTACCGAATGGCAAGGTGAGCTGCATGGCAAAGAAAATCAACAACTGAGTTGGCAAACTCCTTCCAATTTGACAGTATCCCCAGTGCTTCCGGCCAATACATTTGTTTTTCGCGCGCTGCAATTGGCGCCTTTGTATGCCATCAGTAATGCTGCCGAGTTGGGTTGTGAAAAATTTCTGGAACGTTTACAGGTTGCGCTAGAAAACGGCTTGAAGTTGGTGCAGATGCGCGAACCTGCTTTATCGCGCGAAACGATGCGTGAATTGTCTTTGCGGGCGGTGAAACTGGCACACACATTTGGCGCACAAGTGCTGATTAACAGTGATGTCGGGCTGGCTAACGAAATTGGCGCGGACGGTGTGCATTTGAATAGTATTCAGCTTGCTGCGTGTACTTCACGTCCTAATTTGCCTTGGTGTGCGGCATCCTGTCACAACGCCGAGGAATTACAACGAGCCAATAATCTAGGCTTCGATTTTGTGGTGCTGAGTCCTGTATTGCCCACTCGAAGTCATCCCGGTGCAACACATTTAGGTTGGCAATCATTTGCGTCGATAGCAGCAAATTCGGTCATTCCGGTATATGCGCTGGGTGGTTTATGTTATGACGACATGGAAAAGGCGTGGCAGCATGGTGCGCATGGCATTGCGATGTTGCGTCAGGCGTGGTGAGAAGGCTCTTCTTCCGAGCTGCTTTCGGACTGTGGGATGCGATAACTTTCTGTGGCCCACTGCCCCAAGTCAATTAATTTGCAGCGCTCGCTACAAAATGGACGATAGAGACTGTCATTGCTCCACGCCACTTCTTTTTTACATTGTGGACAAGTGACAATAGTTGTTTTCTTCATCATGGCGTATTCCTGTTTTCAAATAAATGGACTAAAGATCATTTCATCTCCAGCGTTTCTGCTATTTGTGAGAGGCGAGCGTTAGCCATTAAATCGACAAGCGCAATTACAAAGAGCAGAAAGTAAGGTTGAATGCCACATCCTGATCGTATAAAGCGCTTTTGGCTACATAATCGGCAGCGATAAAGCGAATATTAAGCATGTATTTGTTGGCGCCGACTTCAGGTACGCACGGGAGAGTTTTGTCCAAACTGACACGTAGCATTTGTGCCACGCGGCCACATTGCATTTGCTGGAAGTTACCCTGTTGAGCAATGTAATGGTACGCTTTTCCACTTTCGCGTAACAACTTGAGGATGAGCGCAAGGCCATCGCGTATGGGCAGCATGGGAGTGAGCCAAGTCTTCAGGTAATTGCGCCGCAGCAGGGCATCCTGATGGAGCCAGTGATGGTAGGATGGCAAGTCAAATTCGCAGGTTCCGCCAGGGATGCCAGCACGCTGTTTAATACCCATTAACCATTCGTTTTCGCGCAAGTGTTGGCCCACCTTGCCACTCATGTTTAACACGCCGCTACTGGCGATTTCAATTTCATCGAGTACCGCATCCAATGCTAGTTCTGAAATCTCTGGATTGTTGTGTAAAGCAGAAAGTTGTCGTTTTTGGCGTTCTAATTCTTGCAACAGATCAGATTTCAGGTCGGAACGGCTAGCGACTTCAAGGACTTCAAACAGTACGCTTAGAGCAGCGTGATGGTCAATGGCGCTGGATCTTTCTATAAAACATAGCAACTTGGCATAAAGATCCTCTAGGCGCAGTAGTGTGCGCATTCGTTCATTGAGAGGGAAATCATAGCTAATCACAATGCTAGTAGAATGAGGATGAGTTTCGTTAAAAAGTGGTCAATATATTATGACCATTATATATCGTCAACCAATTCCTGAGGAAATCGCTAGATAGTGTTGATGCAGTTTGGTTATCTGCTGGCGTAAAATTTCCAGATTGCCATCATTTTGAATGATGTCATCAGCCAGTCGTAGTCGTTCGGCACGCGTGATTTGAGATGCCATTATGGTAAGCACTGTTTTCTCATTCAGCCCGCTACGCTGCATGATGCGCGCAATTTGGGTGGTTTCTGCGCAATCCACTACCAATGTACGTTGCACTAACTCGCGGTAGTTAAGCGTTTCAAATAATAGTGGAATGACCAGCAACAAATAGGGAGATGCAAGGGTGCTGTTAATATTTGCATCGTCGACCTGCGCCAGAATTTGCGCGCGGATAAGCGGGTGCAGAATAGCTTCCAGCTTCAGCTTGGCGGCAGGATCAGAAAATATCAATTGACGCATGAGCACTCTGTTCAATGCGCCGTTGGCATCAATATAGTTGTCTCCGAATGCTGTGCGGATCGCCGCGATGGCTATGCCACCGGATTGGGTCATCTGGTGTGAAATGACATCGCTATCGATGATTAACACACCGCATTCTTCAAATAGTGAAGCGACAGTGCTCTTGCCGCTGCCAATCCCCCCGGTTAGTCCTACGCGATATATCATTGAATGCTGAATAGTTGCAGGTAGCCCTGCGTAAGGGGTTGCCCCCAGAATAACGCAATCACGCCGCCACCTGCCAAATACGGGCCAAATGGAATGGGGACGTTGCGACCAAGACGCGCCGCGATAATCAATGTAATGCCGACCACCGCGCCTACTACTGAAGAGAGCATAATAACCAGCGGTAGCATTTGCCAGCCCAGCCATGCGCCGATTGCTGCCAGCAGTTTGAAATCACCATAACCCATGCCTTCCTTGCCGGTGGCGAGCTTAAATAGCCAATATATGCTCCATAGCGCTAGATACCCTGTGATTGCGCCGATGACGGCACTATTAATGTCAGTAAATGTGGTCGACAAATTAAACAGTAGGCCGAGCCACAGAAGGGGCAATGTGATGTCATCTGGTAGCAGTTGAGTATCAACGTCAATGCAGGTTAGTGCCAGCAGCATCCAGATAAACAACAACGCGGCCACGGCAGTTAAACCGAAGCCGAAATGCCATGCGACATAGGCGCTCAGAAGTCCCGACACCATTTCCACGATGGGATACCGTGCTGAGATAGGTGTGTTGCAATCCTTGCATTTGCCGCGTAACAGTAGATAGCTGATGACCGGGATGTTTTCCAGCGCGCTTATCTTGTGGCCACAATGCGGACAGGCGGAATGCGGCATGATCAAGTTGTAAGGCGGTAGATTTGCTGGTTCATTGCCGGTGAGTTCAGCACATTGGGCATGCCATTCATGCTCCATCATCTTGGGTAAGCGGTGAATGACTACATTTAGAAAACTGCCCACTAATAGACCGGTAATGCCACACAGAACAATGAAAAAAAACGGAAGGCTTTGTAGTAACTCAACGAGTGCTGTCATGGTTATCCAAGATACAAATACGCAATTTTTACCAAAGTAACACGAATTGAGGCGAGTGATGCAGGAAGTAGATTATTCATTCAGTGCTACGTGTCAGGAATCGAATGTTATCTATCACCAGACAAAGACCTTGGGCGTTGCTGTAAGGATATCCAGAAGCCAAGTGGGGCATCATTACTACTGGCCCTTATGTTGTTTTACGCTCATAGTAGAAGTGTTTTGGCGTCCGGCTACCCGTATGCGGCTGAGCTTGGAATTTTGTTAGGTCAGTTCATCACTGTCATTTTCCGCTTCAGGATGTGGTGCCGAAGATCAGTCAGAATTGATATCCTAAAGTGATTTAACCAACAGCTTGTCCCATCTTGAAAATGGGTAGGTACATTGCTATTACCATACCGCCTATTAGTGTGCCTAGCACCACCATGATGATAGGTTCCATCAGGCTGGCCAACGCCGCCACTGCATCATCTACCTCAGCCTCAAAAAAATCTGCGACTTTGTTTAACATACCATCCAGTGAACCTGCTTCTTCGCCGATTGCTACCATTTGCAGCACCATGCTGGGAAATACCCCTACATTTTGCATGGCTGCCGTTAGGGTGCCACCTTGGCTGACTTCTCGCTGGATTATCTTGGTCGCATCAAAATACACCACGTTGCCCGCAGCACCTGCTACCGAATTAAGCGCCTCCACCAGTGGTACTCCGGCAGCAAACATGGTTGCCAGTGTACGTGTCCAGCGTGCTATGGAGGCTTTACGGATTACATTTCCAAAAATTGGTAGCTTGAGCATTATTCTATCTATGACGTCCTGCATTTTTTTGTTACGTTTCCAGAAGTAGAAGAAACTGTAAAGTCCGCCCCCGATAATACTGAAGATCGCCCACCAATAAGCTACGAAAAAATCGGAGATGCTCATCATAATGAGTGTAGGTGCGGGCAGATCGGCGCCAAAGCTGGAGAATAATTGCTTAAACGCTGGGATCACAAAAATCATGATCACTGCGGTGATAATAAAGGCGATTGCAATAATTGAAACGGGATACATTAACGCCCCTTTGATTTTGCTCTTGATGGCCAGCGTTTTTTCCTGGTAGGTCGCTAAACGTTCCAGCAAGCTGTCCAAAATACCGGCGTGCTCGCCCGCGCCGATTAGATTGCAAAACAGATCGTCAAAATATAGTGGGAATTTCCGGAATGCCTGTTCCAAACTGCTACCGGTTTCTACATCGGTTTTAATGTCATTCAGCAGGCGGGAAACGGAAGGGTTGTTGTGTCCCTTACCTACAATGTCGAATGATTGTAGTAGCGGTACGCCGGATTTCATCATGACCGCAAGCTGGCGTGTAAACAGAGTGAGATCTTTCTGGGTGATCTTTTTTCCTCCGCCACTGTGGGTTTTTTTGATACTGGTAACATTAATGCCTAGACGTCTCAGTTGAGTGGCAGCAACGGCATCGCCGACAGCCCGTACCTCGCCTTTTACCGGCTTGCCGAATTTATCTTTACCCTCCCATCGAAATTGGAATTCTTTTTTTTTCAGTTTTTCCGCTGCCATGGGGTTTCCTTAATGACTATTCGCGACAAAGTTAAGCAATTTGTTATGGAATCTAAAGCTGTTCGGTGCAGAATGATCAGTGAATGACCGCTTCGGCGCATTGAGGTTGTCTGCGTTTACTTCTATCGGTCATTTCACGTCGAGCTTTAATTGCTTGGTAAATCTGTGGCTGATCCTCTATATTTTTTGTGGTAATTCTGGGGTTATTTTTATTACCCTTGCTATCTGACTTTGAGGCTGGATTTATCTCAAATGAGTAATTTGCAATTTTTAGACTGACATCTGCTGCTGGGATATTCGGCAAAATTCTAGAATATTTATGTTAAATATTGAAACCAGTGAGTTGGAGAGTTGAATACATTCTTGTCGGAAATTTTTACATTTGGTCGTCGTGCGGCTTCTGCTCTGTGTAGACCATGAGCCATCTAAATGGTATGAAGGTATATTTTTATATTATAAATAATTGATTTGTTTATAATAATTATATGTATGCCGACTGGAAATGTAACGTCTAGCACGTATCTTGCTTCATTAGACAATACGCTCGTGCTTTCATAGCAATATGCGGGCGCCTGTGGGGTCTGATAAGGGGAGAAGGCTAGTCATACAACCAGCAGTGCCGAATGTTTTTGGCACAGTCAATAATAAGAAAGGGTGCACACGTGAAAAAAATAAATCGAATCAGATCTATATTGGCCACCGCAGTATTTTTCAGCGCAGCGCCGGCTTTCGCAATGACAATCACCGCCGATTATTCATTGCTTGGAACCGTCTACCAAAATGAACGCGGCGTACTGTCCAATACGAACGGCACCGACGTGACCGACATTTTCAAGTCCAACGTGCAGACCTCTATCAACTATTGGCAAAACGCCATTTTGCTTAATACCTGGAATATGACCATTAACTTCAAGCTCGATACTTTGTCTACTTCTATCGCCGGCATTTCGCATATCGACTCGTTTGACAGTAACACCCGCCCCCTCATGACTACCATCAGTGTGGGTAATAGTGCGACTCCCTTCTACATCGATCCGACGCCTGCTGACAATAGTGAATTCAAACTCGTTGATTTTTCGATCCTGGCGGGTACGGATACAGTCAATTCGGGCCGGTTTGGCGCTGCTGTGGATACGTCAGCCAGTGGGAGATACGACCTGCTTTCTTTGATCCTCCACGAGATGGAACACGCACTGGGATTTGATGCCAGTAATGCTGGTAATACTCGCTATACTTCCGTGATCAACACAACCAGAAAGATTCTTACCGTGCCGACGTTGGTTAGTGGGTTGGACCCCTTTGATATTCCTGTCACCGGGACGCATATCGATGGCGATACCAATTTCAAAATTTTCAACAACACGTCCCTTGCTCTTCCTGGTTTTAACTCTGGCGAGCGCGCCTTGCTTTCCGGCGTTGATATTCTCGCGATCTGCACTATCGAAGGCTGTGACGCCAGTCAGGTGAACACGAATCCCTCAGCCGTTTTGCAACCGGTGAACACGAGCCCCTCAGCCGTTCCAGAACCGGACACCTTGTTGCTGATGTCGGTCGCCGGACTGGGCATGATGGGCATGGTTCGCAGGCGTAGACAGTTGCGCGCCTGAGCAAGCACGGCATGATTCGGGCGGCACGCGCTTTCCTGTTTTTCATGCTGGCAGGTGTGATGATGCCCACTCAATGCGCCAACATTTCCGTTCAGATCCTAAACCCGGATGAGCATACAGCCATCCGGGTTTTTCTTGATCGCAAAGTGATCTATGAAGGTACGCCCACGCGGGCTTCGCTTGGCGTGCATGGAGTATTGTCGATAGTCGCCGGAACCTTCGAGTTGAGTGGCAAAGGGCGTCACGTCCTCGTTGCTGAAGTCCCGTCAGGACAGACCAAAGCCCAATTTGAGTGGATGCCGCAAAACGACCCCAGTCCGTGGGTCGTCATTCGTTACTATCCCGGTCGACCGGAGCCTGGGGAGCCGCCATTCTTTACGTTTTCCCTGCAAGAGAATGCCTACAGGCTGAGATGACGCGCTGCGCCATAGGGTGAAGCTCCTGCCAAGCTAACCTTATGCGTTAGGCATCATTCCATTTTTTGCGGGTCACCTTCCATTGCGAACGCACAATGCAACGCCTTCCCCAACCCATCCTTTATTGATCATCTGTTCGTAGATGTCAATCCGAATCGTGTAGCGATGATTAGAATCGTTGAACATCCAGCGGTTGTTATACAAGCGGTAAAGGGGCGCGTAAAGGGGCGGGACAAATCCACTATGGTCCGGGCATTGTCCATTCTCGGGAAGTATGCCACCGAACGCTATACTTTCCGCATTCCAGCCAGATTCCTGGGTACGCAAGCCGCCACACTCCTTCGGGTCTGCGGTATAAAAATGCGAGTTTGGTCCTGGTCCATAAAATCGAAATACATTAACGGTACGGGCACAATCGTCAGGGACAAAGGCGAGGAATGACTCGCCCGTTTTTACCCAACCAGGCCCCGCACCGCCAGAATCAATGAATGCATTTTCTTCTATGGAGCTCGAAAGAAAGTAGTGGTTTAGAAGCGTGTTATGGTATTCGGTAACGTTCTGAGTTTGGGGTGGTGGACTAGTGGCGAAACAGACGCCCAAGTTATCCCCTACGTAAGAAACACCTAACGAGGCAACTAATGGGTCGGTGCGAATCGCGTCTATCATCTCGGTTAGATCCTGAAATGGGTCCATAACAAGAACCATCATCCAGCTCTCGAGGTAAACAAAGGTATACGGCGTAGCTTTAAGAGGCTCCCCTAGCCGGGTGTATAAGTTAATATCCGATTCAGGCTGTGTCACGGCTGCCAAAATGCGTGACCGCGCCAGCTCTCCTGCTCCTTGCCCGGATACATAAAGCTGGTTTGATGCACGCGTGTTACATTGATGCGTGGGTTTCGCCTGTGCCCCTGAGGACAGAACGAACAGGCTTGCAAAAAAAAGACCAATAATATACATCGTGAATAAACTCCTCTACATATGGAAATCTGACGGCAAAATGACGACCGCTAAATTTTTATTTAACCATCGTCTGGCTGACAAGTTGGAAACTACTTTACCCTTGATATGTTAAATCAGAAAAAATGGGGGTGGTTCTAACATTGCTGCATATTTTTTCGGCTTCTTCAAGCTTTCATGCGTAACATATCGTCGTGTAGTGTACCCCGAATGCTAACTGATAGAGGTGCCCAATGGCTGGAGGCTTGGGTATGGAATTTGTATTCGTCATGCAGTATCACGACAATGCGCTAATTAATAAAATTTTTCTGAATAATTTCCAATTGTCCATTTGCCAAAAATCGGCTGTTTTTTAAATGGTGATGGCGTTTTCAGGAAGTCTGGTAGCCAAACAGAATTTATAAAAGTATTCATCAATGAAGAAACATAATATTGAAATAAATAAAAAATGGGTAGCTTTGGTGCTCAGCGTATTTCTTACCGCTTGCTCTACGTTATCCAAACCGCCCGTTGTGTCACGTCCTCAACCAGTTGTGCTGCCTCCCAAAGTGGTGCCCGCACCCATAGCAGGGTTGCCTGCTCCGTTGTTTACTGTGAGTAAGTGGGAGATGCTGCCGGATTGGCAAACTCTCGATCTTGCACCTTCTCAAACTGCATTTCTGCAAAGCTGTCGTGTGCTGAAAAACAAGCCGCACTGGCAGGAGGTATGTGTTCAGGCCGAACAATTGGGGGCTAATGACAATGCTACGCTACGTGCATTTTATGAAGAGTGGTTTACCCCTTACCAACTGCTCAATCCGGACGGTAGCGAGCAGGGAATGATTACTGGTTATTACGAGCCTTTGCTCAAGGGCAGTCGTTCCAGGACGCCGCGCTTCCAATATCCGCTGTATGCTGCGCCGAATGATTTGCTCACGATCGATTTAGGCGCAGCCTATCCACAACTCAAAGATCTGCGTTTACGCGGCCGCTTACAGGGCAAACGCATTGTGCCCTACTACAACCGTGCAGAAATTGATGCCGGAGCCGGGGCAGGTGTTCTCATGGGGAATGAATTGTTCTGGGTGGAAAATGAAATTGAGCTATTTTTCTTGCAAATACAAGGATCTGGGCGCATTGAATTACCGGATGGCAAGCAGGTGAAAGTCGGATATGCTGATCAAAATGGCCACCCTTATATGTCCATCGGCAAGAAGCTGGTTGAAATGGGTGAACTTAAGCTTGAAGAAGCCTCTATGCAGGGCATTAAGGGTTGGGCCGAGAAAAATCCGGATAAAATTAACAGATTACTGGAGCACAATCCCAGCTACGTATTTTTACGTGAATTGCCGGATAGTCTGTCCGCACCATTGGGTGCGCTGGGTGTGCCACTGACCAATGAATACAGTATTGCCGTAGATCCGCGCACCATCCCGCTGGGCGCGCCTGTCTTTCTCGCTACGACTTATCCTAATGATAGCGCGCCACTCAATCGCCTGATGCTGGCGCAAGATACGGGCGGGGCCATCAAGGGTGCAGTGCGCGCGGATTTTTTCTGGGGCTTTGGCGAATCTGCGGGAGCGCAGGCGGGCAAGATGAAACAACAGGGGCGGTTATGGGTGCTATTTCCGAAAGGCGGGGAGCCGATGTTGAATTGAGGATCAATTCAAGTTTGAAGAACAACAGCATTTACTTATGAATAGGTCTGTTGAATACGTCTGCTCAAGGTTCCTGATATGAGTGAACTGCTGCATACCAGTCTATAGCATGTTCGCCTGTAGCTAAATATTCGAAAATGTATTGCAGGCTAGATAAATCATTTATTCGTTATTCACACTTTCATTTAGCAACCGCTTAACCGCCGCTATATCCGCTTGCTTGCCGATCTTTCGGCTACCACTGTGCCTTGCATTCTCAGGCAGTACCGCAATATTCACCGGCACACCCGTTTCAGTTTTCAGCGTAAAGCTGGGCACAGTTTGTTGCCTGCCCGCTAGATGTATGGACCATTCACCGCCTTCAAAGGGCAAGTTATGCTTGAGCAGGAACATCATCATCGCTTTTTCGTCATCGGAGTAAACCAAAAGGTTAATGTCGGATTGCTCGCCTGCCGTACCCTTCAACACCGAGCCAGTGAGGAAAGGGTGAAATGGCTCCAATAATTGCATAGCGGCGAGCGCCTGCTGGCGTAATTGGTGCAGGACGAGGGGATGGCTTTCACTCTGATACAGGGCACGGAAGCTACGCAACGCCATTTCAACTTCATCATTGCTGGGCAGGTGTTGAGTATCTTCTGCTCCCAATTGTTTGGCGGCCTTGCGTTTGGCAAACGCATAATCGGTAATGCCACCCTCGGCCATTAGACGCGCGGCGTGATGTGCGAGCTGTTCACGCATCAGGTCACGCCGATGTAAACGATCTTTACTCATGTCAAATTAAAATATGTGATCGATGATTGTTTCGATAAGCGACTTTTCCGGTGGCGGAACGGGTTTCTCTGGCGGTAAATTTTCTGTGTAGAAATATTCCACTAAATCGCCCGCCTCATCCCGCAGTCCCTCGTTGTTAATGCGCGCAGCCACCATATTTTCCGGCATGGTGTAGGTGACTTCAGGCACTTTCTTAAGTATTTTCCCCATGTAGTCCATCCAAATGGGTAATGCAGCCCCGCCTCCGGTTTCTCTTTCGCCCAGACTGCGCGGGTTGTCGAAACCCACCCAGGTAATTCCTACCACGGTGGGATGGAAGCCGCTGAACCAGGCATCCATTGAATCGTTGGTCGTGCCGGTCTTGCCCGCTAAATCATGGCGACCCAGTTGCATGGCGCGGAAGGCAGTGCCGTGTTGCACCACGCCTTGCATCATGTTTACCATGGTGTAGGCATTACGTACATCTATAACTTGCTGGGCGTTTTCTCCGGCCACAACGGGCGCGGCTTTATGGAGCACTTTGCCATTGCTGTCCTCAATGCGCTGGATGAAATAGGGGGCGATGCGGAAACCGCCATTGGCGAAGACAGAGTAACCCGTCAACATTTGCATAGGCGTAACCGAACCGGCACCTAATGCCATAGTGAGGTAAGGAGGGTGTTTGGCTGCGTCGAAGCCAAATTTGGTGATGTAGTCTTGTGCGTATTGCGGTGTAATAGTTTGCAGGATACGAATAGAGACCATGTTTTTGGATTTGACCAGCGCTTGCCGCATGCGGATAGGACCATCAAATACCCCATCGTAGTTTTTTGGCTCCCAGGCTTCGCTGCCTGTCTCTGTCGCATCAATCATCAAGGGTGCGTCGTCAATAACGGTGGCAGGAGTCAGACCTTTTTCCAATGCGGCGGAATAAATGAATGGTTTGAAACTGGAGCCGGGTTGCCGCCAAGCCTGAGTGACATGGTTAAATTGGTTTCGATTGAAGTCGAAACCGCCTACCAGAGCGTAGATCGCACCATTGTGCGGACTGGCGGAAACGAAAGCCGCTTCTACTTGCGGTAATTGGACAATTTTCCAAATATTCTTTTCGTCCTTCTGCACGTGGATTAGAGAACCGGCACGTAAGCGCCGATTCAACGCAGTCTTGTTGTTCATATAGGGTTGGGCAAACTTAAGTCCTTCCCCGCTAATTTTGGCAATTGCGCCGCCCTTACTGTAGGCGCGGATGCCTTTGGGATTTGCTTCAAGTACTACGGCGGGAATCATGTCATCACTATCAGCAATATCCTGTAGCGCTTCTTCCAACTCTTCCTCGGAATTTCCTTTCTGTAGATCGATATAGCCTTCCGGGCCACGGTAACCATGGCGTCGGTCATATTCCAGCACACCTTTGCGTAGCGCTTCATAGGCTATTGCCTGATCTTGCTGACGGATAGTGGTATAGACCTTGATACCTTGCGTATAGGTGTCATCCTGATAACGTTTGAATACCTCTTGCCTGACCATTTCTGCCAAATAATCAGCTTTACCTGAAAATTCCTGATAGCTGCGTTTCACCATCAGGGGTTGATGCAGTGCCGTCTCTTGTTGCTGGATGTTTATGAAACCCAGCTCATGCATGCGGCGCAGTACATACGTTTGGCGTAGTTTGGCACGCTTGGGGTTGACCACCGGGTTGTAAATGGAAGGGGCCTTGGGTAAACCAGCCAGCATAGCGAACTCTGCCACGCCGAGTTGGTCCAGGCTTTTGCCGAAATAGCCTTGCGCGGCAGCAGCAAAGCCATAGGCCCGTTGACCTAGATAGATATGGTTAATATAAAGCTGGAGGATTTCATCTTTACTCAGATTGTGTTCGATCTTGATGGCAAGCAACACTTCGTTAAATTTGCGCGATAATTTCTTCTCTTTAGTCAGGAAAAAATTACGGGCCACTTGCATGGTGATCGTGCTGGCTCCTTGCTTGACGCCGCCCGAGGTGAAATTGTTATACGTGGCGCGCAATACGCCCATGTAATCCACCCCGCCGTGCTCATAAAACCGATCATCTTCCGCGGCGAGGACGGCCTTTTTCATCAAGTCGGGTACTTCGTCAATCTTGACCAGCGCGCGACGTTCCTCCCCGAATTCACCGATTAGAACCCCCTCCGTGCTATATACACGTAGCGGGATTTTAGGCTTATAGTCGGTCAAGGCTTCAAGCGAGGGCAGCGTTGGGTATACCAGCATTGCCGCAAACATCAGCAACAACAAGGGTGTGATGATAAGGGCGATGCCAGCAATGACCGGATAGAACCACCAGCGGGAAGTCATGGGGTACGGAATTGTATAAAGGGCATAGTTAGGATTATATCGGCTCTTGGCAGGGGAATAACCCAACAGCAAAACTTAGGATTCGCGAAGCTATAATAACTCTAGTTTTGACCTAGCGCTATCTTCGCCAGTGACCTTGGCGAGAATCAATGCACAAATCGATTGCACGAAGGAATCCAGTTTGCCTATGTCGATTATTTCAAAGGTAAATGCGCCTGAATGCGAATGATTGCGCTGCCCTTACGCCCCCCTGCGTTGCAAATGCCCAATCGCATTAACACATTCATTGATTAATTCAGGGCCGCGATAAATCAGTCCACTGTAAATTTGTATTAGCGCAGCGCCAGCGTGAATTTTTTCCACTGCATCTTCTCCGCTCAGAATACCGCCTGCGCCGATAATAGGCAGAGCGCCTTGTAATGCGGTAGCAAGTTCACGGATAACGGCAGTCGATCGGTCACGCACTGGCGCGCCACTCAGTCCGCCCGTCTCTGTATTTTGCGTAAGATGTTCGACGCCTGTACGCGTCAACGTGGTATTGGTGGCGATCACGCCGTCAATGCGGTGGCGTTGCAAAAGTATCGCTATCTGGTGGATTTGTTCGTTATCAAGATCGGGGGCTATTTTTAATGCCAACGGAACATATTTACCGTGCAAATCTGCCAGCTTTTCCTGCTCCGCTTTAAGTTGCGTGAGCAACGCATCCAGCTCATCCCCCCCTTGTAACTGGCGTAAATTCTTGGTATTAGGCGAAGAAATATTGATGGTGACATAGCTGGCGTGGGTGTACACACTTCGTAATCCAATCAGGTAATCGGTGGCAGCATGTTCAATCGGTGTGTCAAAATTTTTGCCAATGTTGATGCCAAGAATGCCGCGATAATTTGCGCGCTTTACGTTTTCAATGAGTGCATCCACGCCGTGGTTGTTGAACCCCATGCGGTTGATGATACCCTGCGCCTCAGGCAAGCGGAACAAGCGCGGTTTTGGGTTACCTCCTTGGGCGCGAGGTGTGATGGTCCCGATCTCGATGAAACCAAAACCCAGTGCGGCCAGCGCATCGATGTGATCGCCGTTCTTGTCTAATCCTGCGGCCAGCCCGACCGGGTTGGGGAAAGTTAGACCTATCACTTTATGTGGGTTATCTACCGGATGTTTGACAAACAGCGGCAGCAGGCCAAGCCGATAGGCAAACTGCAGCGCATCAAGCGTAATGTGGTGGGCGGTTTCCGGATTAAAGGAAAAAAGCAGCGGTCGAATCAGCGAGTACATATCACGGCCTGTGGGTTGGGAGTGCTTGCCATTTGCCTTGGATAAGCCCTTGCAGCGGACGAAAATTGGCTTTGTACGCCATTTTCTCGCTCTTCTCTATCCAGTAACCCAGATACAAGTAGTCCAGTTGCAACTTCCGGCACAGCTCGATCTGCCACAGGACGTTGTAGGTGCCAAAGCTGGCTTGCGCTATATTCGGCTCATAAAACGTATAAACCGAAGAGAGTCCATCATCGAGAATATCGATGATACTCACCATGCGCAGCACCCCATTTTCGCGGAATTCCACCAGTATGGAATCAACGTGGCTTTGCAGTAAAAAGTTGCGGTATTGGTCTCGACTGTCATTTTTCATGCCGCCATCAGGATGCCGTTCCATTTGATAACGCTGATACAACGCGAAATATTCGTCGTTGTCTTTCAATGCATGCAACGAGGCCTCCAGACCGATGTGGCGTTGCCTGGAGCGGCGTTGTGTGCGGTTGGGCGCGAACGATGGTACTTCGACACGCACCGGAATGCAGGCTTGGCAGGCGTCGCAGCGCGGTCTATAGGTAACCGACCCGCTCCGGCGGAAGCCGCCTCGCACCAGTTCCGAATACACAGCCGGGGTGATCAGAAAGCTGGGTGTGGCGACCTGCGAGCGCGCCAGTTGATCCGGCAGGTAGCTGCACGAATAGGGGGCTGTAAGGTATAGCTGCAGCGCCGACAGCGGAATGTCATGCAACAAGTTCATGGTCGAGCTGCCATTTGTGCGGAGGGTTCGGACAGTGTATCAATTCTTTTAAGCGACGTATAAATTCTGCGCGCGGGATTTCGCGTGCGCCGAGCGAAGCAAGATGCGGTGTGCTCATCTGGCAGTCAATCATGCCATAACCCCAACGCTGCAATTGTGCAGTGAGATGGGCGAGCGCAATTTTGGATGCATCCGTGGCGTGGCTGAACATCGACTCGCCATAGAACATGTGTCCAATACTGATGCCATACAGCCCACCCACCAGATTGCCCTTCATCCAGACCTCCACCGAGTGCGCTACGCCCATCTGATGCAGCTCGGTATAAGCGGTAATCATGTCTTCATGTATCCATGTTCCCGCCTGTTCGTGGCGTGGGGCGGCGCAGGCACGCATGACTTGTTCGAAAGCGCTATCGGTACGAACTTCATAGCTCTTATCGCGTAAAGTTTTGCGTAACGACCGTGAAATCTTGAACTCCTCAGGAATAAGCACCATGCGTGGATTGGGGCTCCACCAGAGTATGGGTTCTCCTGTGTTGAACCAAGGGAAGATACCTTGCCGATAGGCGTCCAGCAGACGGTGTGCAGACAGGCTCCCCCCCGCAGCCAGCAAGCCATTGGGTTTGAGCAGTGCCTGCTCTACCGGCGGAAACGGAGCGCCATCATTCAACCACGTGATCATCTTCTGTAACGAGCCAGCAGCGTGAAGTGGTGTAAGCAGGCAAGTTGCTTGGTATGCGCTCGTAACTCAATGTTTAAATAGGTTTTGTATTTAATTTTTGTGTCAGCCAAGTCTGGATATCTCGCACTTCTTCCGCGCATACTGAATGTGGCATGCCATATTCATGCCACTCGACCTGATAACCTCGTTTTTTTAATTCATCCGCCGAGGCCTTTCCTCGCGCATAAGGTACGATCGAGTCACTATGCCCGTGTGCCATGAAGATGGGGGTATTGAGAGCAGTTGCGCTGGCTTCACTCGACAATGTTTCGGCTAGCGGAAGATAGGTGGATAAAGCGAGAATACCGCCCAGGCGCGATGCATGGCGCAAACCGGTATGCAGCGCAATGGCCCCGCCTTGTGAGAAGCCTGCGAGAAAAATATTATCTGTAGCAATGCCACGCTGCTTTTCCTGTGCAATCAGCCCTTCAATAGCGGCTTGTGAAGCACGAATACCCTTTGCATCTTGTTGGGCAACCATATTCGAAGCCATGATGTCATACCATGCGCGCATGATGACGCCACCGTTGATGGTGACTGGTTGATTGGGTGCATGCGGAAACAGGTAGCGCACCGCTACCGGCAGGTTCATTTCTTCCCCCACGGAAACAAAATCCTCACCGTCAGCGCCCAAGCCATGCAACCAGATGATGCTGTGTTGGGGGGATTTTCCAGTTTCGAGAGTGATATGTGGTAGAACGTTATTCATGGTTTGCTGTTACGTGTTTGAAATAGTAAATAAGTTTATTCGGGTGCTTGAGAAATTTGCTCCGGCAGAATTTCACGCAGTACCTGAAAAATTTCACGATAGCTCTTCGGCGGTTTTGCCAGTTCTTTTTCTTTCAATGCATTTCGAACCAGCGCTCGCAGCCTTTGTGCATCCGCTTCAGGGTGATCAGCGAGCAACTCGGTCAGCGCTGCCTCGTTTTCCAGAAGACGATCTCTCCACCGCTCCAGTTGATGCAGCCAGGCAATATGCTGGTGTGATTTGCCGCTCCATGCTTCCAGCTTGGCGATGATGGGCGCGGTTTCCACGTCGCGCATCAATTTGCCAATGTATTGCATTTGTCGTCGTTGCGCGCCAAATTTATTGATGCGCTTCATCTCGCGGAGGGCGTCAAATAAGCTTTCCGGCAAATCCATTTGTTTCAGTTTGTCGATACTGAGTTCAGCCAATTGCTCACCGATATCCTGCAGATCATGCATCTGTTTCTTAATCTTGGTTTTGCTGGGTGGCAAATTTAATTCTTCGGTATTGTCATTGTAGTGGTGCATAGGTGCGAAATTATAAATAGATATTGTTATGATAACGCTTTCCCATGAAAGCGTTTACCTTATGAATGACATTACACCATCCGAACATCGTTTTTCCCATTCCGCCGATACCCTGCACCAGATTGCGCGGGACATGCTTGAATATGCCAACCGCCAAGGGGCAACTGCCGCTGCGGCGGAAGTGTCGGATGGTTTCGGGCAAGCCGTCACCGTTCGTCATGGTGAGGTCGAAACCATAGAATATAACCGTGACAAAGGTCTGGGCATTACCGTTTACATCGATCAGCGGCGTGGCAATGCCAACACTTCCGATTTCTCGCCGCAGGCAGTACGTGACACGGTGGACGCCGCCCTCTCCATTGCTCGCCACACTGCCAGCGATGACTGTGCCGGGTTGCCTGAAAAGGATATGCTGGCCACCGAATTTCCCGATTTTGACCTGTACCATCCCTGGTTGCTGGACGTGGACGGCGCCATTGAGCTGGCCAAAACCTGCGAGCAAGCTGCATTTGATGCGGATGAGCGGATCGACAATTCGGAAGGCGCCACGGTAAACGTGCATGAGTCCCAATTCGTGTATGCCAACAGTTTGGGCTTTATCGGTGGTTATCCCACCTCACGCCATGGCATCAGCTGCGCCGTCATCGCTGGCAAGGACGACGCCATGCAGCGCGATTACTGGTATAGCGAAGCGCGTGCCGCAAACGATCTAGTGGCAGCGGAAAAAATCGGTCAAATCGCGGCAGAACGTGCCGTTCGGCGGCTCAATGCCCGCAAGCTCGACACCATGCAAGTGCCCGTGCTGTTTGAGGCACCGATAGCCGCCAGTTTGCTCGGCCATTTTGTCGGTGCAGTGAGCGGCGGCAGCCTGTACCGAAAATCATCCTTTCTGCTCGACTACCTGGGCAAGCAAGTATTTTCATCCAACATCTGCATTGATGACATACCAGACATTCCCCGTGGCCTGGCGAGCAGCTCGTTCGATGGTGAGGGCGTGAAAACGCAGCGCCGCACCATCGTTGAAAATGGTGTACTGCAAAGCTATTTTCTCGGCACTTATTCCGCGCGCAAATTAGGCATGAAAACGACCGGTAATGCAGGCGGCAATCACAATCTTATCCTGCGTCCTGGCGAACTGGATTTTAACGGCCTGCTGAAGAAAATGGGACGTGGCCTGCTGGTTACCGAACTGCTCGGGCAGGGTGTAAATCACATCACCGGAGACTATTCGCGCGGCGCGGCGGGCTTCTGGGTGGAAAACGGAGAAATCCAGTATCCGGTAGAAGAAATCACCATCGCCGGTAATTTGAAAGACATGTATACGCATATTGCGGCTGTGGGTAATGATGTGCTGGTGCAGGGGTCACGGCAGTGTGGTTCTATTTTGGTTGAAAATATGATGGTGGCGGGGCAGTAAACTTATTTGAGGCGGTGAATTATCGATATTAATTATTTAGCGTTGACAACGGAAACCACCAGTCTTGCCAAATTTTGCCAAACAGGCTAATCTTGGATCATGAGCACAATGAACATATCCCTACCCGAAACGCTCAAGTCCTTCGTGGATGAGCAGGTCAATCAAGGCGGCTATGGCACGAGCAGTGAGTACGTGCGTGAGCTGATCCGCAAGGATCAGGATCGCTTGCAACTACGCGGCCTGTTGCTTGCGGGCGCGGCATCTGCACCTGCAGGTCCGATCGACCCGGCCTACTTTGAAGGACTGCGTGATCGGGTGCGCAAGGCGGCCAAAGACGGCGCTTGCGGGTGACGGTCAAACCTATCGTTCCGCGTGAGCTGGCCAACCGGGACATTGATGACGCGATTGCTTATTACCTCAGCGAAAGCACTGAACAAGTGGCGTTCGGCTTCATCGACGCCTTGGAGCAAGCTTATACGCACATTAGTCGCCAGCCGGCTACAGGATCACCACGCTATGCTCACGAATTAAATCTGCCCGGCCTGCGCTTCTGGCCACTGGCACACTATCCACATCTCGTATTCTATATCGAGCGTCCACAACACATTGATGTCTGGCGTGTGCTGCATGGCCAACGCGATATCCCGGCGTGGATGCAGGAGCCCGAGGCCATCTGAGTTTCGCCCAGGCGAAATGATTCTCCCCGACGAGATTCCAACATGGTTGGCGACAGCCCGGTAGGTTGGCGCTGAGCTTGTGAAGCCCAACATCACAAGGGGATGAACACATGCGTTACCGACGTGCCGATGCAACGGGAGGTACATACTTCTTCACTGTCAATCTAGCTGAACGGCGCTCCGATTTATTGGTGAGGCATATCGATGACTTGCGTGCGGCCATGAAAACGGTGAAAGACGCGCATCCGTTTGCCATCCTGGCGATGGTGGTGTTACCCGAACACCTGCATGCGATATGGCGATTGCCGCCGGACGATGCCGACTATCCGTTGCGCTGGTCGCCCATCAAGGCCGGGTTCTCGCGGTGGCGGGCAAAAGGCGAGCACATTCGAGCCAGCCGCCAAGCCAAGCGTGAGCACGGCATCTGGCAGCGACGGTATTGAGAACATTAAATCCGGGATGAGATTGATCTTGCACGGCACGTCGATTACATTCATTTCAATCCCGTAAAACATGGCTGGGTCACGTACTTTGTTGATTGGCCATATTCAACATTGCATGGCTACATTGAGCGGGGAATGGCAGCATCGGATTGGGCTATACAAATAGGTGATGGAACATTTGGATCGGTATGGTGAGCGGTGAGATGTTGGGCTTCATTTCATTCAGCCCAACCTGCCGGGCTAAACTAGAAAAAAAGTACATGAGCGCAAAGCACGAACTTTCTGCTCAGCGAATTTGATACCGTAAAAGAAAATTGGTATTGCTAAGCAGCACTTGAGGAAACCTGTGTATTAAATTTGAGGCGTAAATGAACCCACTTTCCTTTGTCCTCACTTTCAGGCACGCATCGAACGTAGACTCTGCAAGATATAACTGGCGCAGTAAATGTCGTGCGGATTCAAGAATTGACCACAAACAGTTACCTGATTAGTTACATGCCTCAGTTGGGTGCTATTTTTTACGTACAGGCTCATGTGGTGAGCCACTGAGGGGCGAATAATAGACGCATCTACCGAAGGAGATGCGTCATGGCAATGAACCGAGTTCAGTTTCAAAAGGGTCTGTCGATGTCTGAGTTTCTGAAGCAGTACGGGAGGGTAGAGCAATGTCACGCGGCGCTGTTGGCGCCACGCTGGACAGAGGGCTTTGTCTGCCCGCATTGCGGAGAAACCCGTCACAGCAACCTTCATGCACGACGGCAGACAGCACTGGCAGTGCCAAGCGTGCCGCTACCAGACGACGGTCACTGCCGGTACGATCTTCCAAGCGACGAAGCTGCCGCTAACGCTCTGGTTTCTGGCGATGCACTTGCTGACCCAAGCGAAAAACAAGGTTGCCGCGCTGGAACTCATGCGCCATCTGGGTGTGAGCTACAAGACCGCCTGGCTGATGAAACTCAAGCTGCTGCAAGTCATGACTGAGCGTGAATCCTCCCGCGTCCTCGAAGGGTGAGTCGAAATTGACGACTCCTACCTGGGCGGCGAGCGCCCGGGTAAGCGCGGTCGAGGTTCCGAAAACAAAGCCTCCTTCGTTGCGGCTGTGCAGACTACAGAGGACGGCAAGCCGGTCGTAGCCTGCTTCGTCCACATTCCGTTCACCAGGAAAGCCATCGAAGCTTGGGCCCAGAAGGTGCTGGCACCTTCCGCTCAAGTGCTGTCCGACGGATTGGGATGTTTTCGGGGTGTCGCTGCCAGCGGCGCTACGCACTCCGCCATTATTATGAACGGGGGCACGGGTCGGGAAGTGGCACAACACCCGGCATTCCGCGCCGTGAATACCGTGCTGAGCAACCTGAAAACAGCTATCAGTGGAACCTACCATGCTTTCGACTTCCGTCAATACGCAGACCGTTACCTGGCCGAGGTTCAGTACCGTTTTAACCGCCGCTTCGATCTTGGCACCATCCTCAAGCGCCTCGTTCGCGCTGCGGCGAATACAACCCCATGCCCTGAAGCTGCCATTCGGGCAGCTGAGGCATGTAACTAATCAGGAACAGTTATGTTTAGTTGTGAATTTGCAGAGTCTGCTCATTTTAACAATTACATTGTTTACAAAAGATTTGTAAAGTTAAAAAATTACATAGTCTCTAATTTTAGACAAATAAATATGAATAATTTCAATGTACTATAAGAACGTATAATAAAAATGTCTTAAAATTGCGACATAAAGATGGTTATTTATTAAATAACCATCTTGTGGATTTATTAACTTCCTGCTTTAGCTGAATTTTAATAATTGGCATACATTTTGCGTATAACAGAACACTGACATAAAGTCAGTTTTCAATTTACGTTATAAAGGAAATCAATTAATGAAAAATTTAGTGAGTATGTTAGCTTTTGCTTTGATGTCTGCTGTAACTTTGCCGGTACTTGCAAGTACTCCTCCAAGTCCCCCCCAGTCACCAGCTGACTGCCAAAAGATTCATGCTGGTGACGAGGCAAAAACTCAAGCTTGCGTTGACGGCTTGAAGAAATAGTTAATAAACCTCCGGCAAAGCCGGAGGTTTATTAAGTGAGGTCGGTTGTCAATAATGGACTCCAACAGGTTCATGCCGCCAACCTGTTTTCATAGAATTGGTGCTCAAATGCGACAGGAGACAGATATCTAAAACGTGCCTGTTTGCGCTGCCGCCGGTAAAATACTTCGATGTATTCGGTGATGGCTTGTTTCTGTACTCATGAGCGCAATACTGGCTACCTCGATCCGAGTGGTGTATGTATCAGTCCGCGCGGTGGGCGTTTTGCCGCCACGCCCCGAAACAGCGACTGGCTGACCAAATCTCTGGTCATGCGCTCGCTTATGGCATAGCCCACCAAGTCGCTACTGCACAAATCTTTGTGGCCTGCCAGATAGAGCTAACCCTTATCAGCTCAACATCTCACGAGGATAAATACATGCGTTACCGGTGTGCCGATACAGCGGGAGGCAGATGCTTCTTCACTGTTAATCTGGCTGAACAGCGCTCCGATGTATTGGTGCGGCATATCGATGATTTGCGCGCAGTCATGAAAAGGTGAAAGACGCACATCCGTTTGCTATTCTGGCGATGGTAGTGCTGCCAGAACATATGCATGCGATATGGCGCTTGCCACCCGGCGATGCCGACTATCCACTGCGTTGGTCGCTCATCAAGGCCGGATTCTCGCGGCGGCTGGCAAAAATCGAACACATTCGTGCCAGCCGCCAAGCCAAGCGTGAGCGAGGCATCTGGCAGCGGCGGTATTGGGAACATCAAATTCGGGATGAGATTGATCGTGCGCGGCACGTCGATTACATTCATTACAATCCCGTAAAACATGGCTGGTTCACGCACCCTGTTGATTGGCCACATTCAACATTGCATGGCTACATTGAACGGGGGATGGCAGTATCGAATTGGAGTGGGAAAATGGGTGATGGAGTAGATGGTTATGGTGAACGGTGAAATGTTGGGCTTCATTTTATTCAGCCCAACCTTGTATCTGTAGCCACAACTTAAATCGAAGCTCAACAAGAAGCCCAACGTAGAGCTAACCGGCGCTGCGCGGCTTTATCGCGCAGCGTCCAGCGACTGAAAGGAGCGAGGTTGAGCGCCGGGTTAGGCGATGGTGTTTGCATAGGCATGGATAGGCGAGAATACCGCAAAGCCCAAAAGCTGCCAATGCAGCATGCATGACGAAGCAAGGCAGATGCAAACCAACGGCAGTGACAATCAAAACCTTTGAAACTGAGAAAACGGCTGACTGTGGCGCCTCCCGGAGAGGCGAGCGCGGCGGGCAGGTTGAAGGACAGACACTACGGTGGTGTTGCGAAGAGAATGGCGTGAGCGCCGTGAGCTGCCGTTGCTCGAAGAGCGGAAACGCAAGAACCGTTGCGCCCCGACAAGGCGCGGCGATTGCAGGACAGAGAACCGTTCCGACTGCGGCCCGCAGTGCGCCATTGCGCTGAGATGACGGTGAAGGGAGCGAAAGCGTTTGCCAGCGGCCTGCGCAAATGCTCGCGGCTTATGCCGGAGCACCAAGCGTTCGAGGTTTTGAAGACCGTTGCAAGGAGCAAACATCATCACGGCGCTTGCGGCCTAACGTAAAAGTAACCGGACTGACGCGGCTCGCCGCGACAGGTCCGGTTGACTGCCGGGTCATGCCTACGCTACGAATGTGTGGCAATTACTTGCCGGGCGGAGGAACGTTTTTGTCATTACACAGGCAGTAGTAACTGCTCTCAAGGTGTTCTTTCCCTCCATGCCCGACTGTGCAAGATGTGGCCCAAGTGGGAACCAAATTGAACCCTGGGCGGAAGCCTTCACCGTTCTTACTTGTGGCGCATACGAAAAAACTGCTGCTGTTTTGATACGTACCGCTCTTTACCGCGAATAGGTCTTTGCTCTGACACGAGTCAGCACAAGACTTACTCGAAGACTCAACCCATGATGGCGCTGCATATGCAGACACGGCAAAGGTGGCGGTTGCGAGGATGGCTATGGCATGTATACGGAAATGAAGCATCGTGGCTCTCCTTGTTCACTGCGGGTTGATAAACGGGGCATAACGAATAGTAGACACCCTAAAAAATGCCATCAAATGCACCTTCGAGGTGTATAATTCAAAACTACATCATGTAGTGCCTTGTATTTATTTAATATAGAAATTATGGCACACCCTAATTCGCCGGATAAAAGCACCACTGCATATCCTCCAAAACTACTAGACCAAGTGCGCAATAAGCTGCGTGCAAAACACTGCAGCATTCACATCTAGCAGCTTGTGAGACATAATAAAGTAATACTAAAATTATAAAAATAAGCAAATTCCTTATTTTTGATTAAGTTATGTTAATTACCAAAATTTATACTCCGAATGCCATATTGCCGGAACTAAAACAGCTAGTGTAGCCCGGTTGGGCTGAATGAAATGAAGCCCAACATCTCACCGCTCATCATCAACTACTCCATCAACAATTTTCTTAACCCACAATCCGCCGCTGCCAGATGCTACGCTCACGCTTGGCTTGGCGGCTGATACAAATACTCATTTTTTGCCAGACGCCGCGAGAACCCGGCCTTGATGGGCGACTAGTGCAGTGGATAGCATGAAAGGACGTGCCCCGGCAAGCCGGGTTACGTCCTCTCGATTGAAGAGTTCGGCGTATCTTGCCGAAGCGCTACTCTGCCTCTAGCAAAAACTCAACCTTGACCGCCTCAAACGGAAAGCTCAGTAGGTTGGACCGAATGAAATGAAGCCCAACATCACAGGGGGATGAACACATGCATTACCGGCGTGCCAATACATCGGAAGGCACATGCAACCAGACCGGAACTAGTCTAATAAACCATCCTCCAACCATACTGCGTCTTGGTCTCCCTGTTTTTCTTCACCTACCGGTTTCAGGTACAATCGTGCGCAATGACTGACCGCCCACCTCACCCCATTCACGCTGGATCTCTTCAAGCTCGTCGCGCAGCACGTATTGAATTGCTTGCTCCAATCGAATTTCCGCTTGACCTGCCGGTAGTATTGCGGCGCGAAGAATTAGCGCAAGCCATCGTTACCAATCAGGTGATCATCGTGTGTGGTGAGACTGGTTCTGGTAAAACTACCCAGTTACCTAAAATCTGTTTGAGTCTGGGCCGGGGTGTGCAAGGCGTCATTGCCCACACTCAGCCACGCCGTGTCGCGGCGCGCTCTGTGGCAACGCGCATCGCGGTTGAACTGAAAACAGAGTTGGGTGGCCTGGTCGGCTACAAGATTCGCTTTAATGACAAGGTATCGCCGGATACCTGCATCAAGCTGATGACCGATGGCATTTTGCTGGCGGAAATCCAGAGCGATCGGCTGCTAAAAAAATACGACACCATCATTATCGATGAGGCGCATGAGCGCAGCCTGAATATCGATTTTCTGTTGGGTTACTTCAAGCAGCTATTGCCACGCCGCCCAGATCTCAAGCTCATTATTACTTCGGCTACGCTGGATGCAGAGCGCTTCGCTAAACATTTCAGCGGTGCGCCGATCATGCTGGTCAGTGGCCGCAGTTATCCGGTGGAGGTGCGTTACCGTCCGTTGCAGGAGAATGCCGAAGGCGAAATGCAGGATATTCCACAGGCGGTATGTGTCGCGCTGGACGAACTGGCAGTGGATGGCTTACGCGGCGACATTTTGGTATTCCTGCCGGGCGAGCGCGAAATCCGTGACACTGCGGAAGCTTTGCGCAAGCATCATCCCATTGGCGTGGAAATCTTGCCGCTGTTCTCGCGCTTGTCGGCGGCTGAGCAGGACCGCGTATTCAAAACTTCCGGCACGCGCCGTGTCGTGCTCGCCACCAATGTTGCAGAGACTTCCTTAACCGTCCCGAATATCGGATATGTGATCGACGGCGGGCTGGCTCGCATCAATCGTTACAGCATACGGCAAAAAGTCGAACAATTGCGCGTGGAAAAAATCGCGCGTGCCGCCGCCAACCAGCGCGCCGGGCGTTGTGGGCGGGTGATGAGCGGGATATGCGTGCGTTTGTATGACGAGCCGGATTTCCTGGCGCGCACAGAATATTCCGATGCGGAAATTTTCCGTGTGTCATTGGCAACCGTAATTTTGCGTATGAGTGCGCTGGGACTGGGCGAAGTCGAACAATTCCCCTTCATCGAGCCGCCCGGATCGCGTTCAATTGCCGATGGCTACCAGTTGCTGGCGCAATTGAATGCAATAAATGAAGAGCGGCAGCTGACGCCGTTGGGATGCGAGCTGGCAAAGCTGCCGCTTGACCCAAAAATCGCTCGCTTGCTGCTGGCGGGAAGGCAGTATCACTGCTTGCAGGAAATTCTCATTATCGCCAGCGCACTATCGTTGCAGGATCCGCGTGATCGTCCGTCGGAGTGGCGCAAAGCGGCGGATGACGCGCATCAGCGTTTTAATGATGAGCGCTCGGATTTCCTGACCTATGTCAATTTGTGGGCATGGTTTCAAGAGGCAGTGAAGCATAAAAAATCCAAGCGTCTGTGGGCAAATGAATGCCGCGAGAAATTCTTATCGCCTCTACGTCTGCGCGAATGGCATGAGCTGTATCAGCTGTTACACGCGCAGGTTGCCGAGATGGGCATGCGGCTGAATGAAATTCCCGCCAGCTATGAGGAAATCCACAAAGCTCTGTTAACGGGTCTGCTGGGTAATATCGGCTGCAAGAGCGTGGACCGCGAAGCGCATTATCAGGGCGCGCGCGAAATAAAATTTTTTATCGTGCCGAATTCGGTGCTTGCGAAAAAAAGTCCAAAATGGGTCGTGGCAGCTGAACTAACCGAGACGACGAAATTGTATGCTCGTTGTGTGGCGCGCATCGAACCGGAATGGCTGGAGGAAGTGGGTGCGCATTTGATCAAGCGCCACTATTTTGATCCGCACTGGGAGAAGAAGGCAGCACAGGTAGTGGCATTCGAGCGCAGCACCTTGTATGGCCTGATTATCAACCCGAAAAAGCGCGTGCATTACGGCCCAATGAACGTGGCGGAATCACGCGCGGTGTTTATTCGTCAGGCATTAGTGGCGGGCGAATTTCATACACTAGCGCCCTTCTTCTCGCACAACCAGCAGTTAATCCGGGACATTGAGGCCTTGGAGCATAAGGCGCGCCGACCGGATGTGCTGGTAGATGACGAATTGATCTTTGCCTTTTACGATAGCATCATCCCACCGCACATTTACAATGGCGCGGCATTCGAGACATGGCGCAAGGAGGCGGAACGCGCCAGTCCGCGCCTGCTATATCTCCAACGTGACGACCTGATGCGCCACGAGGCAGCAGGCATCACCACCGATCAATTCCCACCGCAACTGGTGATGAACAATATTAACTATGCACTGGCTTATCATTTTGTGCCGGGCAAGAGCGACGATGGTGTGAATCTCACCGTGCCGCGGGCTCTGATTAACCAGGTTTCCGCTCCGCGTTGCGAGTATTTGGTGCCCGGCCTGTTGACAGAAAAAGTGACGCAATTGATCAAAACTTTGCCGCAGAAGCTGCGCCGCCATATGGTGCCGGTGCCGGAGTTCGCGGCCTTGTTTTGTCGAGAGGTGCCGCCCTCGGATACGCCATTGCTGCAGGCATTGGCACGCTATATTCGCGAACAGAAGCAATTGGAAGTACTACTGGATGCATTTCGGTTAGAGCAATTGCCGGCTCACCTGCTCATGAATTTTTATGTAGTAGACGAGCATGGCAGACAGTTGGGAGTTTCGCGCAATTTCATTCAGTTGCGTGCCGAGCTTGCACCCAAGCTTGCGCCGTCTGCTGCAAAGGGTGCAGCCGCAGAACAAAAGCGGGTGCGCTTTACCGATTGGAGTATGGGTGACTTTAAGGAAACTTCAGAAATACAGCGCGCCGGACAAGTTGTGACGCTATTCAACGCACTAGTGGATGAAGACGATGCGGTATCTTTACGAACATTCGATACTCGCGATGAAGCGCTGAGCGCCCATCGTGCCGGGTTACGGCGCTTATTTATGCTGGCGCTCAAGGATCAGGTTAAATTTCTGGAAAAAAATCTTGGCTTGCAAGCAATGGCAATGCAGTTTTTGTCCTTCGGCAGCATCCAGGATTTGCGCCGCCAGATTTTGGCGGTCACCTTTGATCGTTGTTGTATGAATGAGCCCTGGCCAACAAATGAAACCGAATTCACTGCGCGTTGCAAGGAAGCCAAGAGCCGTTTGACGTTGGTGGCACAAGAAATCACGCGGCTGATCGGCACAATTCTGACCGAATATCAACTCGTACACAAAAAAATACAAGCTGCCAAATCAAACGGGCAAACCGTCCAGGATATGCGTGCGCAGTACGAATGGCTGTTGCAGAAAGAGTTTATCGCACGTATTCCTTACGAGCGTTTACAGCACCTGCCGCGCTATCTAAAAGCGATCAATGTGCGGCTGGAAAAACTGCGCGTCGATGCGGCACGGGATGCGCGTCAATACACGCAAATGCAATCCTTGCAGCAGACTTGGCAACGCAAAGTAATTGCGCAGCAAGGCAGTATTGATTTGCGGATAGAAGAGTTTGGTTGGCTATTGCAGGAATTGCGCGTGTCGTTGTTTGCGCAGGAATTGAAGACGCCCGTGATTGTGTCGGTGAAGCGACTGGAAAAATTGTGGGAGCAGATGTAGCTCTGCCAAATTTTTTGCTCTTTAGTTTCTGCCCTGCCAAAGGGAATCCGGGCAGGATAGGCTGTCAGGTATAATCCGCCCCATTATGGTTACTGATAACACTCTTGATGAGACATTGCGGGCAGCCGCACTGCAATATCATCGCCTGCCCAAACCGGGCAAAATTTCCGTTGTGCCGAGCAAGCCCCTGTTAACCCAGCGTGACTTGGCGCTGGCCTATTCGCCCGGTGTGGCAGCGGCATGTGAAGCCATCGTGGCGGATGTTAATGAGGCGCACAATCTTACCGCGCGCGGTAATCTGGTGGCGGTGATTACCAACGGCACAGCGGTGCTGGGACTGGGCGCAATCGGCCCGCTGGCAGCCAAGCCGGTGATGGAAGGTAAGGGCATGCTGTTCAAGAAATTCGCCGGTATCGATGTGTTTGACCTGGAGATTAACGAGCGCGACCCAGACAAGCTGGTGGACATCATTGTCGCGCTGGAGCCGACCTTCGGTGGCATTAATCTGGAAGATATCAAGGCACCGGAATGTTTCTACATTGAGCGACGCTTGCGCGAACGCATGAAAATCCCGGTGTTCCACGACGACCAGCATGGCACTGCCATCATCGTCGGCGCAGCCTTGCTGAATGGACTTAAAGTAGTCGGCAAGCAAATTGATCAAATCAAGCTGGTGGCATCCGGTGCGGGCGCTGCGGCTCTGGCCTGCCTGGATATGCTGGTGAGTTTAGGCGTGCGTAGAGAGAACATTATCGTCACCGATATCAAGGGGGTCGTGTTCCGGGGGCGCATCGAGGAGATGGATGAGCACAAAACTCGTTATGCAGTGGACATTGCTGCGCGTACCTTGGCTGAAGTGATCTCTGATGCCGATGTGTTTCTGGGTTTATCTGCAGGCGGAGTACTCAAACCGGAGATGGTGGAACAGATGGCCCCCAATCCTCTGGTTTTCGCACTGGCTAACCCCACGCCGGAAATTTGGCCAGAGCTGGCGAAGGCGGTGCGGCCGGATGCCATTCTGGCCACCGGACGTTCGGACTATCCTAATCAAGTCAACAATGCACTGTGCTTCCCCTATATTTTCCGTGGCGCGTTGGATGTTGGCGCCACCACCATTAATGAAGAAATGAAGCATGCCGCCGTGTTTGCCATCGCTGAACTGGCACAGGCCGAGCAGTCCGCTGCGGTAGCGTCGGTGTATGGCGAGGAAAGCCTGACATTTGGTGCGGAATATCTGATTCCCAAGCCGTTCGATCCACGCCTGATTATAAAAATCGCTGCAGCAGTTGCCCAAGCAGCCATGAATAGCGGAGTAGCGCAACGGCCATTGGTCGATATGGCGGCCTACCGTGAGCATCTTTCGCTTTTTGTTTATCAGTCTGGGCTGTTGATGAAGCCGGTATTTGATTTGGCAAAAAAAAATCCAAAGCGCCTCGTTTATGCTGAAGGTGAGGATGAACGCGTACTGCATGCGGTACAAATGGTACTGGACGAAGGCTTGGCCAAACCCATCCTTATTGGCCGTCCGTCAGTAGTGGAACAGCGGATTCAAAAGCTCGGCCTTCGCATCTGCGCAGGAGAACATTTCGAACTGGTAAATCCGGAAAACGACCCGCGCTTCCGTGCCTATTGGACGGAGTATCATCGTTTGATGCAACGCACAGGCGTATCCCCTGACGACGCCAAGCGCGAGATACGTCGTCACAATACGTTGATAGGTACCATGCTGATACACATGGGGGATGCAGATGCCATGCTGTGCGGAACCTTATCTCAATCCCGTAACCACCTGTGTCATGTCAGCAATGTGATCGGCCTGCGGCCGGGTGTCAGCGTGTTCGCCGCGATGAATATTTTACTGTTACCCAACCATACATTGTTCATCTGCGACACGCAGATCAATCTCGACCCCAGCGCTGAACAAGTGGCGGAAATGACGCTACTGGCGGCAGATGAGGTACGCAGTTTCGGTATCGTTCCCAAAGTTGCACTGCTGTCACATTCCAGTTTCGGTAGTTTTGATGACGTGTCCGCGCACAAGATGAGTCGGGCGCGCGAATTGCTGGAGCAAATGGCACCGGAGCTGGAAGTAGAGGGTGAGATGCACGGCGAAGCTGCCATTTCGGAAAAGCTGCGGATGCAGATTTTTCCCAACTCACGCTTGAAAGGAGTGGCAAATTTGCTCATCATGCCGAATCTGGACGCGGCGAATATTTCTTTTGGTCTTCTAAAAATGCTTGCGGGCGACGGTATCACCATAGGACCGATTTTGCTTGGTGCGGCGAGGTCCATTCATATCCTGACTCCCAATGCCACAGTGCGTAGT
This sequence comes from Candidatus Nitrotoga sp. AM1P, assembly GCF_013168275.1. GTDB lineage: Bacteria > Pseudomonadota > Gammaproteobacteria > Burkholderiales > Gallionellaceae > Nitrotoga. The sequence continues at coordinate 1,837,162 of NZ_AP019547.1, read as the reverse complement.
ATCGTAAATATGAGTGCGCTGGCGGTAACGGGGGTTGAAACTCATTGTAAGGAGGTTATATGTCGGACAAATTAAATACACAGGAAGCAGCCATGCTGCGCGAAGAGTTGGAAATTCTGATGAATGAGCGTACCGGCTTACTGAAAGTGGTGGGAGCTGCCGCTGTACTGGTGGCCAATACCGATGGTCGCAACCTGCCGCCGGAGGCGGCAGAAGCGGCGGCGATGTTATCCAAGTGTGTAAATGATCTGTCCGAGGAAACACTGAAAGATGCGCTGGAAACTGTGCATGCTGAGGTTGGACCCGGCGATTTGTAAACGCTTGATGGGGACGGTCAGATGAGTGCGCCAGATAAGCTTGGCTTGATTCTGACGGGAGGGGGCGCGCGCGTTGCCTATCAAGTGGGCGTGCTGAAGGCCATCGCCGAGTTTCTGCCGCGTCATGCACATAATCCCTTCCCTATTATCTGCGGAACCTCCTCAGGTTCGCTTAATGCGGTTACGCTTGCAGTAAATGCCCTGTCCTTTCGCAAAAGCGTGAAATACCTCCTTAATATCTGGAAAAATTCCCACGTTGATCATGTTTATCGAACCGATCCGATAAGTGTTTTAAAGAATAGTTCGCGCTGGTTTGCAGGGCTGATCTTGAGCAGTATGGGTATCAATAAGTTGAACCATGTGTCGCTGCTTGATAATGCGCCGATGGTAACGATGCTGGAAGCAACGCTGCCGTATGAAAAAATCCAGGAGAATATTGATGCAGGCCATCTTGACGCACTGAGTATTACTGCCTCGGGCTATGGTTCGGGGTGCTCCGTGACTTTTTACCAGGGAGTGGAGGACATTCTGCCCTGGAATCGAGCGCATCGTCTAGGTATTCCAACCAAGATCGAACCCAAACATTTATTGGCTTCTTCAGCCATTCCGTTTATCTTTCCAGCGGTACTCATCAATCGTGAATATTTTGGCGATGGCTCGATGCGCCAGATCGCACCGATCAGCTCTGCGCTACATCTGGGTGCGACTCGCGTGCTAGTCATCGGCTTAGGCCATAGCGAGGAGGAACAACCTGATCGCAGCAATCAATGTGATTATCCTTCGCTAGCGCAGATTGGCGGCCATGTTATGGATAGCATTTTCCTGGATAGTTTGGAGGTGGATCTGGAGCGGGTGCAGCGCATCAATCATTCCATTGGAATGTTGTCGGAAGATGTTCAGCAGCAAATAAATTGGCGTCATGTCGATGTTCTGGTGATTAAGCCTAGCCAGGCTATTGAGCAAATTGCTCAGCGTTATGCCATGCACTTGCCATGGACTATCCGTTTTCTGTTGCGCGGGATAGGCGCGATGCGCCGTAGCGGGGCAAATCTGATGAGTTACTTATTGTTTGAAAAGAATTTTTGTCGGGCGATGATCGAGCTGGGGTATCAGGATGCACTGAAACAGAAGCAAGAAATCCTGGCTTTTATAAATAAGCACGAAAAAACAGCAGAAAGCTTGCCACAATGAAAGCTGTCAGCATGGGCGCCCCCCACCCATGCACCACGATGAAACCGCTTACTTTCGCCCTGTTGCGCCAGTTGGTGGACGGGAAATTCCATTCCGGGGAAATGCTGGCGCAGCGATTGGACATATCGCGTGCCAGTGTGAGCAATGCTTTGCATGGGGTAGCAGATTATGGCTTGGCTTTATACAGCGTACCTGGTCGTGGTTATTGCCTGAGCAATCCGCCGCAATGGCTCGATGCTGCGCTTATTGCCCGCCATTTAGGTGAGCAGGCGGGACAATTCCAGATAGAAATTTTTGATAGCCTGCCCTCCAGCAATACTCTGTTGTTGCAGCGCGCAGCGCAGGGCGCACCCAGCGGCAATGTGCTGGCGGTGGAACTGCAAAGCGGCGGACGGGGGCGATTGGGGCGGTCATGGCATTCCGGCTTGGGCAATGCGCTCACGTTCTCGTTGTTGTGGCGTTTTGAACTTGATTTATCGGCGCTGTCTGGCTTGAGCTTGGCCGTCGGAGTGGCGTTGATCCGTGCGTTGCACGCGCTTGGCATGACAAGCGCACGGCTGAAATGGCCGAATGACGTGCTGGGTAGTAACGAGGGTAAATTAGCCGGTATTCTGCTGGAGGCACAGGGTGATATGTTGGGGCCAAGCGCTGTAGTGATTGGCATTGGCCTCAACCTGTCCATGCCTGAACAATTGTTGCCGCAGATTGATCAACCGGTTTCGAGCCTGCAAGGCATGGTAGCGGGCATACCGGGAATTAATGTGCCGGAACGCAACTACTTATTCGCGGTAATTTTACGGGAATTGCAGGCAGTACTTTATGAATTTGCCAGTAATAGTTTTGCGGCACTGCGTGCGGAATGGGAAAGCCATCACGCTTTGCACAACCAGACGGTACGATTACTGTTGCCGGATGGCAGAACTGAAATGGGCATCGCACGAGGCGTAACCGAGAATGGTGCGCTTATTCTGGAAACGGTGGGCGGAATGCAAGTCTTTAATGCGGGAGAGATTGGTTTGCGTGCATCATGAAAATGTTACTGATTGATGCTGGCAATAGTCGCATTAAGTGGGCCATGGTAGAAGGCGGCATGGGGTTGCAGCAAAATGTGCTTGAAAATACGCATGCGACCGCATTGAGCATGGCATTCTTGGAGTTGCCGCCACCGGACAGAATCCTCGTATCCAATGTTGCTGGCGAGAAGATGGCGCAACTGCTATCCGCAGTCTGTGCCGCTTGGCCTTGTCCCATCGAATTCATCGTGGCCCAAGTAAGGCAATGTGGGGTGCGTAATTTATATGAACACCCTGCGCAGCTTGGCAGCGACCGTTGGGCGGCGCTAATTGCAGCTTGGCATCAAGAGCGCGCATCCTGTCTGGTGGTAAATTGCGGTACAGCAACGACTGTGGATGCGCTGTCTGCCGAGGGCGAATTCTTGGGCGGATTAATCCTGCCGGGTGTGGACATGATGCAAAGCAGCCTGGCCGCAGGTGCTGCCCAATTAGTACAGGCCGAGGGTGTCTGGCGCGAATTTCCGCGCAATACCGCCGATGCCATATTCAGTGGCTCAATGCAGGCGACCATTGGCGCTATCCGTTTGCAGTTTGAGGCGTTGACAATACGTGGGGATGTGCGCTGCCTGTTAAGCGGTGGCGCAGCGGCTAAGGTACAGTTGCATCTCAAGCTGCCGTCGGTGCGGGTGGATAACTTAGTATTGCGTGGCTTGCAAATTATTGCGCAGGAAAATCTATCTTGAACGCGTTAATCTTTTAGCTTCTAATAAATTGCCTGTCTCTCTGGCAACTATATTTTCAGATTTAAAAATAAAATAAAAATGGAGTAACGATGAAGTGGCTATTCTGGTTATTGCTGCTGGCAAATTTGATGTTTTTTTCATTTATTCAATGGGGTGAACTATTGACAGGTGAAAATAAAAATTTGAAGCATCAACCGTCGCTGAATGTGGAAAAGATCAAGTTACTGGATGTGCCAGATGCAGCACCGGCAACTTTGTTGTCTCCTTCTGTTGTATTGGCAACATCGCAGGATCAGCGAGCATTTACTGATGTTTGTCTGGAATGGGGAGAATTTTCCGGCACCGACAGCGTACGTGCCACGGCGGCGTTAACCACATTGAAACTGACGGATAAATTGACGCAGCGACAAACTGAATATGCGATTGGTTATTGGGTATACCTGCCACCTGCACAAACCCGTGCGGAAATGGATAAAAATATCGCCGAACTCAAGACCCATAATGTGAAGGACTATTTCACCGTGCAGGACGCCGGACCCTGGAAGAACGCTATTTCGCTGGGCGTATTCAAGACAGACAAGGCAGCGCGTAAAGCTTTTGATAGCCTCCGGGCAAAAGGCGTTAAAACTGCCGTGATGGGAGAGCTCATGAGCAAGTTCAAACTCACGGTGTTTGTGCTGAAATCTCCAGACGTAGCGGCAATTGAAAAAATGGTAACATTGCAACAGAAGTTCGCTGGCAGTGCGGTACATCTGGTAGCCTGTGATCAGCATTAAAACCAGGGTGCAAGTACCAGCGCAATTGACAAGCAGCAGTTAAATCTGGAAAATGCCGCGCTCTTCGTGGCAATTTAGGGCGCTTTGACTAACGCGACGACACGATTTCAGGTGATATAGCTCAGATGGTTAGAGCGCAGCACTCATAACGCTGAGGTCGGTGGTTCAACTCCACCTATCACCACCATAAATTGTTTTAAGTAGTATTAAAGAAATACATAAACCCGCGCACTCCTGATGAGTGCGCGGGTTTTTTGTTTCATACACGTTTTCAACGCCCATTCATATCCAAGGTTTTTTTCCAATAACATTGATACCGGTTATATTAGCGCCTTTGGCCTCGTACAGCCCATCATCCTGGAATAGCGTCTGCCCCCCATGTTCGAACAAGCTTTTAAAAACATCGACGACGTCCTCTGGAAAGAGGCCGGTTGTGCCAGCGAACTGGACTACACCGAGCAGACCTCCTGGCTGCTGTTCCTGAAATTCCTAGATAGCCTGGAGCAGGACAAGGCTATAGAGGCCGAGCTGGAGGGCAAGAAGCACACCTTCATTCTCGACGCGCCCTACCGCTGGGAAAGCTGGGCTGCGCCCAAAGGAGCCGATGGCAAGCTTGACCACAACAAGGCGCTGACCGGCGACGACCTGCGTGATTTCGTCGACCGCAAGCTCTTTCCCTATCTGCACGGCTTCAAGCAGAAGGCCAGCGGGCCGAACACCCTCGAATACAAGATCGGTGAAATTTTCGGCGAGATCAAGAACAAGATCCACAGCGGCTACAATCTGCGCGAGATCATTGATCACATCGACGAACTGCGCTTCCGCTCGCAAACCGAAAAGCACGAGCTGTCGCACCTGTACGAAGTCAAGATCAAGAACATGGGCAACGCGGGTAGGAATGGCGGCGAGTACTACACCCCGCGGCCGCTGATTCGCGCCATGGTGCAAGTGGTGCAGCCAACAATTGGCGAGCGCATCTACGACGGCGCCTGTGGTTCGGCGGGCTTTTTGTGCGAGGCGTTCGATTATCTCAAGGCCAAGCCCGGCCTTACCACCAGCAACATTAAGACGCTGCAAGAGCGCACCTTCTACGGCAAGGAAAAGAAGTCGCTGGCCTACGTCATCGCGATCATGAACATGATCCTGCACGGCATCGAGGCGCCCAACATCGCCCACACTAACACCCTGGCCGAAAACCTTGTCGACATTCAGGACAAGGACCGCATGGACGTGATCCTGGCCAATCCGCCCTTCGGCGGCAAAGAGCGCAAGGAAGTCCAGCAGAATTTCCCCATCCGCACCGGCGAAACGGCTTTTCTCTTTCTCCAGCACTTCATCAAAATGCTCAAGGCCGGTGGCCGGGCCGGCGTAGTCATCAAGAATACTTTCCTGTCCAACACCGACAACGCTTCGGTGAGTTTGCGCAAACTGCTGCTGGAAAGTTGCAACCTGCACACTATCCTCGACTGCCCCGGCGGCACCTTCCAGGGCGCGGGTGTGAAAACCGTCGTGCTGTTCTTCGAGAAGGGCGCGCCGACCCTTCGACATGGCTCAGGGCAGGCACGCAAGATTTGGTATTACCAGCTTGATCCGGGGCGCAATATGGGCAAGACCAACCCGCTCAACGACGCCGACCTTGCCGAATTTATTGAGCTGCAAAAGACCTTCGCCGATTCACCCAAGAGTTGGTCTGTTGATACCCATGCCTTGAGCGCAGCCGAAGGGTACGATTTGTCGGTGAAGAACCCCAACGGCGGTGAGGAAATCGCGCACCGCAGCCCGCAGGACATCATGGACGAAATCGCCGCATTGGATGCCGAGAGTGCGGAGGTACTGGCAAACATCAGGGCATTGCTATGAAGGCAGGGTGGCAAACCAAGAAGCTGGGTGAGGTCTGCTCGTTTCTAAATCGAGGAATTTCACCGAAGTATCTGGAAGATGGTGGGATATGCGTCCTCAATCAAAAATGCATTCGCGACCATCGCGTCAGCTATGAACCCTCACGCAGACATGATGTACAGGCAAAGAAGGTCGGAAGTGACAGGCTTATTCATGCCGGAGATGTTCTCGTCAACTCTACTGGAACAGGGACACTTGGTCGTGTCGCACAATTCCGTGAGAATCCTCCGGAGCCGACTACTGTTGATTCGCATGTGACCATCGTTCGCCCGATGCCAGGGAAGTTTTATCCGCAATTCTTCGGCTACATGCTCGTAGTTATCGAAGATGCCATCAAGGAAGCTGGCGAGGGTTGCGGAGGTCAAACGGAATTGGCTAGGATTGTCTTGGCCGAGAAGTTTTCGGTGCATTACCCTGAATCGCTCCCCGAACAAAAACGGATCGTCGGTATTCTCGACGAAGCGTTTGACGGCATCGCTGCCGCCAAAGCCAACGCCGAGAAGAACCTTCAAAACGCCCGCGCACTCTTTGAAAGCCATCTGCAATCCGTCTTCAACCAGTGCGGCGAGGGGTGGAGAGAGAAGCGATTGGATGAAATTTGCACTTTTAGTAGTGGCGGTACTCCGTCCAAAAGCAACAGTGGCTATTGGAATGGCGAAATACCTTGGGTTTCTGGACGTGATATGAAATCAACACAACTGTTCGATTCGCTGTTGCATATTTCTCGATTAGCAGTTGACGAGTCTTCAACGCGTATGGCGCCAGCAGGAACGCTCCTAATTCTTGTACGTGGTATGGGCTTGGCACATGGCGCTCAAATCGCCGAGCTAATGGTTCCCTGTGCATTCAACCAAGACATCAGAGCAATCCACCCTGAGCCAGACCTGATTCCTCGGTATCTCCTTTTCGCACTACGAGACCGAATTAATTCAAGCGGCGACGTCTTGAGTAGTGCGGCTCACGGAACACTCAAGATAGACTCAGACGAACTAAAGAAGGTGATGATTCCTGTCTTTTCACGCGGTCATCAACAGAGAGTTGTGGCTATGATTAACTCCCTTTCAGAAGAAACCCAGCGCCTTGAATCCATTTACCAGCGCAAGCTCGCCGCTATTGATGCTTTGAAAAAATCGCTGCTGCACCAAGCTTTTTCCGGTGAGCTATGAATTAATGATGCGTATAGAAAACCTAGTTTTTTAACCATATCCATTATGACGTGATAAGAAAATATGATTTTTTATACACGTTGTCTCTGACATGATAAGATAATTAAAATTTCTTATCATGTTTTTATAGGGCGAACGGTGTGATTGCTTTGCAGATACCTTCAAATGCCAGCTTGGAAGTTAAGGCTATCTGGCAAAGCCTGGCCGAGGCGCATCGCTATTTGGCCGAGTTGAAGGGCTTGTGTGAATCCTTGCCCAACAGCGCGATTCTGTTGGATACGCTCTCCATCCAGGAGGCGAAAGATAGCTCTGAAATTGAGAATATCATCACCACGCATGACGAGCTCTATGCCTACGACCAAAGCAGTTCGGCTTCACCTGCGGCCAAGGAGGTGCAAAACTATATCGCCGCTTTAAGGGTGGGGTACCAAGATGTGCGTGACTCCGGCTTGATTCGATTGGGAACGATTTTGCGCGTGCAGGAAGAAGTCGAACAAACCAATGCTGGCTTGAGGAAACTGCCGGGCACGGTTCTTAAAAACCAGACCACGGGCGCAATTGTGTATGAGCCGCCACAAGATGCCGTGGTGATAGAGAAGTTGATGGCGGATTTGGTGGATTTCATTCATGCCAAGGATGAGCTGGACCCAATATTACGCATGGCGATTGCGCATCACCAGTTTGAAAGCATCCATCCCTTTTACGATGGCAATGGGCGCACCGGACGTATTCTCAATTTGCTGATCTTGCAACGCGAAGGCTTGCTGGATTTGCCTGTGCTGTATTTAAGCCGCTATATCACCTCGACTAAAAGCCAGTATTACCAGCTGCTCCAGTTAACAAGGGAAACCAATAACTGGGTAGATTGGTGCGTGTATATCGTGAAGGGTATCGCTGTTACTGCTAAAAGTGAAATCAAGCTGATTAAGAATTTGCGGGAGTTGATGCAAACGACCAAGCATCGCTTACGCGCTGAACTGCCTAAAATCTACAATCAGGATTTGCTGAATAATCTATTTCGTTATCCTTACACCAAGATCGAGTTTGTGGAAAAAGATTTAGGCGTTTCGCGCATTACTGCGGCAAAGCATTTGGATACGCTTGCTAAAAATGGCTTTGTGGAAAAGAAAAAAATTGGCCGCAAAAATTTTTATATCAATCGGCCATTATTTGAACTTTTGACGCAGATTACATTAGACGATGAACGAAGCTGAAACCCCATGCCTCGAATCCATTTGTCAGCGCAAGCTCGCCGCGCTTGATGCGTTGAAAATCGTTGCTGCACCAGGCCTTCAGTGGCCACCTATAAGGAGCCAAGCCATGCCGATTCAGCCCGCCTTATTCGAGACCCACGAAATTCGCCGTGTGTACGACGAAGCCAGCGAAACCTGGTGGTTCTCGGTGGTCGACATTATTCAGGTGCTAACCCAGCAGCCCGACTTCCAAGGGGCAAGAAAGTACTGGAAGGTGCTGAAGGGCCGCTTGGCCAAAGAGGGCAGTGAACTGGTAACAAACTGTTACCAGTTGAAAATGACGGCCAGTGACGGCAAGCAACGTCTGACCGATGTGGCCACCGCCGAAATCCTGCTGCGCCTGGTGCAGTCCGTGCCCAGCCCGAAGGCGGAGCCGATCAAGCTGTGGCTAGCCAAGGTCGGCTACGAGCGCATGCAGGAGATGGCCGACCCGGCGTTGTCGTTGGATCGCGCCCGCGAGACCTGGCAGAAACACGGGCGTAGCGAAAAGTGGATACAGCAGCGCATGACCGGGCAGGAGACGCGCAACAAGCTGACCGATTACTGGACAAACCACGAGATCAAAAAGGGCGAGGAGTTCGCCATTCTCACCAATATCATTCATCAGGAATGGTCGGGCGTGAGCGTGAAGGCGCACAAGACGATGAAGGGTTTGCAGGGTCACAGTCTGCGCGACCACATGAGCGAGGCGGAACTGATATTCACCGCGCTGGCGGAGTTGTCGACGCGGCAGATTGCCGAAACGGATGAGGCGACCGGGATGGCCGAAAACAAGGTGGCCGCCACGAAGGGCGGGGCGATTGCCAAGCAGGCACGCCAGGCGCTGGAAGCCAAGACCAACAGGCCGGTGGTGTCCGCCGATAATTTTCTGCTACCCGGCAAGGCATTGCGCCCCAAGGCCATAAGGAAGGGCAGGGAGAAGAAATGAACGAAGCCGAAACTCGAGCCGAACACATCGACCCCGCCCTTGCGGCGGCGGGCTGGGGCGTGGTCGAAGGCAGCCGCATCCGCCGCGAGTATCCGATCACGCTCGGCCGCATTGAGGGCCACGGCAAGCGTGGCAAAGGACTCACCGCAGATTACGTGCTGGAGTATCGCAACACCAAGCTGGGTGTGGTCGAAGCCAAGGCATGGGACAAGCTGCTGACGGAAGGGGTGGGACAGGCCAAGGATTACGCGGGCAAGCTGGCCGTTCGCTACACCTATGCCACTAACGGGCAGAGCATCTACGGCATCGACATGCACACCGGCATCGAGAGTGAGTTGCCGTACTATCCCTCGCCGGAGGAATTATGGAACCGCACTTTTTCCGCTCATAACGCCTGGCGCGATCGCTTCGCGGCTGTGCCGTTCGAAGATCGGGGCGGCTACTTTCAGGGGCGTTATTATCAGGATATCGCCATCGAGCGGGTGCTTGAGGCCATCGCCGACCAGAAACAGCGCATTCTGCTGACGCTGGCGACCGGCACGGGCAAGACCTTTATCGCTTTCCAGATCGCGTGGAAACTGTTCCACAGCCGCTGGAACTTGAGCGACCGGAAAACGGACAGTGAACCAACGCGGCGGCCGCGCATCTTGTTCCTGGCTGACCGCAACATTTTGGCCGATCAGGCGTTCAACGCCTTTTCTGCCTTTCCCGAAGACGCGCTGGTTCGCATTGCCCCGGAGGACATCCGCAAGAAGGGCAAGGTGCCGAAGAACGGCAGCATTTTCTTCACCATCTTCCAGACCTTCATGGTTTCGGCAGGCTCAGCCACCGGGCCTGCGGCGGTCCCCGAGCCTGTCGAGGGGTATTTTGGCGAGTATCCGCCGGATTTCTTTGACTTTATCGTGATCGACGAGTGCCACCGGGGCGGGGCGAATGACGAAAGTAACTGGCGCAGCATTCTCGACTACTTTGCCCCCGCCGTGCAGCTTGGCTTGACTGCCACGCCCAAGCGCCGCGACAACGTGGATACCTACGCCTACTTTGGCGAGCCGGTGTTCGTCTACTCGCTCAAGGACGGCATCAATGACGGCTTTCTGACGCCGTTCCGGGTGAAGCAGATTTCCACAACGCTCGACGAGTACGTCTATACGCCCGATGACACGCTGGTCGAGGGCGAGATCGAGGCGGGCAAGCGCTACGAGGAAGCCGACTTCAACAAGATCATCGAGATCAGGGAGCGGGAGAAAAAGCGGGTTGAAATCTTCATGTCGCAGATCGACCAGCGGGAAAAAACGTTGGTCTTTTGCGCGAACCAAGCCCACGCGCTGGCGATACGGGATCTGATCAACCAGACGAAGAGCAGCACTGACCCGAATTACTGCCAGCGGGTGACGGCCGATGATGGCGCGTTGGGCGAACAAAACCTGCGCGATTTTCAGGATAACGAGAAGACCATTCCCACTATCCTGACCACTTCGCAGAAGCTCTCTACCGGCGTGGACGCCCGCAACGTGCGCAACATCGTGCTGCTGCGGCCTATCAATTCGATGATCGAGTTCAAACAGATCATCGGGCGCGGCACGCGACTCTATGACGACAAGGACTACTTCACGATCTACGATTTCGTGAGGGCGCACCATCATTTCAACGACCCGGAGTGGGACGGCGAGCCGCTTGAGCAGGAACCGCGGGAAGACGCACCGATTCCCGCGCCACGTGCGCCCATTGAGGCGCGAGAACCGGCGGCGGAATACCAGGCGCGGCAGAAAATCAGGATCAAACTCGCCGACGGTAAGACGCGCACCATTCAGCACATGATGGTGACCAGCTTCTGGCACCCGGATGGTACGCCGATGTCGGCGCAGCAGTTCATGGAAGCGCTGTTCGGCAAGTTGCCCGAATTTTTCAAGGACGAAGAAGAACTGCGCGCCTTGTGGGGTGCGCCGGATACGCGCAGGAAATTGCTGGAGGGGCTCGCCGAAAAAGGCTTTGGCAAGGATCACTTAGCCGAAATGCAGAGAATCATCGACGCGGAGAAGAGCGACCTGTTCGATGTGCTGGCCCATGTGGCCTATGCCCTGGCCCCGCTCACCCGCGAAGAGCGCGCGGCCCAGGCGATGGCATTCATCAGCACTCACTTCAACAGCAAACAACGGGTCTTTCTTGATTTCGTGCTCTCGCACTACGTCAGCGTCGGCGTGGAGGAACTCGATTCGGCAAAACTGAAACCGCTGCTGTGCCTGAAGTATCACGATTCGATTGCAGATGCCGTGGCTGATCTAGGCAAGCCGGAAGAGATCGGCAAGGTATTCAGCGGCTTCCAGAAGTATCTTTACCAGGAAACAGCTTGAAAGCTCCCTCTCTCACCGGGAGAGGGTTGGGGTGAGGGAAACAGACAGGTATAGCGAGCTTAATCATTGATGGCAACATCATTGCCATGCTCGTTAGATTGCGTGATATGTTGTTGGTGCAGTTCAACCGGGTCGACCATCGGTGCGTGGTCGCCAGTAGACGGGTAAATAGCGCACCACCCAAGACCCAAAGCACACCAGCCAGACTGTTCCAGCAGCGACATACAGCCAGTGTCCAGCTTGTATCGGCAACATGTCCGCCAGCACGCGCAGCACGGCGACAAGCTGCAATCCCATAAACATTAAATTGATCGGGTTACCCACTTTCATCGGCAACCCAGAATGGCCGAGTGTGACGCGTGTGGCCATGCCGATCAGCAAAGTGGAGAAGCAGCCTATGGTCAGTGCATGCAAGGGTGCAAGCCCCCAGATAAAGGTTTTGCCGTGGCTGATGAAGAGCACAAAACTTTGCACGGTGAACAGCAGCATGGCGATGCCAAGCCAGGCAAAACCGATGTGCAATACGCCCAGCAGCGGGAATTTTAGACTGCGGCGCAATCCCCAGCTGTGCGTCAAATAGAGTGCCACGATGGCCAGTGGCGCGTCGCATAGCCAAAGCCAGGCGGAGGCATCATTGAGTTGCAGCAGACCATGCCCCGCGCTGGCAACTAACATGATCCACCAGGCCCAATACGGGCTCGGGATATAGTTATGCGTCAGCGCACTGGCGGTGAAGAATGGAATCATGCGATGCGCAACACTGGAAAATACCGGTAACAAGAATAGCCACAGTCCGCCTTGAATAGAGAAACGTAGCCATACTGCGTCGTCACCCAATAACCAGATGAGGTAGGCAACGAGGCCGCACCAACCCAGGCTTAGTGCGATGAAAATGAGTTGCGGGTGACGTTTGTTTTGGTGTGGCGTGTCAAGCAATACGCGCAACAGTGCATACAGTGCCAAGATCCATCCCGATAGTGTGCTGAAGATGGCAACAATCAATAGGGTATGGCTAACCATGAGCCCAATATAGAAACTGAGCGCTCCTAACATGAGCAGCACAAAAGCAGGTACATATCGATGCGGCGGAATTTCGCTACCTTTCATCCAGCGCGGATAGGTAGTCATCAGAAAGCCGAACATGAACAACGGAAACAGGCCGTAAATCATCAACCATGCGTGCGCGGCACTGGGTGCAATTGTCCAAGGTATGGGATGCCAGAGCACACTATACCTTGTCACCAATTCAGTCAACAACCACACCATCACGGCGAGTGCTTGCAGTGCGCCGCCGAAGAACATGACGCGGTGAGGTGCGGCAATAAAGATATACCATTGATTTAAAGTAAGCATAAGTTCGTGTGATTTATCTGCGCTTAATCGCGCAGTGTAATAGTTCGAGCGGCATATTATAAATGCCGATCAAAGATCTAAACGACGATATTGGGGGATGCCTGAGCAACCGTCATGCGGCCCTAGTTGGTAGTATTAGCTGATATTTTACTTGTGAGTTGATGAATTTCGTTTAAACGAAATTATCAGCTTCATGCATAGCGAGACTTCATCTGGCTGATTTTGGTTATGATTGAATCCTAAGTTCCGGCGACACGTTTGGTCAGGCCAAAGACACGCAATCATTCGCAGAGTGTGGACAAGGCAAGCCTGGAGATATGCTGGGCGCATCGGTCGGTGTCATTGGGACCGCCCTTGCACAACAGCATTTGCGCAATGTTCACGCTTACCGCGACGTACCAACGCTTGGCCAACCGGAGGCATTTATTCACGCTAAGGATGGTTTGTATGTTAGTGACGGTAACATCGGATCAGACAGCAAGAGAAGACGACGACTTAGATCAGGCTGGCACTCGGGTGCGCCAGTGAGGCCGTCAAGCCCTGAAGGTATGGGCCAAAGCTGAAGAGGCCCATCAATCGTCCCCGCTTTGAAGTGCATAATGGATCGGTTTCAGTTCAGGTGCGTGTTCCAGTCGGAGGTAGAAGTAGGTAGTTTCGCGGCGGTGTTTGATCGGGATCAAGCGTAACGGGTTCCTGTCTCAACAGCCTTCGGAAACCCTGTGATGTTGAGGGGGTATCAGCGTGATTCTTTAATCATATAAGTAGCTTCATTTCAAGGAGTGGCAATATGTCAGACATACAAAATATTCTCGTTGCTACCGATTTTTCGGAGCGGGCAGAGAGAGCGGAAAAGCGCGCTGCTATGCTGTGTACGGGACACAAATACAACATAGCGGAACTAATGACAGTGAAAGAGTACGTGCAACTTGAGGAGCTTGCGCGCCTCATGAATAAGTCACCTGAAGCAGCCAATACAGAGGTTACCCATGCGGTTCTCCGCGAACTGCAGGCCAGGGCCAGCGGGTTATCCGATGAATGCGGCGTCAAATTTACCTGCACCGTGCGATTCGGCCAGCCTGCTATTGAGATATCGGCCCGAAGTGAGGAAATTTTTGCAGACTTGATTGTGATTGGTGCGCACGGCAGCAATTTCTTCACCGATATCTTTCTCGGAAATACGGCCGACAAGTTGATCCGACGCTGCAGGCGACCTTTATTGGTGGTGAAAAACGAACCGACTTTCCCATATCGAAATATCCTTGTTCCTGTAGATTTTTCGGATGATTCGAGGCAGGCCGCACAGTTGGCGCTCCAAATAGAACCACAAGCGGAAATCACGTTTCTTCATGTCTATGACGTTATGTTTGCAAGTAAATTGTCTTATGCAGGTGTTTCCCAGGACGCCATTGATCGCTACCGCATAAAGACTCGCCAGGAAGCCCTTCTGGCATTGAACAAGTTCATTGATGATCTCGATACTTCGCGGCGGGGCATAATGCGCGACGTTGTTCTTGGTCATCCCAGTGCGATCGTGCGTGACTACGCTGAAAAAATGCAAACAGATTTAATCGTTATAGGAAAACATGGGCGCTCACGCATTGAAGAATTGATTGTAGGCAGCGTTACTCGTGACACGATCCACTGGACAAAATGCGACATTATGGTTGTACCTCCGCTCGCTGTTTAAGAGCATTAGCATTCAGCGGAAGGTTTTTCAGAGCATTTCAATTCCTGAAATAGCTACATGCTTCTGAAGCTATTAATCGCTTTTATTCCTGCTCGGGAAAACGGTAGACGTCACCAGACCCAACCCCGCTGTCGCGTTTGCGGGCGCGTAAGTCACGATACACCGCTGCCCGCATGATGAGCATTGACACGACCGGAGCAGTCATCAAGACAAAGACAGCGATCAGCAATTCATGAAGCACCAATCGCGATTGCAGCACGGTGAAATAAAGCATGGACGCCATCAACACACATCCCGTACCAAGCGTGACGATAATTGCCGGACCATGGATGCGCTGATAGAAATCGGGCAGGCGTATTAATCCAAGAGCGCCAATCAGGATGATGCTTCCTCCTAGTATCAATAACGACACAAGCAAGGCCGCGGCCCATAGTGGGATGGTTTCCATTTCATTCATTCGATGATCTCTCCGCGCATCAGAAATTTTGCCAAGGCAATAGTTGACACAAAACCGAGCAGCGCAATGAGTAGCGCCGCTTCGAAATAGATCTGGCTGCCGAAACGCATGCCGAGGGTCAGCGCCAGCAGCATACCGCACATCCACAGCGTGTCCAGCGCAAGCACACGGTCATGCGCCGTCGGCCCGATCAACAGCCGAACGGTGCAAAACAGCATGGCAATCACGACACAAATCAGCGCGTAGTTTATTGCCAGTGCCAGCAGGCTAATCATGGTGGATTTTCCTCATGAACTTCCTCGTGAAAAATGTCGATAATGGGCTTTTCATAACGGGTCTTGATGGTATCAACCCACCACTCTTCATTGTGCAGGTCGAACACGTGCAGCACCAATACGTGCCGGTTCGGTAAGATTTCTACCCAAACTGTCCCCGGGGTCGAATTGATCAGGCATGACAGCAATGCCAAACCGTATGGGTTACGCAGATCGAGTGGAATTTTAATGAATTGAGAGTTCAGTCCATCCGGCTTGGGAAACAGGATCAAGCGGCTCACGGTAATCGCGGAACGCACAATTTCCACCAGCGCCATTCCCAGCAAGCGAATCAGCATTACGGGTTTTGCCAATCGTGGATAGCCGATTGGCTGCATCAGGGTTCGTGCCAGCAACGGTGCGACGATGGCAAGCACTGCGCCCAGCAGCAGATGGGCTGGATCCAGACTCTGGTTGAGCAGCAGCCAGAGCACAAACAGCATTCCCGACAGCAGCGATGATGGCAGCCAGCGCTTCATTGCGCTTCCTTTTTACCCAGCGGACCTGGGATGACGGGCTCCGACAGTACCTTATTTATGTAGTGCTGGGGGTGATGCAAATCTGCCGTCGTACGCTCCAGATAAGCGAGAACCGGTCCTGCCTGTACCGTCAGTACAACGCAAAGCAGCAACAGCAGGCTGATCGGAGCCGCTTCGGTGAATGGCAGGTGAAGCGGTGAAATTTTGCCTGTCGCCCAGAAGGTCCTCACGCCGAAGCGCAGCAATGCTATGGTGGCTGCCAGGCCTGACAACAGAATCAAGGCCATCAGTGCCCAGGTAGCAGGCGTGGGCGTGCTGCCCGCTACGCCGGGATTGAGAAGCGCATGGAACAAGCCGAATTTCGCAACGAAACCGGAAAGCGGCGGCAATCCTGTGATAATCAGCGCACAGCCGGCAAACGACAGGCCGAGGAATGCGAGCGCGCCCGGGATACTCTCGCCCACCGGCTCGTCAGGGGCTTCCTCGATTGTAAAGACTTCCATTGTCAATGCCAGAACCGCTGCGCTCGGTGAGCGAATGCGTTCGATCAATTCGAGCAGCAACATGAAAGCCCCCAGTGCAAGAGTCGATCCGAGCAGGTAGTACAAGCCCGCGGTCACCAGCGAAGGTTGTCCATAGCCGATTACCGACAGCAGAATGCCGGACGAAACAATCGCGCCAAAGCCTGCCAAGCGTCCCGGCGCCTCGCTTGCCAGCATGCCAGCCGCGCCGAATACGATGGTTGCCATGCCGCCCCAAAGCAGGGCATCTAAGCCGAAACCGGCGGCCGCGCCCGCTTCGCCGGAAAAAATCAAAAGCCATACACGAAGAATCACATACACGCCGACCTTGGTCATCAGCACGAGCATTGCCGCCACCGGGGGTGACGCCGCCGCATAGGTGGCCGGCAGCCAGAAACCAAGCGGCCACATTGCGCTTTTGGCGAGAAAAGCAATAGCCAGCACTGCCACGCCAATTTTCAGCAACGCCAGTCCATCTGTATTGATTGCAGGCAGTCGCATAGCCAGATCAGCCATGTTCAATGTGCCCGTGCTGGCGTAGATCAGCGCAACGCCGATCAGGAACAATAGTGAGGCTGCGAGGTTGATGGCGATGTACTGCATTCCAGCGCGGATACGTGTCACGTTGTAGCCATGCAGCACCAGCCCGTAGGAAGCGGCCAGCATGACTTCAAAGAATACGAACAAGTTAAAAAGATCGTGCGTCAGGAAGGCGCCGTTGATACCCATCAGTAGGAACTGGAACAGCGAATGAAAATGCACGCCGATGCGGCTCCAGCGCTGCATGGAATAGAGCAACGCAGTCGTCGCTAGTACCGCTGTCAGCAGCAGCATCAGTGCCGCCAGACGGTCGGCTACCAGCGCGATACCGAATGGTGCCGCCCAGTTCGCCGCCAGGTAAACGCCGATGCCTTGCGGCCAGTGGCCGCTATCGGCCATCCACATCAGTCGAGCCGCTACCACGAGCAGGCAAATCACCGACCCCAGGTTAATGAAAAACTTGAGATGATGGCGTCGTTCGTTGAGGGCAATCAGCAGCGCGCCGCACAGCAGCGGCAGCAACACGGGCACAACGATCAGGTGTTGATCCCATGCCAGGTTCATTGATCCGGCTCCCGGCCATCTACATGATCGGTGCCGGTCAGGCCGCGCGAGCCGATCATGATCACGAGATAGAGTGCCGTGGTGGCAAAGCCAATCACGATCGCAGTCAACACCAGCGCTTGCGGCAAAGGATCGGCAACCGTGGCCGGATCGGGCAATTGCGTGCCAAGCGTCAAAGGTGGACGATCAATCCACAGACGTCCCATCATGAAGATGAACAGGTTGACCGCGTAAGACATCAACAGTAGTCCAGTCAATACCTGGAAGGAGCGCGGGCGCAGGATCAACCAGATACCCGATCCGAACAAAATGCCGATGGCGAGCGCGATAACAAGTTCCATCAGATGGTCTCCGGTGCAGAAGCGGTCTGGGTGGCGGCAGGCATGGCTTGCGGCAGCCGGTGACTGCGTACCGATTGGTGCGCTAGCGCCACCAGGATCAGCATGGTGGTACCGACCACCGTTACGAACACCCCCAAGTCAAAAAAGAAGGCGCTCGGGACATGAATTTCTCCCAAGAGCGGCAGGTGCAACCTTGCTGTGTGACTGGTGAGAAACGGATAGCCAAACAAGAATGCGCCAAGTCCTGTCAGACAGGCAATGACGAGTCCATACGCAATCCAGAGATGAGTTCGCAGGCCAAATCGTGATTCCACCCAAACCGTACCCGCCAGCATGTATTGCACGATGATCGACACCGCAAAGATCAGTCCGGCAACGAAACCGCCGCCCGGCAAATTATGCCCGCGCAGAAAGAAGTACACCGCGACGACGATCATGAATGGCAGCAGGAAGCGCAGATAAACGCCGGAGACCAACAGATATCCGTTATTGGCTTGCTGCGCTGGTGCTTGCCGCGCCACCGGATCGACGTCATTGACCCGTTGCGCAGGAATGGCCATGCTCTCCGGTGCGGGACGGAAGCGGCGCAGCAATGCATATACCGTCAATGCCACAATGGCCAGCACGGTAATCTCTCCCATGGTGTCGAAGCCGCGAAAGTCAACTAGGAGCACGTTGACTGCGTTGCTTCCTCCGCCTTCGGACAGCGCGCTTAACAGGAAGAAATTGCCGATACCTTGCGGCGCTGGCCGGGTCAGTATCGCGTAGCTGAGGGCGGCCATGCCTACGCCGCCAACCACGGCAACCAGCATGTCGCGCGAACGGCGAAGCCATACCCGATGCGGCACCTGAATGTTCAATTCACGTGGCGTCAAACGCGGGGGCAACCAGCGTAGGCCAAGAAGGATCAGCACGGTAGTGACGGTCTCCACCATCAATTGTGTCAATGCCAAATCAGGAGCCGACAACCACAGAAAGGTCAGGCTGGTGACGATGCCGGTACCACCCACTAGCATGAGCGCGGCAAGACGATGATATTTGGCTTGCCAGGCGGCAGTCACTGCGCACGCGCAGCCTATCAACCACATCAACGCGAACAATGCATCGGATCCGGCAATGACAGGTTTGGCGAATTTCGGCAAGGGCTGGACAAGCAATAGCGGTATGCCGATCAGCGCCACCATTAGCAGCAGCATTTGTGGTTGCAGACGTTGGGTGCCGAGCCATTTCACGAGCCAGGACGCCGCCACGCCCAAGCGCAAGATTGTGGTCTCGTAGGCTTGCGCACCATTGAACCTGTTCAGTAGCGGCGTCTTGTCTCTAGTGGCAAGCGCAAAGTATTTGCGTAGCAAGACATAGAACGTGATTCCGCCCAGTAGCGCTATTACGCTCTTGAGAAGCGGCACGTTAAAACCATGCCATATTTGCAGGCTAAAAGCGGGCGTACGCTCGCCGAGTACGGATGCAACCACAAGCTTGAGGGTGGGTTCTACGCTAGGGCCGGGTGCGACCCCGACCACCAGGCACAGCACTACCAGTATCTCGACCGGGAATCGCATCCAGCGTGGCGGTTCGTGCGGCATTTTCGGCAAGGCTTGACTCGGCTTTCCAAAAAAGACGCTAATGAAACGCAAGGAATAAGCCACACTGAAAATTCCCATCATCACCGCGACGACCGACATCGACCAATCTTTTGTGCCGCCCACTAGCGCAGTTTCAGCAAAGAACATTTCCTTGGAAAGGAACCCGTTGAGAAGCGGCACGCCGGCCATTGCGGCGCTGGCTACGATGGCCAGCGTACCCGTGAATGGCATTTGCCGGTAAAGCCCGCGCAGTATGCGTATATCGCGGGTTCCGCATTCATGGTCAATGATACCTGCGGCCATAAACAAAGACGCCTTGAAGATGGCGTGATTAAAGGTGTGGAACACCGCCGCAACCATGGCAAGCGGTGTACCCAGACCCAGTAATAACGTGATCAGGCCCAAGTGGCTGATAGTCGAGTACGCCAGCAGACCCTTCATGTCATGCTGGAAAATCGCTGCGAAAGAGCCGAGCAGCATCGTACAGATGCCCGCGCCAGCGATGATCCACACCCATTCCTGGCTGCCGGACAATGTCGGCCACAGGCGTATCAGCAAAAATATACCTGCCTTCACCATCGTGGCCGAATGCAGATAGGCTGACACGGGGGTAGGGGCGGCCATCGCGTGCGGCAGCCAGAAATGAAAAGGGAATTGGGCACTTTTGGTGAGCGCCCCAAGAGCGATAAAGATGAGCGCCGCCAGGTACCACGGATGCGCGCGCACCAAGTCACCTGCTGCCAGTACCGCGTCCAGGTCATAACTGCCGACGATGTGACCGAGAATCAGGACGCCGAATAACAAACACAATCCACCGGTCGCGGTAACTGTGAATGCCATGCGGGCACCGCGGCGGGCGTCGATACGATGATGCCAGTAGCCAATCAGAAGAAACGACGTGAGACTTGTCAGCTCCCAGAACACCACCAGCTGTATGAGGTTTCCTGAAAGCACTACCCCCAGCATGGCGCCCATGAAGGCAAGCAAAAAGGAAAAGAACCTTGGAACGGGGTCCTTGGGCGACATATAGTAGCGTGCGTACAGCATCACCAATAGGCCGATCACCAACACCAGCATGACGAACACCCAGGCAAGACCGTCCATGCGCAACGCGAAATCCACCCCATAGGCTGGCAACCATGTGGCGCGGTAATGTACGATTTCGCCATTGCCCACTTTCGAATAAAGGAGAACCGTCACCAGCAACCCGGATAAGGTCACAACGCTCGCCAGTATGGCTTCCCGATTACGTGCATTGGCCGGCATGCATGCCGCAACTGCGCTGCCAACAAAGGGAAGCAAAATAAGAATCAACAGCAGCGTAGGCATCCGGCAGTGTCCGTTATTAAAGTAGCAGATAAGGTAAAAAAGTTTAATGAGTGGAAAGTAATGTTCAGAGCGAAAGAAGTGATCAGTACAGACTAAGCGATGCAATGAATTTATACACCAGAAATCATACCGTCTGTATGATAATTGTTAACAGCTAAATTAACAGGCGGATCTTCAATCCAGTCACGCAATCGGAAAAATTCGATGCTGAGGGAAAATTTATACGGCGCTATCTGCCGCAATTGGCAAAGCTTGATGCCAAGCGTATTCATGCACCTTGGCTGCTTTCTGAAACAGAACGGATAAAGGCCGGGATTGTTTTCGGTGAAAACTATCCGGCACCGATGGTCATGCACGATCTGGCACGCCTGAAAACGTTGGACCGCTATGCTGTGGTCAAAAAATGAACTGCGTTTGATTCGGGATTGTAGAAGTGTCTTGGCCAGCTCGGTAGGTCGAGGAGATGATTCACAGTGTGCGCGCAAGTACTGAGTCGTTGTACCCAGTCATTGGTTGTCTCATCAAGTGCTATAATTCGCGCTTCTTGTGAAAGTGTTGTGTAATGTTTGCTGTCCTGAATTTTAAATCCCATCTTTCCGAATTGTTCGCGCAGGCTGTGCGTGTTGTTGCACCCGAAGCGACACAGACCGACATTCTCATCGAGCGTCCAAAACAAGTGCTGCATGGCGATTACGCCTGTAACCTGGCGATGCAGCTGGCAAAGCCGCTGCGCAAATCTCCACGTGACATTGCGCAAGCATTGGTCGCAGCCTTGCCTGCATCTCTAGTAGTAGAAAAGGTGGAGATTGCGGGAGCGGGTTTCATTAATGTATTCATTACGACTGCAGCCAAACAGAATGTGGTGCACAGCGTGCTGCAGGCAGGGGCGAGCTATGGACATATTCATCTGGGTGCGGGGCGCAATGTGGGGGTGGAGTTCGTCTCGGCCAACCCGACCGGGCCGTTGCATGTGGGACATGGTCGTGGTGCGGCAGTGGGTGATTGTTTGTGCCGCGTGTTGCAGACGGCAGGTTGGAATGTGACGCGGGAGTTTTACTATAACGATGCTGGTGCGCAGATCGATAATCTCACCCTATCAGTACAGTTGCGCTGCAAGGGTGTGACACCTGATGATCCGTCGTGGCCTGAAAATGGTTATCGCGGTGATTACATCACCGATGTCGCCCGTGCGTATTTGGCGCAAGAAGCGGTGGAAGCCGACGATCAGCACGTGCGGGCATCGGGTGATATAAATGATGCCACTGCCATCCGTCATTTTGCGGTAGCTTATCTGCGCAGTGAACAGGACCTCGATTTACGCGCCTTCGGAGTAAATTTCGATGTGTATTCGCTGGAGTCTGCACTCTATACCGAAGGAAAAGTAGAGGAAGTTGTCAGCAAGCTTATTGCCAGTGGCCATACGTATGAGCAGGACAATGCACTATGGCTGCGCACAACAGATTTTGGTGACGACAAAGACCGCGTAATGCGCAAGAGCGATGGCAATTTTACTTATTTTGTGCCGGATATCGCTTACCACTTGGATAAATGGCGACGTGGCTTTACCCGCGTCATTAATGAACAGGGCGCGGATCATCACAGCACCATCACCCGTGTGCGTGCGGGGTTGCAAGCTTTGGATATTGGCATTCCGCAAGGTTGGCCGGATTATGTGCTGCACCAGATGGTGACGGTGCTGCGCAATGGCGAAGAGGTGAAAATATCCAAACGCGCGGGGAGCTACGTCACCCTACGTGACTTGATTGATGAAGTAGGCTGCGATGCTACGCGCTTCTTCCTCGCGGCGCGCCATCCCGATTCTCAACTGGTGTTCGACATTGATCTAGCGAAATCGCAGAGCAATGAAAACCCTGTGTATTATATTCAGTATGCTCATGCGCGTATTTGTAGCGTGTTGGGGCAGTGGGGCGGCGATGTTGCAGCGTTACACCACGCCGATGTGAGTGCGCTTGAAAGTGACTACGAGCGCGCCTTGTTGCAACGTCTGATTGACTATCCGCAGGTGATCGAAAGCGCTGCGGAAGATTTGGCACCGCACCTGATAGCGTTCTACTTGAAAGATTTGGCTGCTGATTTTCACAGCTATTATAATGCTTCGCGCTTCCTGGTTGAGGAAGAAGGTATAAAACTGGGGCGGTTGGCGTTGATTGCTGCGGTGGCACAGGTCATGCGCAACGGCTTGGTATTGTTGGGTGTTTCCGCACCGGAAAAAATGTAGGCTGGGTTCCTTCTACTGTGGGATGAAAATCCGCGAGGTCGAAACAAAATGTGAAGTTGCCGATTCTATTGGTTGTTCGACGAACTTCACGAGCATGAATAAATTTTTTTAAAGATTAATTATATGAGTAAAAACAGTAGCACTCGATCCGCAGCACCCCGCCAAGGTAGTTCGTTACTGACTGGCATTTTGGTCGGTATGGTAGTGGGGCTGGTTATTGCGGGTGGAGTGGCATGGTACATTTTAAAGACCCCCAGCTCGTTCGTAAATAATGTACCGCATGAAACGACTAAGCTTGCGGCGGACTCTGAGAAGCAGTTTCCCGCATCGGTCGCAAAAACTGCTCAGGCACCCACTTCTGCGGCTGCATCAGGTGTGGATGAAGGCAAACCGCGCTTTGAATTTTACAAGGTGTTAACTGACAAACAAGATGCAACGGTCCTTATACAAAAAAGCAGCGACAATGTGGCAACGATAGAGAATAAGTCTGCACCTGTTCAGTCTGCGGGCAATGCTACTGCGAAAGAAATTTATTTTTTACAGGCGGGTTCATTTTCCAATGCGGAGGATGCGGATAAATTAAAAGCCAAGTTGGCTATGCTCGGTATAGAAGCCAGTGTGCAAATCGCGACCATTCCTGATAAAGGGGTGTGGCATCGTGTGCACGTCGGTCCTTACAAGGGCAGAGAGGAAATGAATAATGCATTGGCAGTGTTGAAACAAAATGGGGTAAGTGCTACTCCAATGCTTGCGAAATAGCTGAGAGATATACTCACTGGCTAAAGAAGCAGGGGTCTATTCATTCAGCTACTGAAGTGTTTAATTTGACGTTTAATCCGAACATTCCCTATTCGCATGAAACCGTATTGGATATTATTTGTTAGGCAGTAAAAAATATGCATAACAAACAAAGAGTAGAGAGTCGCATAATGATATATTTGTGTTGGCAGTCCTAACTTTGCATGGAGATAGATATGAAATTCATCAAACAGATTTTTGTGGTGCTAGCGTTGCTATGTGTTAACCAAGTTTTTGCGGAACCTGAACTGGGCAAGGATTACAAAGTGCTCAATACGGTGCAGCCAACGCGCGCAGGCAGTAAAATTGAGGTGTTGGAATTTTTCTTTTACGGTTGTTCACACTGTTTCAAGATGCACCCAGCGCTGACCGCGTGGGAGAAAAAAATGGCTAAAGATGTTGAATTAGTCTATGTGCCGACCATTTTCAATAACTCTTGGGAGCCGATGGCACGTACTTATTACACGTTGGAATTGCTGGGACAGCAAAAGCGGCTGCACGACGACCTGTTTAATGCTTGGAACGTGGACAATATTGATCTGAGCGACGAGGCCAAGATCGTTGAATTTGTTGGTCAGCGCGGCGTAGATCGCAAGAAATTCAGCGACGCCTATAATTCCTTCGCCATGCAAAGCAAGATAACACGCAGCAAACAATTGGCGCAGATAAATGGCATTCGCGGCACACCGTCGCTGACGGTGGACGGCAAATATCTAATTAGCGGCCTAGGACCGGATGAAAGCATTAAAGTGTTGAACTATTTGATCGACAAGGCACGCAAGGAGCGCGCGGGCAAACGTTAGTGGCCGTACAACGCGTCGTTATCAGCGGCGCATCCAGCGGCCTGGGTTTGGCGCTGGCGCGTTATTATCTTGAGCAAGGCGCGATGGTTGGGGTGCTCGCCCGTCGCGCTGATTGTCTGCAAGACCTCTCTAAGCAGTTCCCCCAGCAAGTTTATTGTTATCCACTGGATGTGCGTGATTCAGCTGCCGTGCAAGCGGCGGCGCAGAGCTTCATTGCGCGCGCCGGTGTGCCGGATATCGTGATTGCCAATGCCGGTATTAGTGTTGGAACGCTCACTGAATATGCTGAGGACATTGATGTTTTCCAGCAGATGATGGATATTAATATGTTAGGTGTAATCAAAACTTTTCAACCGTTCCTAGTGCCTATGCGTGAGGCCGGACAGGGCTTATTGGTTGGTATCGCCAGTGTGGCAGGATTTCGGGGGTTGCCGGGGGCGGGTGCCTATTCCTCATCCAAGGCGGCGCTCATCTCTTATATGGAAAGTTTACGTGTGGAATTGCGTGGTAGCGGGATGCGTGTAGTCACTATCTGTCCTGGCTACATCAAAACGCCGATGACCGCCGTCAACCCTTACGCCATGCCTTTTATTTTGTCAGCCGACGAAGCAGCGCGCCGTATTGCACGAGCAATTGCTTCTGGCAGCTCATTTGCGGTAGTGCCGTGGCAGATGGGGTTCGTCGGGCACGTGCTTAAGCTGCTGCCGAATTACTTATATGATTTTGTGTTTTCACGGGCTCCGCGCAAGCCGCGCAAGTTGCTTTAACTTCCGGCCTTTAATTCAAGTTTTGATTGGAATCCTTATAAGTGTTAATCAAGGACTCGCTACCTATCTCGAGAGAGTCATAATCTTCGCGTACTCGTATGAAGCGAGCGAATCGTGGGATACCGGTTTTTTCATTTAGTCCGTTATAGCGGTAGGTAACCCATCTTCCTAACTGGGGCGGATGGCGCCGATCTACATTAGATAGCCCAGTACCCAGACGAAAGCGTAATCCGTCAGCCGATTCCACCTCCAAAGCGCCTAATGTGCCTGCATACTTACCTTTACCCGGCAGGTGAGCGACTACCTTGGCTTCGGCATCTTCGTAGGGCTTTAGTTTTAATAGGTCGTCGCTGCGGACTGCCCGGTAAAGTGAAGTGCCGCGATGCAGCATCAGGCCTTCACCCCCTTGCTTGACTACCCGCTTAAGCATTGCCCTCAAAGCGGTTTGATCGGCTACTTTAAACTGCTCCACATGGTGTACCCATGGTTGCCCGATCTGCGTGATGACAGGCTGTAATGCCGCATTCCGTTCGGAATAGCTACCTGGATGCGCTGGCAGATCGAATACCATGAAGTGCAGCGTGCGCCACTGGGCTTCGTCGGGAATTTTTTTCCTGACGGTGGAAACTGCGCGGGAAAACTGGCCGCGGCCAACCCATAATTCCCCATCGAGAGGAATTTTTGGCCAGCCGGTAGTAAACCATGCTGGGGCTTCGATATGCTCGCCGTTCCGCGTTAATAGTTTTTCACCATCCCAGTAACCGCGCATGCCATCAAATTTTTCACTCACCCAATAATCTGCCAGCGTGACATCGCCTCGAAAGACGTTTGCCAGCATGACTGAAGGTGGCGCAAGCCCCGCTGCTCGTAGGGGTAGACAACAAAACACAAGTGCTAGCGATAAAGTACAAAGCCGTACCCAACTGGGTAGATTGATTCCTGACCAGCAGGGTATTTTCACCTGAACAGGTGTGAAATGTGTCATGCATCCATCCGAAAAGGTATTGCTCGTGGCAAATTTTCAGGTCTTGTGTTCGAGACGTTTTGACGGTGATGGTTTGCCTGCTATACCAGCAGAAAGCGCGATTTCCAAGGCTGTTTCCAGCCGGATAATTCGCGCAGTAAGATTTTCAATTTTTTCCTGCTGAGTTTTCATTGTCCCCGCCATGCGTTCCACCTTATCGTTCATTTTGATGATGGTGGTGAGAGCGTCCCACATTTTCTCGGTAACGCCCATCAGATTTTTTGCCCTGAAATTTCCATTTGAGCTATTCTTTGATTGGATTTTTCGACGAAAGCCAACGCATCATCAATGGCATTTTCTGCCTGAGCGGTTGATTTCTGTATCTGGATGGTCATCCCTTCCAAAAGGGTGTCGTTTTCTCCTGTTTGATAAGAAGCCGCGGCACGGCGAAACAGCTCGCCAAGCGAGATGCCTGCCTGTTGCGCTTTTTCGACAAACAGATTTTTTTCCATTGGAGACATCAGCACGGGAACACGTGCGGTTGCGGTAGCCATGTAAATTTCCTTTTTGTCATGTGCAGGACATGCACATTATAACGAGGAGCATTGGAAGTCAAACATGTGGGTATTGATCATTTTGCAGTCGTTCTGAGCTACAGGTTTCGCGGGTACGCTAATGTGCCGCCGCTTCGACTTGTCTGTCATTTTGATTGGGCTGCTTCGAGTTCGTCCGTCACTTCGCCCTATCCCGAGTACCTCATTCGCGTGGCTGAACATTGTGGCTAATCAGGCTAATTTTTGACTGTGCTAGCGAAAAACCCATAATTTACTGCCAATATAAGTAAAAATCGTTAAAGCTACTGTAGTTACAATTTGCGCTTTCCACACTGATAAACCAGCGGTCATCAGGGTACCAAGCAACAGACTGTTTGCCATCATTTGAATAAACAATGCCAGCACAAAGCGAAACATCGCTTTTCTAAAACCTGCTGTCGGTGAAAAAACGTGAAAATATGATAAAAGAAAGCGGGTGATGGCTCCCGCGCAGAAACCGAGCATACTAGCAAGCAGCCCCGTCATTCCAAATTGGATCAACACAAACATTACGAAGTAGTGAGCTGCAGTTGCGATAAATCCCGCTATGACGTGCAAATAAAAACTGTAGATCCAGGAAGGCATCTTGCCGGGAAGAAACGCTACTACAGATTTTTTCGAAGAAGCGTCTGACATAGCGTTGCGTCAGTCTGGCTTGCGGAATAAAACGTGACGATAAATTCCGAAGCGGGCTAAAAAACCTAGAGTGGATGTGATGAGAACGCCGAAACCATATCGAACCGAGCGAGAAAAATTAATTGAACTTGCTTCAGCGAAATATTTCGTAGGCACAGAGATTTCGCCGACAGCGAAATTATTGATAATTGCCTGGGCCAATAGTTCATTATCAAACACGAAATCATCAGAATTCTGTTGCCATGGCAAGGATTGCAACAATTTTAATGAATATGCACGATATCCTGTGTGGTACTCGGAGAGTTTTGCGCCTAACAGCAGATTTTCAATTGCGGTAAGCACGCGATTAGCAATATATTTCCATGCAGGCATTCCTCCTTTGAGTGCACCACCACCAAGAATTCTAGAGCCAATCACCATGTCATACACACCTGATTCGATCATAGCTGCCATCGCGGTGACCAAGCGCGGTTCATATTGATAATCAGGATGCACCATTACAATAATATCTGCCCCTTTCTTAAGGGCCTCGGAATAGCAGGTTTTCTGATTGGCGCCATAACCCAGGTTGGATGCATGTAGCTTAAGTGGAATTCCTAGCTTCTGCGCAATTGAAATCGTGTCATCATCGCTTGCATCGTCTACTACCAATATATGATCAACAATATCATGAGGGAGTCTGCGCCATGTGATTTCAAGTGTTTTACCTGCTCGAAATGCAGGCATAACTACCATTATTTTTTTATTATTTAACATAGCCATGCATCTTTGAAGTTGTATCCAAAGAAAAGATGATAATTTTATCATCTTCATACTGTGGCAATCCAAATCGGATACGCAGGGCTGCTTCGCAATTCGAGGTATCCTCACCTACTAGATGCTGGGTATTATTGTATTCCTTTACCATATATGGTTTTTGGTAAGCAATTAGGTCTATCTTGTGTTTAGCAAGACTTGCCTGATCACTCAGGAAAACAGCATTTTTAAAATTGAAACGCTCAATATTTAGAATTTCTCCGAAGCGCCAATCCACACATAATCCAGTGAGATAAGCGGGAATTATAGTTTGTCCGCTGATGAGCTCCCAGCGTGGAGCATCCCAGTTGTAGCTCTCAAAATAAAAAGGTGCAATCGCAATATGCAAACTATCACGAGGCAAGGCAGCTAATTGCGACCAATAGGAAGAGAGAGGGATATCTTTAATGGATCTCTTCAGAATTAAATTGTAGTCAGGACGAAAGTCAAAGTAATAAACTGGATGCGTTAGATTGGTATTTGGATGTCGTAGCATATTAGCTAAAGGCGATTGAAGAGCTAGTAATAGTGGCGGCGTGAACAGGATCGCAGCCCCGATAACCTTACGTGTTGGCCATATTTTTTGCTCAAGAGCGTCAGCAAGCCGGGCAGAACCAGCGGCCACAAAAAGTAAGAGTAAGGGGATTGCTTGTAATAGATAACGTCCGAAGGTGACTGGGTGATGAACCCACGCTGGTTTTGTCACCAAAATTATCACCAGCGTTAAGAGCATTCCAAGCAATGCACTACGAACGACCATCAGTTCACGCCACAGTCTTGGCACTCCAATTACCGCTAGCACGAGGCAGATCAGGATCACCATACTCGATGGAGTGCCAAACCATACATACCATACACCTACAATTGTCTGCCAATTGGGGCCATTAATACCACTTTTTTCCCCAATTACTGTGATATTCGCCAAGAGAGGGGGCAAAATAAATAATAACATGCCGATTGCCGTTGGCAATCCAAGGAACAATATTCGGCGAAAGCGAAATTGACGTTCAGAGGCTGGGGCTCGGAGTATTGAAATCCCTTCATAGAGAAATGGGGCAACCACAAACGGACCTACAATTAAATGCATCCATGTTGCAAGCACAGCCGTTATTCCATATAAGGAACCAAAAACAAGCTGATGAGAGGTTGTGCTGCAGTAACGACAAAAAGCAAAATGTGCAACATAGCCGAGCAAAAGGGTAATAGAGTAAGGGCGCGCGGTTTGGCTATAAACAATCAACATTGGCGATATCGCCAGCATCGAGGCAAACAAAATTGCTTCTCGCTGCCCGACTGTTCGCCAAACGTACCAGGGTAATAATACTAACGTTGCAAGCCCGCACAACATCATTGGCCATCGCATACCCAGTTCGCTCAGGCCAATCCACGATGCTTCTATCCAGTACAGCAAAGTCAAGGGAATGCTATGGTCGGCGTACCCAAACGACATTAGGATGTCCCGAGGACTATGTAATATTAGTTGATGTATTGCATGCCATTCGTCATCATTTAGTGTTTGGACAAGAAACTGGTCAAGTCGTATCCAGACACCTAGAAATAGCACGACGACATAAAGAAAAAGCGGGATAAGAGCGAAAAAATGTTTATGCATCTTTTTGCTTTTTAACGGAATTTTATTCCCGGATATCTCATCAGTATTCGTAAGTTATTTACTTCGTGGTCATCAATACTGACAAAAATCATTCCTTCTCTCTCGCAACATGTTGCGGAAGAGAAGGAGTATCTCATATGAGAGTCACTTGGCAGGTTAAGCTTGGCGACTGCAATCGAGTTGGTAAATCTGTTAAATATTTCTCTGCCACCCTTATAATGCTCAAAGTTTAGAGCATCTGGTCTTCAGGGCTTAAGTTCCAGGAGGAACGAAGCATTACACTAACCCGCCAGTTTGCGCTTTAGAATTTCATTCATCTGTGCAGGATTGGCTTTGCCTTTGCTGGCCTTCATGGCGAGGCCGACGAAAAAGCCAAACACTTTCTCCTTGCCGCTACGATATTCGGCGACTTGCGCTGGGTTGGCGGCGATAATCTCGTCTACCATTGCCGCCATTGCGCCGACATCGGAGATCTGTTTCAACCCTTTTGTTTCGATAATGGTATCGGGGTTGCCGCCTTCACTCCAGAGTATCTTGAAAACTTCCTTGGCGGCGGCGTTGGAAATGGTTCCATCGGCAATACGTTTAAGCATACCGCCTAGCTGCTTGGGTGAGATTGGGCATTGTGTAATATCGCGATCTTCACGGTTAAGTGAGGCGCTTACATCACCCATCAGCCAGTTGGCGCACAGCTTGGCTTCCTTGGGGACTTCATTTAGCGTCGCTTCAAAGAAATCTGCCATTTCTCGTGATGAGGTCAAAGTGTCGGCGTCGTAAACAGATAGGCCGAGATCGGCAACATAGCGTGCCTGCTTGGATAGTGGTAGCTCGGGGAGCGTGCCGCGTACCTGTTCGATCCATTCATTATCAATCGCTAGCGGCAGCAGGTCAGGATCCGGGAAATAGCGGTAATCGTGCGCGTCTTCTTTGCTACGCATCGCGCGAGTTTCACCCTTGTCGGAATCGAACAACACTGTCGCTTGCTGGATAGTACCGCCGTTCTCCAGCGTATCTATCTGCCATTGTGCTTCGTACTCAATAGCCTGCTGTAGAAAGCGGAACGAGTTAAGATTTTTGATCTCGCGGCGTGTGCCTAATTCAGCCCCCGGGCGACGCACGGAGACATTGGCATCGCAGCGGAACGAGCCTTCCTGCATGTTGCCATCGCAGATGCCGATCCAGCGCACCAGGGTGTGCAGCATTTTGGCATAGGCCACTGCCTCGGTGGCAGAGCGCATGTCCGGTTCCGAGACAATTTCCAGTAGAGGTGTTCCAGCGCGGTTGAGATCGATACCGGTCATGCCATGAAAATCTTCGTGCAATGATTTTCCTGCATCTTCTTCAAGATGGGCACGGGTTAGTCGTACCACTTTTTTATAGGTTTGTCCTGTGGTCGTTGTAGGGACCTGAATAGTCAACGAGCCTTGGCCAATTATGGGTAAATCAAACTGACTGATCTGGTACCCTTTTGGCAGGTCAGGATAAAAATAATTTTTACGTGAAAACACGGAGCGTGGCGCAATATGCGCATCGACCGCAAGGCCGAACCTGATAGCACGTTCCACTGCGCCACGGTTCAGCACCGGTAATACGCCTGGCAGCGCCAGATCTACCGCGCAGGCTTGGGTGTTGGGTTCTGCGCCAAATGCGGTCGAAGCGCCAGAAAAAATTTTGCTGCTAGTCGAGAGTTGAGTATGAACTTCCAACCCGATAACGATTTCCCATTGCATGGTGCGGTTCCTTACATCTCGATATGTTGCGGAGTGCGGGTGTGCCAGTCGGTCACCTGCTGATATTGATGTGCCACGTTTAGCATGCGCGCCTCGTCGAAATAATTGCCAATAATTTGCAAGCCAACGGGCAGGCCATTGCCGCCGAAGCCTGCCGGGATGGACATGCCGGGCAGGCCTGCGAGATTCACCGCGATGGTGTAGATGTCGGAGAGGTACATTTGCACCGGGTCATCGTTTTTCTCGGCCAGATTGAAGGCAGTGGTGGGAGTAGTTGGTCCCATGATGACGTCACATTGCTTG
This sequence comes from Candidatus Nitrotoga sp. AM1P, assembly GCF_013168275.1. Lineage (GTDB taxonomy): Bacteria > Pseudomonadota > Gammaproteobacteria > Burkholderiales > Gallionellaceae > Nitrotoga. The sequence goes on along the minus strand of NZ_AP019547.1, from coordinate 1,805,117 downwards.
AATGCTTCGACAAAATCCTGCGCGATTAAGCGGCGAATTTTCTGTGCCTGCAAATAATAGGCGTCGTAGTAACCGTGCGATAGCACATAAGTGCCGATCATAATGCGCCGCTTTACTTCTTCACCGAAACCTTGCG